>DYKV01000489.1 GCA_020722415.1 Anaerolinea sp.
CCCTCTATCAGAGGGGAAAAGAACACCCCGTCAGGCTGCGCTTGACACCCCTCTATCAGAGGGGAAGAATTCCCCTTCTGTGAAGGGGTGGCCGCCGCAGGCGGACGGGGTAGTAGGGGCGAACAGCCGTCCGCCCTTCATCTCTTGCGCCGCAGTTCCAGATTTTGAATTTCGCTTTGCAGAATTCTTTCCTGTCGTTCGTGGCTAAAGATCTTTTACAGAGGACTCATAAATTGAATGTAAGGAAATCTGTGCTTCTAATGGAGGGTTTGGAGAAACAAACTTTGTGAAAAGAATAACCAAATTTCACTCTCTCTTTTAATGGTTTGGAATCATCCTCTAATTTGAGAGGCGAGACGCAACAGGCAAACCAATACCCATTGCGTCTCTGTTCTAGGGAGATGTAAAAATTATTCCCCTAAATTTTCAGGACGTGATTCCAGGGTTACCTTCACCTCCTGCATCTTTCCATTGCGGAGGATAGTTAATACCACCACATCTCCCGGTTTGGAATTAAGGGAGACATAAATTAATAAATCATCGAAAGACCGCACTGGTTGCCCATTAATTGCCACTACCACGTCACCGCCAACCTCGATGTCCCGCCCTTGGCGAGTAACCGTACTCGATGAACCGCGTAATCCAGCTTTATCAGAAGGACCACCCTGGACTACTTCTGCAATATATGCCCCTTTATCCACATTTAATTTCATTGCCTCACGTATCCAAGGGTTGAGGGTCCCACCACGCACTCCCAACCATGCCCACTCATGCTTTCCCTTTTCGATCAGATCGGGGACAACTAATTTGATGATACTAACTGGTATAGCAAAACCCACTCCGGTGTTGGCGGCAGTTGTCCCACCTGTCTCAATTTGCGCGTTCACACCGATAACTTCTCCTTGCAGGTTTAATAAAGGTCCCCCGGAATTCCCTGGATTAATTGCTGCATCGGTTTGAATTGCCTGAGGTATTGTAAACGGCGTTAAAGCTGGAATCGAGCGGCCGAGAGCACTAATGATACCGCGCGTTAGCGTGCCTTCTAATCCAAATGGATTGCCAATTGCCACGACGGTTTGACCCACAGCTAGATTATGGATATCCCCTAATGGCAATGGTTGAACTCCAGCAGGTAACTTTTTCACTTTTACAACCGCCAAATCGCTATTGAGATCCTTTCCAACCAAATCAGCCAGTTCAATTGTGCCATCCGAAAAAGTAACTTCTAGTTCATCTGCGCCTTCCACTACATGGGCATTGGTAATGATATAACCTCTTTCATCATAGACAAAACCAGAACCCTGCCCGAGTGGCACAACTTTACTGCCCTGCTTTACAAATTCGGTAATATTTACCACTGCTGGATTTGCCCTAGCATAAAGATTGACTAATGCCCCTTGTTCATCCAAGACCGGCTGCGGCACAACAAAAGGCGTAGCTGTCGGTTGGGAGAACATGGGTGGTGAAGATTTTTCAACCGTTGTGGGTTGGAGTTGAAGTGGTGTAGATGGAATTGAAAAAGAACAAGCCAGGCTGGTTATGATAAAGATAAACCCAATGCTTGCAATTTTAATATTTCTCAATCCTTTCTCTTTCATTTTTAGCGTTCGTCCTTTCTTCATGTTTATTTGAAAATCATCTTATCCTATCATAATTTTGGAATAATTTATAGCGCCAGCCGCCCAATTTACCTAAAATT
>DYKV01000490.1 GCA_020722415.1 Anaerolinea sp.
AGTTCATCGTTGTTGCCATGCTTGACTCCTGTTAAGCCTTGTTGGCGTTGAATTGCGGATTGACGTCCTTGACCGGTACGGCATTGATCCAGTCCCACGAATTCCCCAGGTAGATAGTGCCCCCAACAATGGTGGGGTTCACAATGCCAAAACGACCCCCGACATGATATTCGTGAAGCATCTGCCCGGTTTTAGGCTGAATGGCATAAATATCCGGTCCGGTAGAAATATAGAGCATATTTTCATAGTACGTCGGTGCACCACGTCCTGCTCCGGCAGGACCAGGATTGGGTACGTGCCAGGTCCATGCCACTTTACCGGTACGCAGGTTCATGGCCTCATAGGTCGAGGTGACAGGAGAACCGACATAAACCATCCCATCATGAATCATGGGAACCCCGCCCTTGAAGGCCGGAATCTTGGGGCCACGTCCCATATTGTCTGTCCACAGAACTTGTCCGGTATTGGCATTAAAAGCCCGAACCAGGGTTTCCATGGTGGGTTTGCCATCCACCATTTTGGGGTTGGCCACGGTGTCCATGACGACAATACCGTTATCCACAGCGGGGGATACATCGCCCATGCCGGTGTTGACAGCACCGGGAATTTCACCCTTCCACAACACCTTGCCGTTATTGACATTGAGGGCATAAAGACCGGGGATGACGGACATGGAGACATAGACATGGTTTTTCCAGACTACGGGGCTGGACATGTTGGCTATGCCCCCTACATGGGTTTTCCAGATGGCCTTTCCGTCTGTAGAGTGAATCCGGTAAACATTACCATCGCCGGTGCTGATGAAAAGGGAGTGGTCTGCATAGGCCGGGGTGGGCATGGCATCACCCTGGGTCTTGAAGCTCCAGAGCAGCTTGCCATCTTTACGATCCAGGCAGAAAATCCCGTTATAGCTGATATCCTTGCCGCGTCCGGCCTGCTTGGGATGCTTGGCGTACTCCATGACATTGGCAAAATTGAAAGACACGCTACCCGCTGATAGGTAGACCTTTTTGCCGACGACCAGAGGATTACCCATGAGGGTATTGGCTACCGGGCTGCTCCGCCAGATCAGCTTGCCAGTTTGGGCATTGACGGCGTAAGCGAACATATCATCGCTTTCCGCATACACGACCCCTTTGACCACCGAAACGCCCAGAGCATTTCCATAAAACTGGGTTTGTACCGGGAGTGCTTCCTTGAGGCCATCCACTTTTTCGCCGTAGGGATGGTTATCATTGAGCGGCCAGGCCCGGGCTTCAGGGAAATTCCAGCGGACGCCATCACGAATCCAACGGGGCGCGTTGTGCGCAACAGGGAATCCGGCGTTGTGCTGAGGGTTTCCATAGGCGTGGGTCCACTCTGAAGGACCGACCTGATCATTTGCCTGTGGCGCATTTTGCGGTAAATATAGCGTCGCAAAGGGACTTTGGGGATCCAGAGTATTGTTGATAGGATCCTGGGGAACCTGATTGGTCTGCGCCCAGGCGGTCCCGGAAATTAAGATGCTGACTGCTGACAATATGACTATCTTGCGGAATTTCATCACTGCTCCTCACGTATCGAAAATGTGAAATAACCTCGTTGCAAACTCCCTCATGAGATATATCTAATAATTAGAAAATTCTAATTTGTTAATGAATAATTCAGTATCATCATGGAGTTACTGAACCCTAAACCTCTCGATATAAGATATCAATA
>DYKV01000491.1 GCA_020722415.1 Anaerolinea sp.
GCATGTTTGCCCCCATCGTCTAGGGGACCAGGACGCAGCCCTTTCAAGGCTAAAACGCCAGTTCGAATCTGGCTGGGGGCACAATAGCAAATTCATCTCGATCACGAGAAAAGTGATCGAGGTGTTTTTTATCATGGATTATTGAGTTGGCTAACCGTCTGAAATACAATGGGGAGGAAATAATAATATCCCAGCGCATCATGCATTAATTTGAATACGTCTGTATTGTCAATATAATCTCCCCGGATCGGATCAAATCCCCGAATGTATTGATTGAGTTTTTCACTTCCTTTTCCACGGATAAAAAGCGGCACCAGGCTGTTGGTATGACCGCCGCTGTTCCATGCCCAGTAAACCGTTTCCCCGCTATCGATTTCATTATTATTGTTTTGATCAACCCAGCTCGCCCTGCGCCCAGTAGAGGAAATAACTTTTTCGAATTGGAGGGTATTGGGTGAGATTTCTCCAAGAGGCTGATCAGCGAAGGCACTTGGAGAGGCGGTTAAATAACCAGTTTCATGATCAGCAGTGATGATTACCAGAGTGTTTTCCCAATCGCTTGCATTATAAGGGTCATTAACCCAATCTATCACTGCTTGAATTGCATCATTAAATCCGATCACTTCCCCGATCATTTCATTCATTTTGTTGGCATGGGAAGCATGATCAATTGTGCCGCCTTCGATCATTAGGATGAAACCATCCCGGTCTTTTTCAAGAACAGCTAGTGCGGCGCGGGTCATTTCAGGAAGGGTGGGATTTTCTGGATTGAAACCGCTCCCATCCGCTAAACGATATTCCACATCACCGTTTGAGCCACCAAACAAACCCACTAACCTCATCGTATCGTTTTTCTGCGCTTCGTTTAATAATCGCTGTCCGCCATCAGGGCTGCCGGAAATTCTTTCAATATATTTAAACGCCCCGGGTTGATTAAGTTCGTTTTTCAATTTTGTAATAATGTCATTGTTAACAAAATGATTTCCCGTTGTGTACCAGTTAGGGTGGCCGCCACCGATTAACAGACTCACTGGTGGAATGGTTTTGCCGTGCCCACCCTCATAATATGACTTATCGGCATTACCGGTCGTGTTGGGGTCTCCCCATAATGCTTCATCTAAAATTGCAAAACCATTCTGGCGCGCATCGTTATGGGCGATCCAAGCGCCGGGGGTTGCATCCGAGATGGGGGTTGTGGTTACTGCTCCAACCGCCATGCCTCTCGTTCGAGCAATTTCTGTAATGGTCAATAACCTGGCACTGTGATCAGCATTAACGCTGATGCTGCCTATGGACGTTTTCGATCCGGTGTACAGTGCCGTGGCGGCTGCAGCGCTGTCGGTAATTTGAGAAGAAGTTACGTATAGAAAATCCGACCAAGCAGCTTGAGGATCATAAGTCCCTCCTTCAGGGTATGTAGATACACCGACAGACTGCCAGCTCTGATAATCGGGTATCTGTTTTGTATATAGGTTAGCGGCTTGAAGGTGGTTGTATCCCATGCCATCCCCGATGAGCAGGATTATATATTTAGCGAATGGGATATTTTTTTGCGCAGTAACCCGTTCTGGTGAGCGGAAGTTGGCGGAAAGTAAGATAAGTAGAATAAGTAAACTAAGATTCCATCTTCGGAACATGTGAGTATTCTAAACACGAATTTAGATTCTTCTCCTTACAATTCTGATAAGCAAGTCCAA
>DYKV01000062.1 GCA_020722415.1 Anaerolinea sp.
TATCTAAAAAAACGAAAGTGCGGCTACAATATAAATATGCGCTTTGATGTTTTTACCCTCTTGCCAGAAGTCTTTGAGCCCTATCTCAACATCAGTATTCTAAACCGAGCCCGCCAGCGTGGCTTGATTGAAATTCATCTCCATAATATCCGCGATTACACCACCGATAGACATCAGACTACAGATGATGAACCTTATGGTGGCGGAGGCGGGATGGTGATGAAAGCAGAGCCTATATTCGCCGCGGTCGAAAGTGTACTGGGTGTGCCTCCACCCTGTCCGTTGATCTTGTTATCCCCGCAGGGCCGTCTGTTCAACCAACAAGTCGCCATTGAGTTTTCCCGCCTTCCGCGGCTAGCATTGATCTGTGGGCGTTATGAAGGGGTAGATGAACGGGTGCGCGAGCATCTGGTCACAGATGAAATTTCGATCGGGGATTATGTCCTAACCGGCGGCGAACTGGCTGCGCTGGTGCTTATTGATGCCATAAGCCGCCCAATTCCAGGCGTTCTCGGTGACCCTGATGGCGCGATGGATGATTCCCACGCCACGTATTTATTAGAGTATCCTCACTACACCCGCCCGGCTGATTTTCGGGGTTGGAAAGTGCCCGATGTTTTGCTCTCTGGGGATCATGGCCGGATTGCCCGCTGGCGGAGGGAACAGTCTATCTTGCGCACCTGGCAGCGTCGTCCCGACTTGTTAGCCCAAGCAAACTTGACTGAACAAGACCGGGTTTACCTCGAAAAATTGCAGCGGTCTATCTCAGAAGAAGAATTAAAACAAGGAGAAAACAATGAAATTTAATTATGGCAAAATATTTTTATTGGGTTTTGGTTTTTTTGGTGTCAGCGTTATATGGGGGGTATATAACGCATTTGTACCGCTCTTCCTAGCCAATAAATTTCATTTGGCTCCGGCTTTTATCGGTTTCTTTATGACGCTGGATAACATCGCGGCTTTGCTCATCCAGCCACCCGTGGGCGCTTGGTCAGACCGCTTGCGGACACCCATCGGGCGCCGAATGCCTTTTATCTTAATCGGTGCACCAATTGGCGCTCTGGCATTTGGGTTAATCCCACTGGCGAGCATATTACCATTATTTGTTGCTTGTACCAGCACATTGCTCCTCTCTATGGCGTTTTGGCGCACTCCGGTTATCGCCTTGATGCCAGATATTACCCCTTCTGCATATCGTTCGCAAGCCAATGGGATCATTAATTTTATGGGAGGATTAGGGGCGATTATTGCATTTCTCGGTGGTTCCGCATTGTATAGAATGAACCCGGCTTTTCCATTTTGGTTGGGATCCGTCTTGGTGGTTTTGGCTGCAATATTGGTTTTTATCTTTATAAAAGAACCTAAAGAATATGTTGAACAGACGAAAGAAGACATCAGCCTGATATCCAGCTTAAAAGAGATCTTACATGATGCCGATCGGTCTGCATTGCGGGTCTTGCTGGCAATTTTTTCCTGGTTTGTTGCTTACAACGCCATTGAAGCTTTCTTCACCTTATATGCAAATAAACATCTCGGCTTGGAAGAAGCCGATGGAGCTAGATTGTTAGGGCAGTTATCGTTGATTTTTGTCTTATTTGCCATTCCAAGCGGCTATATTGGCAGCAAAATCGGGAGACGGAAAACGATTATGAGCGGAATTGCCCTGATAACCGTCGCCATGTGGTTGATGTATTTTCTGCCAGTCTCTCTGCTGATTACAATCATAGGAAAAGCTCCCGTGCTAGGCACTATTCCCATCATCGGTATCCTCCTAATGGTTGCCGGATTTGCCTGGTCGTTAATCAATATCAATTCCCTGCCGATGGTGGTGGACATGACCGATGCAATTCATTTAGGCACCTACACCGGTTTATACTACCTTTTTTCTACCTTGGCAGCCATAGCTGGACCGAATATCAACGGCTGGTTAGTGCAACTCAGCGGGAATAACTATAACAATGTGATGCTTCTCGCTCCACTTTTTATGGTTGTTGCATTTTTCCTTATGATTGGGGTCAAGCGAGGCGAAGCAGTTCTCGCCACGGAGCCGCTCCATGGCAATTGAAGCCCATTCTCTGGAGATATATTGTGATGCAGCCATCTTAGTGATCAATAAACCAGCTGGTTTACGTACGTTGCCAGATGGATATGACCCAAGCAGAGAACATGTTGCCTCTGTCTTAACCGAGCGATATGGGCCGCTTTGGATTGTGCATCGGTTAGATAAAGAAACCAGCGGTATCCTCGTTCTTGCTCGCAGCGCAGAAGCTCATCGGGCATTAAATTCCCAATTTGAAGCCCACCTGGTCAATAAAACTTACCATGCTATTGTTGCCGGCTGCCCGGCTTGGCGGACGAAAACCATCCAATCAGCCCTGCGGGTCAACGGCGACCGACATCATCGGACTATTATTGATCCAGAGGGGGGAAAACCATCGGTCACTCAGTGCCAGGTGCTGGAAACATTTTCCGACAATGCCTTACTCGAAGTCCAGCCCAAGACCGGACGAACACATCAAATTCGGGCTCATTTAGCTTCCATTGGTTTTCCTATTGTAATGGATCAACTTTACCATAAAACCAAGCCATTCCCTGAATCGATTGCCCTTCATCGCTTGGCTTTACATGCATATTCCTTAGAATTCACCCACCCACACTATAACACGTTGATGCATTTCACCGCACCCTATCCAGATGATTTCCAAGCTTGCCTTGAACGGTTGCGCCAGCAAATGCATCTCCATAAACAGAAAACATCCAATAGCATTTGAAGAAATATTGCCGATTGCCGTTCTAGTACTGTTAATTTCGCATAAGAAATTTTTCATACCGCCCTTGGATTCTTGACGCACAAACTTCTCCATGGTATGATTTTAGTAGCTATATTAGCACTCTCGTGGTGAGAGTGCTAAATTTGAATAAAAGATGATGACTGAATTAACCGAGAGACAGAAATTAATCTTAGCGCTGATCATCCGCGATTATATCGACACTGCCCAACCGGTCGGCTCGGATAGCTTGCGCAAGCGGTATCATTTGGATGCGTCACCGGCGACCATCCGCAATGAAATGGCAGCGCTGACCGAAGCGGGTTACTTAAGGCAACCCCATACCTCTGCTGGACGAGTTCCCACTGAGGAAGGGTATCGCTATTTCGTGCGTCAATTAATGGGGCATATTGAACTCCCCAATGACGCCAAACGGATGATTACCCATCAATTTTATCAGGTGGGGCCAGATCCTGACCGATGGATGCGCCTAGCTGCCTCAGTGCTTGCCCATCAATCCCGGGCAGCCTCACTGGTGACTTCACCACATGTCGAGCAGGCTCGGTTTAAGCACCTCGAATTGATCAATACACGCGGGCGGCAAGTGTTGATGGTTTTGGTCATGTCTGGCGGGGATGTGCGCCAGCAGATGCTCACTTTAGCTGAACCGGTCTCCCAGGAACAACTTAGCACGGCTGCTTGGCATTTAAATCAACTGTTGGCTGGGATGGGTCCAGAAAGTATCGCCGCCGTCACTGCCCAATTAGATGCGCTTGAACAAGATATAACCAAACTTATTATTGATGAATTGCGCCATTCGAGCAATATCCTCAGCGGAGAAGTTTATCGAGATGGGTTGACGCATGTTCTTGCTGAGCCAGAGTTTTCTGAAAGTGAAACGGCTCGGAAAGCGTTACGGATCTTGGAGGAGCGTCCTTTATTAGAGGATCTATTAACCCGCACGATAGAAATGAGCAATGTTGGTGGCGTTCAAGTATTAATTGGAGGAGAAGGCACCTGGGAGGAACTGCGCGATTGTTCTATGGTGCTAGCCCGTTATGGCGCTCCAGGTTTGGCAACCGGCGCGCTAGGTGTGTTAGGACCCATCCGGATGGCGTATGGAAGGACTATATCAACGGTGCAATTTGTAGCAGGGTTGCTGAGCGATTTAGTTGTTGAACTACACTCGGAATAAATCAAAGTCAAATTATCACCGTGTAGGAGTAAAAAGATGAACGATGGAAACTTTAGCGAGATGGAAAATTTACCACAAGATCAAGAGCAGGAAACTGAGGCAGAAGCACCAGAAACCAATGTGGAGGAAAATTTGAATAACAAGATCGAAGAGTTGGAAAAGAAAGCCAACGAATATTTGGATGGCTGGCAACGCAGTCGGGCTGAATTTGCTAATTATAAAAGACGAATTGAGCGCGAACAAGCCCAGGCTTACCAGGCAGCGGCTGGAAACATTATCAAGAAATTTTTGGAGGTTGCTGATGACCTTGAGCGAGCCCTGAAGAATCGTCCCCAAGAGGGAAAAGCCGCAGAATGGGCAAATGGAATCGAACTCATTTATCGCAAGCTGCTTGCAATTATGGAGGCTGAAGGAGTCAAAGTGATGGATGTTAGCGGACAAAATTTTGATCCTAGTTTCCATGAAGCCATCTCGCACGAAGAAGCTGATGGTTATTCTGAAGGAGAAATTATCGAAGTAGTCAAAAAAGGGTATGTCTTGGGCGATCGGGTCTTACGTCCTGCTTTAGTGCGTGTGGCTCGTTAACCACCCATGGCTACTTATAAACCGAATCAATTGGAGGAAAATTTATGGGCAAAATCATAGGTATAGACTTAGGCACTACGAACTCAGTGGTGGCGGTGATGGAAGGCGGAGAGCCGACCGTCATTAATTCTGCGGAAGGAGAACGGTTAATTCCATCTGTGGTTGCCGTGAATAAAAATCACGAGAGATTGGTTGGCAAAGTTGCCCGCAACCAGGCTGTTGTAAACCCCGAAAACACCATCTTCTCTATCAAACGCTTCATGGGGCGCCGTTATGACGATCCAGAAGTAAAGAAAGCGCTGACTCGTATCCCGTATAAAGTTACCGCTGCTCCAAATGGAGATGTGCGGGTGGTCTTAGACGGAAAAGAGTATTCTCCACCGGAGATTTCAGCGATGATTTTGGCAAAAATAAAAGCTGATGCAGAAGCCCATTTAGGAGAGCCAGTCACCCAAGCGGTGATCACTGTACCGGCCTATTTCAACGACGCACAGCGTAATGCAACCAAAGATGCTGGCCGCATAGCCGGATTAGAAGTGTTACGGATCATCAACGAGCCAACTGCCTCATCTCTGGCGTATGGCTTAGACAAGAAAAAAGATGAAGTCATCGCTGTCTATGACTTAGGGGGCGGCACTTTTGATATCTCTATACTTGATGTAGGGGAAGGGGTCTTTCAAGTACGCTCGACTAGTGGGGATACTTTTCTAGGCGGTGATGATTTTGATCAACGCATCATTGACTATATTGCCGATGAATTCCAGCGTGAAAACGGCATTGATTTGCGTAAAGACCGCCAAGCCTTGCAGCGCTTAAAAGAAGCCGCCGAGAAAGCCAAGATCGAGCTTTCTTCGATGATGCAGACCGAAATCAATTTACCCTATATCACTGCCGATGCCAGCGGACCAAAGCACTTGGTGATGACTTTCACCCGCGCAAAATTGGAACAATTAACCCAAGATTTAATTGAGCGCACCTTAGGCCCTGTCCGCCAGGCGTTGAATGATGCTGGTTTGCAACCCAGCGATATCAATGAAGTTGTTCTGGTGGGCGGAATGACACGCATGCCGGCGGTACAAGAAGCCGTCAGAAAATTGTTTGGGAAAGAACCGCATAAAGGCGTTAACCCCGATGAAGTGGTTGCGGTGGGGGCTGCGATTCAAGCAGGTGTATTGGGTGGTGAAGTGAAGGATATCCTTTTGTTAGATGTCACCCCCCTAACCCTTTCAATAGAAACTCTCGGTGGGGTCGCTACACCGATGATCGAGCGCAATACCACGATTCCTACCCGCAAGCAGCAGATTTTTTCAACCGCCAGCGATAACCAGAATCAAGTGGAGATTCATGTCTTACAAGGGGAACGCCCTATGGCGGCTGATAATAAAACCCTCGGTAAATTTATCTTAGATGGCATCCCACCCGCGCCAAGGGGTGTACCCCAAATCGAAGTCACTTTCGACATTGATGCCAATGGAATCCTAAAAGTTACCGCAATGGACAAAGCCACCGGACGCAGTCAAAACATTACCATTACTGCTTCCTCGGGGTTAAGTGAGGCGGAAGTTGAACGGATGCGCAAGGAAGCCGAAGCCCATGCCGAAGAGGATCGGCGGCGGAAAGAATTAATCGAAGCTCGCAATTCTGCCGATAACGCGGTCTACACTGCCGAGAAAACATTGCGTGACCTGGGTGAAAAGGTCCCTGCCGATGTCAAAAAACAAGTAGAAGAACAGGTTGCTAAGGTTCGCAGTGTTATGAACAGTGATAACGCTGAAGAGATTAAAAATCAAACAGATAAACTCTTCCAGGTGATTCAGCAAGTGGGCGCTGCAGCTTATCAATCGTCTGGGCAACAAACCGGAGAAACCCAAGGACCCGAATCTGGAAGCTCAGGACAAACCCCACCCGGTGGGAGCGGTGAGGATGTCGTGGATGGTGAATTTCGAAATGTAGGATAATGATAATAATGTAGAATGGCAAAACGCGATTATTACGAAATTTTAGGAGTCCCCCGCAATGCTTCGGCGGAAGAGTTGAAATCAGCCTTCCGCCGATTGGCGCGTCAGTACCATCCGGATATCAATAAGGATGCCGATGCGGAGGAACGATTTAAAGAGATTAACGAGGCTTATGCAGTCTTATCTGACCCTGAACGGCGGGCTACTTATGACCGATATGGTTTTGAGGGGCTTAAAGGAATGGGTGGAATGCCGGATTTCACCACGGTGGATTTCTCTGATTTTGCCGATTTATTTGGCGATTTATTCGGATTCGGATCTTTTAGCCGTTCCTCGCGGCGCAGCCGCAATAGCCCGCGGCGGGGTGCAGACCTACAGATTCAAGTGAATCTGACTTTCGAAGAAGCTGTGTTTGGGGTAGATAAAGAGATCACAATAACGCGTGACGAAATTTGTCAGACATGTAATGGCAGCGGAGCTGAGCCAGGCACAACGCCTACCCGTTGTGCAACCTGTAACGGCACTGGTGAAATCCGTCAAGTGCGCCAGACATTGTTGGGATCTATGGTGCAAGTCACCACTTGTCCGACTTGTGGCGGCACTGGAGAGACGATCTCCACCCCTTGCCATGTTTGCCATGGGCGCGGCTTAGAACGGAAGACGCGCCAGAAAGTCGTCAGCATCCCTGGTGGGGTTGATTCAGGTACACAGATTCGCTTGGCTGGCGAGGGGCAGCCGGGGGCAAACGGCGGACCAAACGGCAGCCTCTACATTGCCATTAATGTCCAACCACACAAGTATTTCCGCCGGCGTGAAAATGACATCTTGCTTGATCTCGATATCAACGTCGCTCAAGCTGTTTTAGGCGCCGAAGTGGAGGTCCCTACGGTGGATGGCCCAGTTAAATTGCGCATTCCACCAGGGACACAACCAGGCAAAGTGCTGCGCATGAAAGGGAAAGGGGTACCCCACTTGCGTGGGAATGGGCGCGGCGATCAATTAGTGATGGTGAATGTCTCTATTCCAACTCATCTTACCGCTGAACAACGGCACTTGTTTGAGCAATTGGCGAAAAGCCTTGGTACAGATGCCCATCCTCAGGAACGCAGTTTCATGGATTGGCTGAAAGAAGCCATGGGTGGATAGTAAGGATGGATGATGACGGTTGGCTGGAAGTTGCCCTGTGGATAAACGGGGAGATCGCTGAGGCCGTTTCAGAAGTACTCAGCCGCTTCACACCCGGTGGGGTTGCGATCGAACCAGAGATTAAAGGCTATACCCCCGATGGGCAAGGAATACCCAGCGGATTGATGAAGGTTTGCGCCTATTTACCGCTGAATGAAGAATTAGAACAAAAAAAAGAGGCGCTGGAACATGCCTTATGGTATCTGGGACGCATTCAACCGATTCCCCAACCCCAATATAAGATTATCCAAGAAACAGATTGGTCTGAAGCTTGGAAAGCCCATTACCATCCTATCCCAATTGGCAGAAGGCTGATGATTGTCCCCGCCTGGTTGGAGAACCCCCAACCAGAGCGGATTGCCATTCGGCTGGATCCGGGAATGGCATTTGGAACCGGCACCCATCCATCCACCCAACTCTGTCTAGAATCTATTGAGGAAATTCTTTTCACCCATCCTGATCGGAATCCTAACCAACCCTATCGGATGATTGATGTAGGTTGTGGCTCGGGGATATTATCCATTGCTGCAATAAAATGCGGAGCTGCCCGGGCGTTAGCTGTGGACACGGACGAGCTAGCCGTGCGAGCCACGATCGAAAACGCCCAGATGAATGGTGTAAAGGATTATATCGAATGCGGAATAGGCTCGGTTGAACAGATCTTAGCCGGCCAATTTTCTTTTCAACAGGCAGAATTAGTGGTGGCGAATATCCTAGCCCCGATTATTTTGGCGCTCTTTGAACAGGGGTTGGCAAAATTGGTTCTCCCAGAGGGAACCCTCCTTCTTGCCGGAATATTAGCTGAACAAGCCGATGAAATCGAGGAGGCATTGATAAATCATGGTTTTCACTCTATCTCCAGGCGTCAATCAGGAGATTGGGTAGCGCTAGGGGCTATCTGCGGGGCAAGTATGTGTTAAAATTAAAATATGACCTCTAATTCAAATCGTCCGTTGAATTTACTCGAATCGGAAAGTACTCGCCGACATCACCAGCAAACTTTTTGGCAAATTATCTTTCCTATCAGTATTACAGGCCTGATCATCATTGTCCTGGCTATTTTTAATGCCCGCACAACCATAAGCCAAATATCCCTTAATGCTCAAATTGCCCTTATTTGGATGCTTATCCCAGCCATGTTGTTCACTTTAGTGGGGTTGGCTGTTACCATAGTCTTCATTATCTTTAGCATTAAATTGATCAATATCCTTCCCGGCTATGCGGATCTCTTGCAACTCAATGTCACAAAAATTGCCAACCGCACTAAAAAATTTGCAGACTGGTGCGTAGAGCCGATCCTGCGCATTCACTCTTTTTTAGCAATTTTAAGTAAATTAACCCGTAAACGGCAGCCCAAGTCCATTCTTCGACAACTTTATAGTGGAGGAAAATATGAACTCAAATAAGCAAAACCGAAAAACCACGACCTTGCTCATCGGAGCAGCGGTGGGCGCTATGGTTGGTCTCACCGCAGCTTATTTATTAATCCAACGCACGGATAAAGAAAACAAAAGCTTGCAAATTGGCGCCGGCGAGGGGATCAAACTTGGTTTATTGGTATTGGGCCTCTTAAGACAAGTTGCCCAATTGGGTGAAGGATGAGTAATAGACAACATCCCGAAAAACTTCGGGATGTTGTTTTTAAGGCTGATCTTCTCGCATTATGGGCTGATCGTGATGCTGACATCGTCAACATACATTGCGGTCACATCGCCATCTCCATCGTTATATACGCCAAAGCGAAGGATGATAGTTTTACCTTTGAAAGAGGTTAAGTCAAAGCTGGCTGTTTCCCAGGTTCGGTTGTTCGAGCGCCTCCATAGTGGATAGGCTAGAATGTTATGGTTGAGATCCATAACTGCCATATATTGGACATCGTTGGCATTCGTGGTCAGCAAAAACGAATCGGTTGAGAGTTGAGCGGGCAATGAATTTAAATTCGATTCCCCAGATTGCGCCCACCAATAGAATTGCAAAGTGGCGCTGCTGCCTGTGCTTGGGATGGAGACCATTTGTTCGAAAATAGAATACCCTTTGGCAGCAGATCCATTTTGGGTAACTCCTGCCAACATAGAGTATTTTCCACTATGTGCTCTTGCTGTAGAATATCCGGCTGGGATGGGGGTGTTCAAACGAACCCAGGCGGTGGTGTTTTCGAAGCCCCCATTTTGAACGACTGGAATGGCGCTCGGACAAACCTCAAGAGACACAGCATCTACATACATGGCTGTCACGCCATCCAATCCATCGTTATAGGTACCGAATTTTATGCGCAGCTGCCGGCCATGAAAACCAAGCAGGTTGAATGCATAGCCGGTCCAAATACGAGCATTACTGCGTTCCCAGACCAACGGATCCGCCACTAAATTATTGTTTAAATCATAAAGCCCGACGTAATTGATATCCTTTGTTGGCGAATTTAGCGACTGAACTCCCGGTAAAGAACTGCCGGCTGAGCTTGTGGCGCCGCTCTCACTGCTTCGTTGATAGAGGTAAAACGTCAAAGTAACGCTGCTTGCATCGGCTGGGATACTCACATCTTGGCTGAAAACAGAGAAACTTTTCGTGTTATACGCCGCATCCACAATGCCGCTGCGCATAGAACGAACGCCGTTTAGCGATTTTGCGGTTGTATAGATGGCTGGGCGAGTGGATCCGTGGATCAGCCAGTTTTTGTTTTTCTCAAAATTACCGTTGCCGATTAATTGCGTGCAGGATGCCAGCGGTGCGGCAAGACTGTTAGACGCTTCAGCCGTCCCCCCGGCTTCCCCCGCTGATAAGGAGGCGGAATGGTTACTAGAAATTAATGGTAAATAGGTTACTTTCGGGGGTTTGTCCACCAGCAATCCATATTCCCCGGTTCGACATACCGCCGTAATCACCTGGTTATTGTCCATATCCAACTGTTGCTGGGTAGATGGAGAACAGGTGGTAACAGCATCAATCCAATGTTGTCCTTCTTCATCCCAGTAGAACAATTTGAGCAACGCTTCTTCTTCGGCAGTTAACCCATTATCCAGATAAGTCATTGTAATAGTGACGGGCGACCCAAATGTATCCAAAGGATCAGCCATTTCATTATCTGGAACTTCAGCGTGGACAAGAAAGCCGCCACCCCATTTCCGCCAGTCCAACAATCCGAAGGGGGCAGATAAGCTATATAACTTTACCGATGCGGATTGGGAAAACGAGGCGGCGTTTAGGTCAATCTCGACCCGATTATCCGGCGAGGTTAATGGCAGCGCTGTTCCGGGAGTGAAGCTGGCGAAAACGAAAGGAGGAGTTTCTTCATCGGATAGGGTTTCGATCACTCCGGAACGGGCATCTATGGAGGGATGGAAGAGGGAGAAAGCTAAAAAGATACTGATGACGCTTAAGGTCAAGTAAGGTAAGGGATGAGTCAATCGGTTACGCATCTAAACTCTCCTTTTTTGCAGAACGAATGAAAAGGTAAATTGATATTGGTGATGCAAGGTTGATACCAAATGACAGGTTTTAGAA
>DYKV01000492.1 GCA_020722415.1 Anaerolinea sp.
GAGCAGCTCATTCGTAATGAGCAGGTCATCGGTTCAAATCCGATCATTGGCTCCAATCTTATTTACTCTCTGTATAGTGAAAACACCTCCCTTGCAACCCTTCCGATGGAAACCGTAATTACCCTTAAATTCTCTGTTGATACCTACCTAAAAGCAAAAGCAATCCAATACCGCCAGTCTCCCCCCAAGGGGTGCCGACTCCCCCAATCGGAGGCGAGCGGAAATAGTCTTGCCACTAGCAAATAAATTATTTCTCATAAAATCATTGCACGGGATTATTCCTACAAAATGCCATTATAGTCTCTGGAAGAAGGGGATATCCATCAACCCGCGTCAAAAATTTTCCAATATGAGGATTGACTTTTAGCTATTATGGTGCTCTATTTGTCATAATGCCTTATGTGTCATCACAAAAGATCAAGGCATGTCTCTTTAATACGGCACGCATCTATTGGGAGCGATCTGTGAAGCATATATCGACGAAAACCACCTGCCTTTTATTGACCCTAACATTAATTCTATCATCATCACACGATCTCTTCGGGGATGATATCGAGACAATAGACGGTAAAAAATATTCGAACGTAAGAGTAATTGAAACTAATCCGACTGGCATCCATATCCTTCATTCAGTTGGTGCGACTTTTATTAGATTTGAAGATTTGCCAAAGGAAATCCAAATACGATATAATTATGATCCTTCGAAAGCCGAAGAATATAAAAAAGCTCAAGAAGAAAAGCAAAAGAAGCTGAAGCTCGAAGCCCAAGCAAAAAAACAAGCCCAAGAACGTCTTAGACAAGAAGCTATCGCAAAGGCCGAAGAACAAAGACAGGTTTTATTAAAAAAGAACCAATCAATATTAGATGAGATAAACTCAAATCCAACCCCATACGTTACAATTAAAAACATGGGGTGCTCCAAGGTAATGGGGGGAATGAGCGTCGTTCCGTTACATAATGTCATCCCCGTTAAAGGGGATTACTTTGACTTTGCAGGAAACGCCTGCTACAGTCCGGCCTTCAACAATTCCGCCCAAAAAGCAGATGATTTCATTGACAATTTGAAAAATGCTATTGCAAAGAATGAAAACATTCTCAAATCTATCCCTGCGGAAATTGCCATTAAAGAAAAAGAACTTTCAGATATCATCCAATCCATCGCGGCACTGACACAATCAAATGTTGACATCAGAGGGAATATATATGACGAATGGGGCCGTCTGGTGGGGTCTTTTAAAGGCGGTTCCGAATTGGGGATTCAAGCCTTGGATGCCATAAGCGATTTAAAACGGAGGGGATCCGGCATCGTGAAACAAATCAAAGCACTTCAATCTGGTGGGATTGCCCTAAAGCAAAGCATCAATGAAGATTACAAAATATTAGATACAGTATCAGAGAAGCTTTCCGGTTATCACAAGGCAAGACAACAAGCGTCCCCCATCCCTGCCGAGGCCCCCCCTTCAAAACTAAACAAAGACTCGAATGTGGAGAAGCTTAGGCTCTTGAAGGAAATGCTTGATGAGAACCTTATAACTGATGATGAGTATAATCAGAAGAAACAAAAAATACTTGAAGGGATTTAAAACATCCTGCTTTGCATCCAACCCACATTCGCCACAGGTCATCGGTTCAAATCCGATCATTGGCTCCAGCCTCCGCAGGTAACGGACTG
>DYKV01000493.1 GCA_020722415.1 Anaerolinea sp.
ATGCATATCACAGCCTCCATGATTGTGCAAGATTTATCTGTCGGAGTAGAATTACCATCTATTAGAAAGTTAAGATGGTATGAATTGCTTGGTAAAATTTGTGAAAAAATAGCTGATTACTGCAAAATAGAAGATCAAGGTTGTTATAACGAAGTAGAAGCGTCAGATCATTTTATAAACCTTATTGGGCAATTGGCTAAACCAATACTGCTTGTTTTTGATGAAATAGAATATATTTCGCCCATTTCTATAGATGATCAACATTGGCATAAGGATTTTGTTGATTTTTGGCAAACCTTTTGGGCTTGCCAGAGCCGTCATCGAAAAATATCCGCGCTATTAGCTGGTGTCAATCCCTATGTTGTTGAAATGGATAATATCGGTGGTATACAAAATCCGCTTTTTGGAATTGTTTCCTATCAATTTCTAGTCGGTTTAAGTGAAGACGAAACTAGAAATATGATCAGAACTCTCGGAAAACGAATGGGATTAAAATTAGATTTTGAAGCAGCTAACTATGTTCATGCGCGCTATGGTGGTCATCCCCTGCTAACGCGTATGGCGTGTAGCACAACGAATAATATAATCAAGAAGAACGCTGAAACAAGACCAGTAAATATTACCTTAAAAAGGCTCAAGGCAGAGGAAGAAGAGCGCGACGCGGAGTTGATATTTTACTGTCGCCACGTTGTGTCTGAATTAAAGCAATTTTACCCTGATGAATATGAAATGCTTGAACTATTAGCTTCAGGACAAGTAAACGATTTTGTCGAGTTCGCAGCATATCCTGAGTATACAAAGCACTTAAAATCATATGGTCTTCTTTCTAAAGACCGATTCAATCGACCTTCTGTAGCAATCCCTGTTATCAATCGATATATCGGCATGGAACTGGCTAGAAAAGAAGGAAGACGGACACTGTATAAAGTTGTTGAGACATCGAAAAGAGAATCTTGGTTGTCAAAGCGTAAGAAATCAATCGTTGATGATATTCGACTTCTTGAGCGGGCCATAAAACAATCAGGAACACCACAGATTTTCGGTCCTAATTCTTTCCCGCTCGCTGATGAGTTCGTAGCAACAACTGTTGTTAATAAAGATAAGGAATTTGAAAATTTTATAAACATTTGTAATAAATGTTTTGTTGAATCCATTGAGAACTATGGTCAATCTATAGGTGTAAGAAACTATTATTGGGACACTATAAAAAGTAATTATCAAGGGCTTTGGTATGCATTACAAAGGATAAAAATCTATAGGCACGATAATGCACATCTGGTTCTCACTCGATCAGCCAGTTCTGATTTGCTTGAATATCTTAAACAAGACCTCGAAGGAAGAATGCCATGTAGCGTTAAAGATGTTTTCTTTATATTACAGCAATGTGTTTTGGACGGCCTATTAACTGGTATCCAAATAGAACTTAGTAATTTAACATAGAGCCCAACCAAACGCTGGTGGCGGACTCGGTTCCCTCGCCGCACAGCTTGTCGTTGGGTATCACTAGGTGACCGACCGAGAGGTCTTAAAAGATGATCGACCCCGCAAGCCAAGCTCAATTGAAGGATGCCATTGCGGACTGTATCGGCACCGACCAGGGGGTGCTGGACGCGCTGCGGGAAGAGATCCGCCCTCTGAAGAGCGCCACGCGCCGCATCCAACCACGTGCC
>DYKV01000494.1 GCA_020722415.1 Anaerolinea sp.
CTTATTTTTCTATTGACAATTCCCCGATCCCATTCTAAACTTACTTTATGCTAGCCCGTGTCTATTCCTGTGCCATAATTGGGTTGGAGGGGGTGATCGTCGAAGTGGAGGTGGATACCACTGGTGGTTTACCTTTTATGGCAATTGTTGGGTTACCGGATACAGCGGTGCAAGAAAGCCGCGAACGGGTGGCGGCGGCAATTAAGAATGCGGATTTTAAATATCCGCGATCACGTTTGGTTGTAAACCTGGCGCCGGCAACGGTGCGAAAAGAAGGTCCGGCCTACGATCTCCCCATTGCGCTAGGAGTATTAGCTGCCACGGGTCAAATACCCCCTCCAAGTCTCGAGCATGCACTGGTGGTCGGGGAATTATCTTTAGATGGAAAGGTTCGCCATACCCGAGGCGTTTTACCCATAGCCGCATTAGCCCACCAAGAAGGGTTCGAGCGGATTTTCGTTCCAGAAGCAGATGCAGCCGAAGCAGCCCTGATCCCCGATTTGGAAGTGTTTGCCATTGAAAGTTTACCCCAATTGGCAGCTCACCTCCGCAACGAAATCCATCTAACCCCATACCCTTCTGCCTCAATTGATGCCATAACTGCTGTTGGGCAAACGGATTTTCAGGAAATTAAAGGGCAGGAACACGTAAAACGCGCCTTAGAGGTGGCTGCTGCTGGTGGGCATAATGTGTTAATGGTTGGGCCGCCCGGCGCCGGAAAAACGTTACTGGCGCGTGCGGTCCCAGGTATATTGCCGCGCATGACCATCGAAGAAGCGTTAGATGTAACGCGCATTTATTCGGTTGCCGATCAATTGCCACCTGATATTCCTCTAATCCGCAGCCGCCCTTTCCGTGCACCGCACCACACTATTAGTCACGCTGGCTTAGTGGGGGGTGGGAACTGGCCGCACCCTGGCGAAATATCGCTTGCTCATCGCGGGGTGCTTTTTTTGGATGAGTTACCAGAGTTCAGTCCTCGAACGCTAGAGGTATTACGCCAACCGATTGAAGATAAAGTAGTTACAATCAGCCGGGCGCAAGGATCACTGACATTTCCAGCTAATTTTCAACTCATAGCCGCAATGAACCCTTGTCCTTGTGGTTATTATGGTGATCCCGTGAAAGCCTGCACTTGCTCGTTAACCATGGTAACCAAGTATCAAAAGCGGATTTCCGGTCCGCTATTGGATCGCATTGATATCCATATTGAAGTGCCCCGGGTTGATTATGAGAAATTGAGCGATGACCGGTTGGGTGAACCATCTGAGGTGATCCGCCAGCGAGTCGAATTTGCTCGACAAAGGCAGCGGGAGCGTTTTCGGACTGCTATTGTCAATGATGATGGACAGGCTGCTGATCCTTCGGTGACATGCAATGCAGAAATGAGTCCAGCCCAGGTGCGTCAATATTGCATTTTGGATGAAGCTGGCAAAAATCTCATGCGAACTGCCATGAGCCGTTTGCAGCTCTCCGCCCGTGCTTATCATCGGGTGTTGAAACTAGCGCGCACCATCGCCGATTTGGCGGATGCAGAAGTGATCAACGCTGTCCACTTGGCAGAAGCATTACAATATAGGCCAAAAGCGTTAATAGAGTAATGGCAAAAACCGGAATGAGCGCGTAAAATTGAGTGATTTGCATTTAAATCTAATAAGACGTTTAGA
>DYKV01000495.1 GCA_020722415.1 Anaerolinea sp.
GAACAGGTGAAGGGAATAGGAGCAGAGCTGGAATATTCGCATGCCCCTATATCAATGGATGAATCTCTAAGATTAGCAAATATGTCACGTTTTACGATTGGCAAAACGCTATTGTCGCCAGCATCAATTGCTTGACTATCTTCTGTTAAACGAAAATTTTCTGATGCGCTTGAAACAAACAATGGATCAACATTTATGGCGTTCGTATCCCATGTCGGGAGAGATTGTGTCGGATTTTTGGTGCTAAACCATAAATTATGACCAAAGCTATCAGGTGCACGTTCATTCGTGGAAGGTGTATATTGAAAATTATGTGTATCAACAAAGATATTATTAAACATTTCAACTCGTCCATCAAAATGATACGCACTGCCAGGTTGATACCAAACTACAAATGCATCATTGCTAGTGCAACTATCATCTCCATAGCCATACATTGTGTTATTATATAACTTAACATTCATGAAATTTTGCTTACCATAAATCATTATCCCGTGGCCTGCCGTTGCCCCTTGCGATGAATATTTTCCAGGATTGATAAGGATGTTGTTATAGGCTCTAATAGTTCCTCTGAAACCATCAGGGTTTTCACTGCAACCTTGCGTTCCAATATTTATCCCCGCCCCAACCTGATTTTTTACCAGATTATCGTGGATGTCAAAATTGCCGGTGAATTCTCCACAATTATGTTCATCATAGACGTGGATTCCGAAGCGCGCGCCGTTATTCTCCAGTCTATTCCATCCAACCTCTGGAGCGATAGCAGCATAGTCGCTTCTTAAGCTAAAATATGTTGCATGCGCAAGATTGCTTGTAACATTGGGTGTGCCATAATCATGGATATAATTACCATATACTTTTAAATTATCACAATTATTTGTTCCCTGTGTTGGATACTCCCCAGCCGTACAATAAATAGCCCCTGTTGCTGCATTTGCATGATAACCATTCGGCTGTTTATGCTCACAACCTACAATTCTACCGAAAGCAGAACTTGAAATTGTTGATGCGACAGATTCAGCTCGAATCTTAGAAAATACCCAATAATCATTTCTTGTATAGTAATTTCTTAGCGCTCCGTTTGATGTGGATCTCACTGTGTACAAGAATCCGGGATAGCTTACCACAGCTATATGATTATTTTCATACCCATCTAAAGCTCTAACAGATCCATAATAAACGCTATTTGTATCAGTAATATCACTTGCAATATAGATTATATCACCAGGCCCAGATGTATTCCCCCTAACCGCATAAGATACGCTCGCCCAGGGAGATGACCAGTTGCCAATCCCTGAATCTGTTCCGCCGGTTTTAACGAATCGGATAGTTCCGGTTGAACGGACAAAAAAATCCAATTCATTGGAAACTTCACCATTAACCTCTACATAAATCTTTCCTGGTCCGTCAAGAGAAGACGAAGGGATTGAGAATGCAATCTCTTGCATTCCGTGCGAGGAATACAAATCAGAAGGACCACCAGGCCGCGCTCCATCAGCTTTTTTCCAATAATATATATAAGCTGCTTCTCTATCAGTTCCTGATGAATCTTTAATAACAACTCTAGATTCTCCTTGAGTATCCCCAAGATTGCTTCCCCATACAGTAACAATACACCCTTCACCAAGACCATCACCAAGCCCGGTTTTGGGACCA
>DYKV01000496.1 GCA_020722415.1 Anaerolinea sp.
GCTGCCAATCTACCCATTCATTTGACGAATCGAATAACTCATGATAAACTTTTTTTTAATGAATCAGAGATTGCAGATCGAAAGCCGTTCCCGTCATTGCGTGACATCCCTTAATGGGGTGGACGGGCGCTTTGATTTGTCGGTATAAAGCGATTGTAAAAAACGACTTATTTTTTGTAATCTAGCCCTCCAACCCGGAGGGTCTTTTATTATCAATTTTTGGAGGCTGAAATGTCAAAAGGAAAAATAAATAAGGTAGTGTTAGCCTACTCAGGGGGGTTGGATACATCCATTATTGTGCCATGGTTGAAAGAAAACTATGGGTGTGCAGTGGTTTGTTTTACTGCCAATGTGGGCCAAGAAGAAGAATTAGATGGATTAGAGGAGAAAGCTCTCGCAAGTGGTGCAAGTCAGTTTGTCATGCGGGATCTGCGCGAAGAATTTGCCCGCGATTACTTATTCCGTATGCTGCGGGCTGGGGCGGTGTATGAGCGCAAATATTTATTAGGAACCTCCATCGCTAGGCCATTGATTGCTAAGCACCTGGTTGAGGTTGCCCATCAAGTTGGAGCGGATGCGGTGGCACATGGCGCAACCGGCAAGGGTAATGATCAGGTACGCTTCGAATTAACTTTTATGGCTCTCGACCCGCTGTTGAAAGTCATTGCTCCTTGGCGAGAATGGGATATTACTTCTCGAGAAGATGCCATTGCCTATGCTCAGAGTCGCCATATCCCAGTTAAAGCTTCCCTAAAATCCATTTTCAGCCGCGATGGAAACCTATGGCATTTATCCCATGAAGGTGGCCCATTAGAAGATCCATGGCAAGAGCCACAAGAAGATATGTTCCAGCTCACCACCTCTCCTTATAATGCTCCCGATCAACCCCAAGAAATAGAATTGGGTTTTCAATCGGGGGTGCCGATAACCTTGAATGGGAAAAAGCTTTCCCCAGCCGAATTAGTGATGGAACTAAACCGGCTAGGCGGTAAACATGGGATCGGACGGGTGGATCTGGTAGAGAATCGTTTGGTGGGGATGAAATCGCGCGGGGTATACGAAACACCCGGTGGGACGATTTTGCTCACTGCTCATCGCGAATTGGAATCTTTGACATTAGATAAAGAAACACTCCATTTCAAAGACCTGGTGGCGCTTAAGTATGCTGAGTTAGTTTACAATGGAATGTGGTTCTCTCCATTGCGAGAGGCGTTGGATGGCTTTGTTGATAGCACCCAGGGTCCGGTGACGGGTGAGGTGCGTTTGAAATTATACAAAGGCAATATCCTGGTGGCGGGGAGAAAGAGCCCGTTCAGCCTCTACCGAGAAGATTTTGCCACTTTTGGGCAAGAAAATGTGTATGATCAATCCGATGCCGAAGGGTTTATCCATTTATATGGGCTTCCACTCAAGGTGCGAGCTTTGAATGGTTTACCGGTTTCGGGTTATGATATGCCCCAGCCGGATTATTCGAAGTTTAAACGAGATTGAAACATGCACGTGCTCTCCTCAATCCTCCCCTGCCTTAGGGGAGGAAATATCCTTTTTTCATTCAACCAGTCTATTACCTGAGGAGTTACTTTAGTGTATTTTCGTTCTGTAATTACTTTGACAATGTCACATTTTCGTATAGTTGTCATTGCGAGGAGCGTTC
>DYKV01000497.1 GCA_020722415.1 Anaerolinea sp.
AAGAGAACAAAAGTAAATCGAGCAAGAGACCGCGTTTGATGAACTCAAAGGTGGCTTCAATATTTCGGGGCTAGAGATGAGAAGGAATATTAGTTGATGAGATTTGGCAGAAAGTTCCGAAAAACAACTTTATTTTTCGTCTTATTCTTACTTGACATGTTTGGAATTACAGATTAATTTTATTTAATATATGAACTATCTCTAAATATTAACGCTAAAGGAGGTTGACATGGATTGGAAAGTTATTTCAAATGAATGGTGGGTGTGGTCCAGCGGCGGTATGACTGCGATTCTAGGCTTATATATGGCTTGGTATTTCCTGCGCACCGCCTTGCGCTTTATGCACGCTCAAGGCTTCACCCCCGAACAGACAAAGGCAATGATTCGAGGCGCAGCGATCACCGCTATTGGGCCTGTCCTTGCCAACGTTTTCGTTATGATAGCCTTAGCTGTAGCGATCAGCCCGGCATTTGCCTGGCAGCGCGAAGGAGTTGGTGTCGGCTCGGTCTTTACCGAACTAGCGCAAGCTTCCAATGCGGCAATTGCAGCGGGAGAGAAGTTCGGTGATCCTAGCTTTGACATAAAAGGTTTTGCCGCGGCCGTGCTGATCATGAATATTGCTGGCTGGGGGTGGTCCGTGGAAGCCATTTTCACCCGCTATCTAGGAGCACTACGGGAAAAAGTCACCGGTGGTGACCAGTTGTTATTGGCAGTGATCGCAGGTGCCAGCATGGTGGCTATCTTTAGCTACTATTCGATCAGCAATGCTCTTAAGAGTACACCGCACCTCGTAACTGTTCTGGTTGCAGCAGGTTTGTCTATGTTCCTGTTCAAGCTTGCTGATTGGCTTAAGGTTCCTCGCCTGAAAGAATGGGCGCTAGGAATTGCTATGTTTGTCGCTATGTTTATCGGAAAAATTTTAGCCGGCTAGGAGTAGAAATGAACGCCATTCATGAAATTCAAGTTGACCCAACTGCCTTCGACCAAGATTATTTGAAACCAATCCATCGGGTTGGGACGATCTTCTCGACAGGGATATTCTTTGCCCTCTTTTTGCCCTCAATTTTCTTATATCTCTTTCATCATGTTTTTCCAGATTGGCCGACAATAGTAGGCGGCTTTGCTCTTGCCATGACTTATGCAGTGCCGTTCTATTTTACCGAGCCGATTGCTTACTTCCCCATTCTCGGTAATGCTGGCTGGTATCTGACTGGGACGGTGGGCAACGGCTCCAACTTACGCGTGCCTTGTGCCGCTGTGGCTCAGGAAGTGGCTGGAGTAACGGAGGGAACCCGCGAAGGTGAATTGGTTGCCACCATCGGTGTAGCCACCTCGGTTTTAATCAGTATCCCGGCAATTTTGATCGGCGCCTTGTTGATCTTTTATATCCAACACTTCTTTCCTCCCTGGTTATTGGATGCCTTTAACAAATTTCTCTTACCGGCAGTGTTTGGCGCAGTTTGGGGCGAGTTTATTTTACGTGGCTGGAAGTACCTGCCTATTGCGGTACTTTTAGCATATATCCCCATGGCGCTCAAGGTTCCCGCAGCGTGGACCATTATCATTTGTGTCCTTGGCACAATGTTTGCCGGCTGGGCAATGTTACGCTATTTCAAGATCAAAGCCTAATCTCTTAAGCCTGGAGAGGGGA
>DYKV01000498.1 GCA_020722415.1 Anaerolinea sp.
CTCTTTTTAATGACTGCTGCTTTTGCTCTGGGATTTTCTAAGGAGGAATAACGGGTAAATTAATAGACATCATGAAATTCTCTTTTTACAAAGATAGATAATCTGTTTATCGGTACTATTTCAACAAGGATAAAAATTTCCACAGGAGTGACAATATGTCATTTATTAAGTCGCGTTTAGCTTATCTATTTGGCACAACCAAAGGGTTGATTCTAGTGGCAATTGCCATGATTGCTATGGAAACAGCCTTGTTTGGTATGCTTTCGGGACCAATGGCTGAAATGGGGGTAAGGGACATCGTTATCCGCATATTTGGCATGCGCCTACTTCCAGGAGAACGTGAAGGACGAATCATCATTTTATATCACTCGATTGCAATGGCGGTAGTGGCGATTGAGACATATATGATCACTAGCATCCTTAAAATGGGTGAATTCTATAAAAAAGCGGTGCGTGTTTTGATCACGGTAGGTTATTTATTCGCCATGATCTTCGGGATGATTTTCGCTTACTGGGGGCATAACTGGATTTTTCATGGTCTCTACATCACTGGTTTAGCGTTGATCTTCTTTGCTGGAGTATTATTAACAATCGCTCTCTGGCCATGGAATAAAGCCTATTATCAGCCGGACCCAGATTACGCACGTTCCAAATCGGGGGTGGATATCGAGCGGGCGGCTTTCTTTGCCACCGCCTTGACCACAGTGATTTCAGCCATCTTCGGAGCAGTGCCTGGCTCATACTTTGGTAATGGCTTTGAAGTCTTTCTGGCAGAGAATGTCATTCGCTTGCCCGAGAAAACCACGATGCAATATTCAATCATTGGTCACCTTCATATTATGTTGGCTTTGATCGCCATTATGATCACCCTAATAATCGGGCGCTGGTTAAATTTTAAAGGAATTTTGCATAAGATTGCCATGCCGCTGATGATCTTGGGGACAATCGTGCTTAATTTGGGCGTTTGGGGAGTGGCGACCCCTCTCGAACCAATTGCCCACATGATTATCTATGTTGGAGCGACACCTTCGATGGTAGCAGCACTCCTCCTGTTGATCTGGAGTTGGAATAAATTAATAAAAGAGGGAACGGCACAAATTAAAAAGCCAAACTTTTTCCAAAAACTAGCCGCACTGGTACGTGATCCGCTCAAATTCGGACCAACCTGGCAGATGCTCTTTATGAATTTCACAACGAGCGGTATAGGCATTTTTATGGCGATCAAACTAGATGATATATTCCGTCTCTGGCCGGCGCGTGAAGAACGGATTGAATTAACTGGGCATTGGCATGCTCTCTCAGCGATCATTGCCACGATAATTTTGATGTATTATGGCGATATGATCGGTTTGAAAGGTAGAATTCGCCAGTTATATGGCTGGTTAATTATCTTTCTGTCAGATGTAGCCCTAGCGGGAGTAACGATTTTTGAAATGAAGCGGTTGTTTATTTCCGAAGCTCTTCAGCAGCCATTGGTAAACAATTTGATGTATGCCATTGATATTGGTTTGGGGTTAATGTTAGTGGTTTTAGCGGTTGTTATGGTATGGCGCTTGATCGATTTATTTAAACCTCGCGGACGGTGGAGTGAAGAAGTCAATCAAGAACTGGCGCAGGAGGTGTTGAAATGAAAAACCTGAAATATTT
>DYKV01000063.1:0-4768 GCA_020722415.1 Anaerolinea sp.
TGATACCTGTTACTGCTAGAGATTGCCCTCATCGTTAGTGCATGTGCAGGTCTTATTGAACTGCCCGCAACCTGTACCCCAACTCCATCGGCAAACTTGCTAGAGTCTTTTTCAAATAACCCTGGACGTATCCCACCGCTAAAGTCATCTTGGTATAATGTCATCCAGGGATATAGCGTATCGGTTAATCCAGGCGCGCCTTGTGTAGTTTGCAGGGGCGTTCTTTCGGCGCTGCCTATGGCGAATAAATTCTTGCTTGCCCGTCCAGAGCTATCAGCAGTGAGAAAGCCAAGCGTGGTTGTGCCATCACTCAAAGAAATGTCATGGGTAGGGGTCATAATGGATGGGCTGACGGATACGTCATCGCTCATGGTTTAGTTTCCTCCATAGGGCTTATAACCAACTTTCATTATTCTGGGTGTTCGGGGTATCTCAACTCTCAACGGATGCTCTGCCATAGCCCGTTCTGCTTTTATCTCGTAAGCCTCGATATTGCTCAACAAAACGGGGTCTATGCTATTATTTTTGCTCTTTATATATTGCAAAAGATTGGCAGTAGCCCTTAACACAACCGCTTCGATTTGCGCTTCGTTGTACGCTGGATTGACTTTATCTGAATAGACAAATAATGGACGATGCTTGTCAACATAATAAAAGCGAATTTTGGTATGGTTGCTTGGTATATGGGCATGAACATGAAAATTTGAATAATCATCACGCCTGATTTTACTGTTGTAAACTATGTTCCATTGCCCAGTATTGGGATTATAAGATTGCACCTGCCTAATATTATCGGCAATATCGCCACTTACTAAATACTCGCCAGTTGTGCTACGGTCAAATTCTATACTTTCCAATACATTGCCATAAGAAGCAAGCGCGCTATTGATAGATTGAATAATCATGTCGAGGGGATAGATTTTTTTTATTATACAATAACGTGCATTAGCAGGAACATTACCACTATAAGCTGGGGCGAATGTGATAGTATGAGTTGATAATACATAATCAGTAATATTGTGCAGAGTATAACGATAGTCTGTATCATAAAGTATTTGGAGCGCACTACCATTCCAGTAATCATCGGGTTGGGTGAACGTAGAGTCAATAAGCGTAGTTGTAGTGCCATCCGCAGTAGCATTGCTCTCGCGGATAGCACCCACGTTGCGCGCAACACGATAGATTAACTCGCCAAGCGTTGTTTGGGTTGAGGAATTTTCGTATGTCATGGCTGCTACTTGGCTTTCCGCTTACCAGCTTTGGACAGTGATTGAAATTTCTTTTTGCCATATTTCTTGCGTCCAATCCAAGCCGCTAACGCTTCTGGATTCTTTGCGCCTCTCTTTTCTAGCTTCTCAACTAGCGCTTGAAACCGTTCACCGCTTCCGAGTGGCGCTTTCTTCTGGGATTTCTTTCTAGCCATATTTCGCTCCTTTCTATCTCAATCTTGTGCACAGGAGACAATTCTGTTCTGATTTATATGTATTATCTCCGTATACTAATTGATATGCATTGTGATAAGCATCCATGACAATAGCTTTCTTTGACATATTCACAAGTTGTCTTAATAAGTTTATCGTAAATGCAGACTTCTGATATGTCCGCTCTGATAATTGTTGTCCGAATATTGACAGTAACACTCGACTGTCAGCCCGATTAGCAAATACCTCATCCATTGCCCATTCCAAACTTGGCACGGCAATAAATATATTACCACCAATTTTGGTTGCCTCTATAATATTATCGAGGGCTGCGATTATCTTGTGATAGGATATATATTCCAGTACGTGAAAGGCGATAACCAAATTGTATCCAATGCGATATTCCTCTGGAATAGGGCTAGTAGGATGCCACATAAAGTCTACATTATCTTCACTGAAGATATTGCAATGCTTAATCTCATAAGGCATATCGCCAATGAGTTGACGCACAAACGTGTCATCAGTAATAATATTTGCAGAAATGTCAAGTATTTGTAACTTCTGCTGCTTCATATTGTCTTTTACGTCGTTCATTGGCAAAATCTCCGTACTCAATAACACTATGGTCTAAATGCTTGCATTGGATTGCGGTATCCACATAGGGCTTATGTCCGCATTTCTCGGCAATTTCGCAGAAATATAAATCCTCTGTTCGGTTATAGGTGAGGGCGTAAAACGGATAGGGTTCTGGGTAATTAGATTTGTCTATCATGTTTACTGGCGATATAAAATTATTCCCATATAATCCTTCAGCTTCTATATTATGGATAACATTCATGCTCTTACCAGTATTCCTATTCCTAGCCTTACGCTTTATGGATTCATGTATATCGCTTTCATGGACAAGCCTCACGCTTCCATCAGGAAAGATAAGTAGTTTAGTTTGGTCATAAATATCTTGATACACCGATTTATGGATTAACGTACATCCAAAGCCGACTGCATCTACCTGAATCAACTCCCCATATCGGTAATTTTCTATTGGCATATACCTTCCATTATCTACGCGTAGATAAGCAACGGGAACATAAGGCTCTGATTTTAGATGATATATGCCTGATACCCATTTGCGTTTTGTGTTTAATAAATCTGTGATGAAGCCTTGCGGGGGGACAACATCTGTGTCTAGCCATACTGCCCACTCGCTTTCCGAACGCATAAAGTCTATTGCCCCTTTATTACGATTAACATCAACTTTCAGTTGGCGATTATCCATTATCACTGCATTTTTTCGGGCATCTGGGACACCACTTGGGAAATAGAATATATGATTGATTGAAGCTATTCCCTCCTTCTCTTCGTTAAGTAGAATAGACATTATCTCCGCCCACCAACGCGGCTCTTGGCTTCTTTCACAGGGAAAGATAATGTCTACATTGACTTTATCCATATTTACCCTTTAAGAAGGGGAGGGCTTCGCTCCCCTCCCCTCTCGTCGCCATTATGTCAAGCCGTAGATAACTGCATGTGCGGTGTTTGGATGACGAATAGCAAATGAAAATTCGCCAATTACCTGTTCGGAGTAAGCATCACCAGTGTGCGCTAATTGTTCTCGTTGCCAGGGGCGTAGGGTGATAAAACCAGCGTGTTTGGGGTCAATGATGTAGATTTTATCTGTCGGGGCCCAACGGTCTAGCACGAAATCAATGTCACCATAAGGGCCGCTATACTTGAACAATTTCATGCCCATTGTGGTCTCATCGCGGTCAATGCGCAACAGTGAAGAGCTATTATAGAGAGCAACCAAATTGCCCATATTGTTCGGATGGAAAAATGCCAGCCAGGGGCCGCTTCCACCATCCATATAGGCAGCTTTTGTTGCGTCCCTTAAATGAGCTTCCGCGATAGGCCCAGCGGCATTTATCCCGTTATAGGTTGTAGACGCCGTAATGAAGGCATCGAAGAAACCAGCCGAACGCGGCGTAGTTGCACTACCAGCATTGCGACTAGAATGATATAAATTTTTCTCCAAGAGTCTTGTTAAGTGTGGGATCACCATTCGGGCTTTGTATTCCAGAATATTATCCAATCCATAGTAATCAATGGAAAGGTCTGAACCACTTGCGCTTACCTCTTCGTGATATATGGAGGTATAGTTGTAATCACTGGTGATTTCTGGAATGGCGCGTGAGGCGCTGTCAGCGCCAGACAAACGCGCTTGTCCAGTAATTGCGATGGCTGCACTAGCAGCATGAGTGGCCGCAGCGCCGAAGAACGCACGAGTTACCGTGAGGTTATCACCAGCAACACTAGTTACATACATACCCTCGCTGTCAATCTGTAAAATGTCACCAGCTTTAAATCTTACACCTTGACCGCTAGCAACTGCCACAGTTGTTTCCGTAGTGGTGGACATGGCAGTAGCCAGTGAAGATGACAACGGGTATAGTTCGTCAGTCAACCATTCCACTTTGGTTTGATTAGCTGTGGTAAATGAAAATTTACTCCTTGCTCCATCTAGCCCACCGAGTAGTTCAATAGCCACTGCATCGTGTGGGTCAATCAATGATATATAGTCAGTAATCATCCGCACTTGGGCGGTGGTATTTTGATAAGTAGTTAACATGTTAGCCATATTACACTCTCCTAATAACTAAAATCTAAATTTTTCTCTTTTGCTAATTTGCGGTATTTGAGTAATAAGTCCATTTGGGCTTTTACATCACCGCGTTTGAAGCCCAGCTTTTTCTTCTCCTCTTCGTATTGCTCGTCGAGGGATGGGCTACTCATCCCAGAAGATGGTGTACTAGGCATCATCATCGAGGGATTTACAGATGAATTATTAGGAGTTCCTTTCTCTTGGCTTCCCAATTCCACCAACTTGGCGTATCCAACCATCCGCTCTGTTGGATTACGGGTGGATTGCATTACGGATAGCACCTTTGGAGAATCAATGGACAGTCCGAGTTTTTCTAGAAACTCTTTTTCAATAGCTGAAAGGTCATTTTCTGGCTTATCTTCTCTAGCATCTGGTCTCAATTTTTGAAGTTGCTCTTCGATGTTCATTTGCCACAGCGCTTGTTTTTCGGTTAAACCCTCGCTTTGCAACTCCTTCAAACGCGCCAGTTGCTCGCTAAATCCACTCAACTCTTTCTTTGTTCTGGCTGCCCCGCTATCCACAATTGACTGGATTCTGCGGGTGTGTTTTTCGAGAATGGATTCAAGCTCGCCTAGAGTGATGGGCTTCGCCTCATTTGTAGATGAACCAGTTTCCTTCGCTTCGCTATTGCTCTCGCCTTTATCAAGAGTTATTATATCTTCATTCATATTTCATCTCCTCAATTATT
>DYKV01000063.1:4868-10965 GCA_020722415.1 Anaerolinea sp.
AATATAATCAACCAATAATACTAATTGCGGTTCAGTGAACATCGGAACAATATCCTCGTTCCAGGTGTAGTTCTGTAACCTTCTTTCGTTGCTTTCCCGAATTGCTTCCAATACATTCTTTTGCTGTTCCTCTAGCATATCAACCACTAATCCCTCACGTGTTTCGGTGGGATAGCCTTCTGGTAAATGAATAGCTATTTCATCTATATATTGTCTGAACATTTTATTGTATTTGCTATTCATCTCGAAATATTGAGTGAGTATGGGATGTTCACTCTTGAACTTTTTTGCTTCCTCGTATTTGCCATCGTTCATTAAATCCCAATATTGATTTTTGATATCCCATATTTCCTCGCCCAGTCGCGCCTCGATATTTGCATATTTCAAGCCCTGCAAGTATTGACTGATAGTAGCTTGGCTTGCATAATACTTGCTCAAATATTCGTCAGACAAGATAATTTCCGCCTTGTATGTGCGGGCTTGCATTATTTCGGGATGGTCTTTCAATAATTGCCGGGCTTTATATTCATTCATGTAATCTTCTTTAGAATTATTTAGATAATCATATTCTTCCATTAATTCCCAAATATTCTCACCAAATAATTCTTTGCCAATTTTTAGCATATCAGAATATCTTTTAGTTGCCGCACTCCACTCTTGTTTTGTTGTGCTATTGGGCATCTCTAGAATCGCCCCAAGACTTACTACTGTTGACATAAACCTCTTGTATTCTTCATCGCTAAATTGTTCAAGTTCGCCATTAGACTGGAGGAACTTCTGTAGTGTGTCATACATCCCGTATTCCCTGAATACGTTATCCCTTTTACCGGGTTCTATGCGGAGCAGTACGTTGTAAACATAAGCCTCATCCCGCTCATAGCCTTGCTTTCCGCCCAATAATAGTGCTTCTCCGAATGGATAGCGCTTATACAACTCATTATATAACGCCGATTTTTCCTCGTAGGATAGATTTCCACCTAGCGCATATATTCTGTTCAAATCATTGTAGAATGCGTCCACCATTAAATCGGCAGTGGAACGGGGCTTTATGGTTGAGCCACCTAAAAAGAATGATACTGCATCTGCATAAGCACGGTTCTTATAATATGTTTCGGTAGCCAAATCCCATTGTTTTCCGCTCTGGTGATAAGCGGCTTCAGCATATTCGGTGGGATTTATCTTGCCTTCCAGTTCAAGTCCAGTAAGCGTTCGGAGGATATGCCTATCCTCATATAAATCATGTCCGCCAAAGAATAGTTGCACAAATGGGTCTATTTCATTGGGAGCGCTATCCTTTCCATAAATAAAGTGATAGCGCTTATCCATATTCCATAATAATGACTTTATTGGTTTGGATTGCGGAAATAGTCTACCAAGCCATAATTGAGAAGCGGTTTTCTCTCCTTTATTATACAAATAGAATGCGGTAATCCAGGGGATAACAGGTAACAATTGCGGACCAAAACGATTTGCGCCATCCAATGTTGCAGTTAGGTAGTCCACTTTTCGGCGTGGGTCATTGAAGTCTGTGTTCATCCAAGTGTTATACGGGTTGAGCAGTGTTTCCAGCTGAAAGAGATATGGGCTTCTTATATCCACGCCAGGCAGTTCATCCGTATTCAAGTAGCGCCGATACCATTCGGGAGTATCGGCATGTATTTTCTCCATTTGCTCCTTGTATATTGCATATTTGGACAACAACATCATTCCATTATGGGTGAACAACCTTCTAAATGCGTTTAGATATGTGCGGGAATGCCAATAAGAGTAGGGATATACTAATCCAACAATATGGTCTAATAGCCCCTTCTCGTAAGATAACAGGGTGAAGTCCCTGGCAGCCTGCGATACCCGATGAGCGATAAATCGCCCTTGCGTTACTATTCGGTTAGCATTTTCGCGCCAGGCATTTAATGCTTTTAACTTCTCGTCATTTATTCCATATTCAAGTATTTTTCCAAAATTGTTATCTACTGCGCTTACTAGTGCTTTATGGGCTGTTCTCAATTCGTCTTCGGCTTCATAAATTAATTGCGCCATATCAGCGGGAAGGTTTGTATCATGAACGGGTGGTAGCTTGCCCTTCAATTTAATCGGGGCATTTCCCGGCAACGAGTCAATTATCTTCTTCATATCTTTAGTATAGGCGTTGAGGGGATACTTGCCCACTGTTTGAGCATAAGCGTGGGCAATATCGTCGAAATATGCCACACTTTGAATATCATCTAGGCTATTAATATTCTTCAGAACGGGTGATTCGGCATATTTCTTTATGATGGCGAGTAATTGCTCATCGTATTTGCCAACTTGAATTCTACCGAGTGGGATTAATCCATAAGATTGAGCAAGTTGGAATACGGCATTCTTATATTCCCCATTCGCCAGGCTGACATCAATAGCTAATCGTAATTCTTGTTGTTTGGGCAATATTTTCATGAATGCCTTTGCCGTGCCAATCTCTTTGAGTATAGGATTTAATGACTCTGTTTCCGTTGGCAGCTTACCATGTAATTCCTTCAATGATTTTTCTAGCAATTCTAATGATTCCGACCAAATTCTATTTACGGTAGGGAAGAATAACTCTGTCCAGTATATACTATTGAGACGTTGGAGGTCTTTTAGTTCCATTCCATTAACTACCTGAGTAAGGTTATCAATGTTTCCCAGTTTAGCTTTAGCAGCCTCGTCAATAATGAATTTTTTATAAAGCTCGAATGACGCCAGTTTCTTTTCAGGTGCGCTTTTAGGGCTTAATATTTCACCTAAAAACCGATTGCGCTTCGTCATTATTGCATCCCGCCATCCCCCAACTACTGCAGAAGTGTCTTCTTTTATACTCAGTATATTCTTTTCCAGCGTGTTTACGTTATTCAATAGTTCTATGTATTTATTTTCTTTGGCGATATCACCCGTAATATGCATTTGCCCAGCCAGATGGGAGTATTTACGGTTCATTGTATTTACTACTTGGCTTAATTCATTATAGGCATGTTGAAATACTATATCAGTAGCACCATAGGCGTTGGTGACTTGATAGTATTTACCAGCATCATCGCCGATAAATTCCTCCATATTCTTTGCCCCCACAGATTCCAAGATGGAATTATCTTCGTGTAAAACAGTACCACGCCTAGCAATATCGTCTTTGGCGTTTTTGATAATCGTATCGAAATAATTGTTCAAATCATCAATAATTTGGGATGATGATTTATCAGACCGCACTCCATCTTTGATAATATCGGCGGCATCATCGTATAAACCGAAGTCACGGAGTACGTTTTCTGAGTCTTTAGATATTTCAATGAAATCCTCTAATGGATTGACAACTATCTTATTTTCTTTGATTATTTTTGCTATAACAGCCTCAACATCCCCATAATGTTGTTCTACCAATCTAGGAAGTATGGCAGCAATTTCTGGTTCAATACCCTCTGTTGGTATTCTTTCTAGTATTCTCATTGTTTTAATCATCTCTTTGTTGTAGGCATAAGCCGCCACTCCAGTAGATGAGAATTGCTCGAATTTTTGGGCTTGCCATTTACCAAAGGCTATTTTGTCAAGAAAACTTTTAGCTCCCTTATTTACATCAGCAGCATAGAAAGCACCCATCCCGCGTTTTGCATGTTCCAATTCTATGCCGCCAGTCCATTTAAGGGTTTGTTTGTAGCCGCCATAAAATAATGGTTCAAGTCCCCAATCAATAATCTTATTAGTCGTATCCGTAGCTAAATTTCTAATTGGATATGATTCACTCAAGCCCATGAATATATAAGAAAAGAATGAAATGAATGGCCGTTCTATCTTTCTTGCAGTTTCAATAGCCTTATGAGTATATAAACCGACTTTCGAGATTTGGGCAAGCTCGCGTTGCCAATCGGTGAGTTTTGCATATTCTTCTGCGTGTTCGGCTTTATTAGCAACAATGTTTGCCCATTTCATTCTCGTCTCAAATGAGGGGAGCAAATTGTCTAGGGCGGTTTGCGTTTTGGCGGCAACATATCTTACAACATCGCTTAACTTACCAGATTCTTTTGCTTTATATAGTCCTTCCATGAATTTATTAATTTGGGGAACGATGCTCTCTCTATCGGTAATACCAAGCATTTCGCGTAAGAATATTCCAGTTCTTGTGCCTGCTTCGCTGAACATCATCTCGCTAGGAACATTTCTTAGCCCGTTTAGCAATTGAACGCCTTCCTTGACCTCATCTTGGTCGCGAGAGGCGAGTTTTATTATTGCCTCAAAAGACAAGGCGAATTCATCAGGATTATTTCGGAGTATGCTTGAAAACATTGCTTTTTGCACAGCGTTAATGTCAGCGCTCAAATTATATTTTGGTATGTCTGGATAAATATATTTGCCATAGTCAAGCAATTTATTGGCAAGCCTTTGATTTGCCATGACTTTGGCGTCAACTAGCTTATCGAGATATTCTAGGCTTTTGGCATCGGTTAACACATCGGTTAACTTATCGGCCTTCTTAGCCGCTTTCAGGAAACTAGATACTTCTTTCGGATATTTCAATGACCGCATTTTGCTAAAATCTAATGCAGGTAGGGGTACTATATTTGTTGGGTCGAATATCATTCTGCCTATCATTTCGGCAAGGGGATTTTCTAATTCCTGTTCTAGCATAATGGGATTTTCCCCATTCTTTACTCTTCTATCGAATTCAGCATATAGCATTGGATTTATGATGGCTGAATAAGTTATATGACCAGCCATTTTGATACGGTCTACTGGACTACCAGGTTTAATAACTTTGCCAGTTTTCATTATTTCTGAAACAGGATTTATATTATCCTTTAGAAATTTATCCTTATCTACCCTTTTGCCATCGTAATACGCTTGCAATAAGGGATTGCGCGGATATGAATTAAGGACAACATAACGATTAATTGTAGACTCATGCCCGATAACTCTAGAGTCATATTCTAGGGGTAAATCGGCGATTATATTCAATGGAGTTATCACTTCTTTCTCTACCCACTTAGATACTTCGTCCAATGCGCCGAGCAGCATTCCGACGGAGGCTTTTATCACCCGTAATGGCAACTCAAATAGCCCAGCCGATGAACCATAAGTAGATGCCATTTCCTTTGATGCTAGCCCTGCTTTATATTCTTTTATCTTGGCTTGGATTAATTCTTTATTTTCAGGTGTTATATCAGGTAGCGCCAATGCCAGTCTAGCTTCCTCGTCGCTTATCACGTCAGACGTTACGAGCTTTGGGAGTAGCTGTTCCCAATGGATGGTTGTTTTGTCATTGCTTCTTTCCACAAATGGTACATCAGTACCGCCAATCATGGGGGCAGTTAATTTGGAAATAAAACCCTTCCACAATCCACTCCACCCATCGCCATAATATGGTCTCCCCGAATAATCCCATCCCAACGCACCATAGGGGAGCGTCTCACCGAAGGAATTAGTCTCCGAAATGTAGTAAGCGCCAGTCGGGTCTTTTGGGCTAGTCTGTCGCCATTGTTCAAGAGCCTGTTGTTTAGTATTTGTAATTTCTGATAGTACGCCCTCTGGGATATTGACATACATATCTGGCACACCAATATTCTCGAAATAAGAATGATACACATCTTGATACAATGGATATAGTGAAAAAGTAGTATTGTAATTCGATATTAAATTAGGTAAAGAAGTTGGCTTATTTGCTTGATTTATGGGTGATATATTTCCAGATTGAGATGCTGGTGGCGTAGTCCCATATAAAGATGTATTCGACGCGGGACTTGGCATAATATCTTCGGATTTTCGCTTTAATCTCTCATATAAATCATTTGATTGACCTATATCTCCGGCCCCAGGACCTGCTTCAATATCCCTTAATATTTTCTCTAGGAACATTCTAGAAGCATCGCTTATGCTTGGCAGCATATCACATTCTCCAAGTAATTAATCCCAATAATCCATTGCTATATGCTGGAACGCGATAAGATGGAGAGGGTGCGGGCGTATTATTTGTGCGCGGGCTATTTACGCGTGGGGGGCGATGTCTGCTTCTGCCCCCGCCTCCGCTACCGCCTCCGCCTCCACCTCCGCCTCCACCCGTTGATGGCAATTTGGCGTGGTCGGCAAGCCACTG
>DYKV01000499.1 GCA_020722415.1 Anaerolinea sp.
CTATTTTGTCCGGGATATTCGGCACCGAACAAAGAAATTCAAATGGTTCGTCACCAATAGTCTTGTACCAGTGTGGTACTCCAGCCGGAATAAAAACCACATCTCCCTTTTGAACTTCAAAAATCTCATCCCCTATGCCGATCTTTCCTTGATTTATGAATTAATGATGTTACGTTGAACGGCGGCGTCTTTTGCCAGTCAGCGAGTCTTGCGTCCACCGGGTTTGCCCAACAAAGCGTGCACCCCACCCTTCGACTGGCGCTTCGACAAGCCGCCGGGGTGAGCTCGTCGAACCATCAGTACAACGCTCAGGAACAGCTTGCGGGATTCTGCGGCATTTTCGAGCATTTTTATGTCATAGAGCTGGTTGATTGAGCCTGTCGAAATCATGTCGAGATACGCCCTCCCACACGCAGGTTACGCAAACCATCAACTTTCATTTTTCAATGCCAAAAGATAGATAAGTTGAGACTGTTCTATCGAGTATAATGGTTTAAGTGAAAACCGGATATTGAGATTGATTAATTGGTTTATGAACAAGATATAAAGATCGTTTTTGAGCAGTGGATTTTCACAGAAGGAGCATCTCATGTCTTTCGAGCCGAGACGTTTATCATTTCAAGAACTTAGCCTCCGATTGTCAGATCTAGAGGCAAAATATGGATACTCTACGATTGAATTCTATAGGCGTTATCAAGATGGTGAATTGGGAGACGATGATGCCTGGCTAACTTGGGCAGGGTTATATCATTTATATCTTACTTCACTTCCGATTCGACAACTTATACTTTCGTCGGCACCAGGGCGATGAACATTGCAGATTACTTTTCGTCAATCGAACGGGTTTTAAAACAATATACTTCGATAACGTCTATTGAGATAATCGAAATTTTGGCATCGGATGATTTCAATGGTGTTCTTAGATGTCGTGTTAACTTTTGGGACGATTCTTTTTTGAGCATCCATGAGACAGTGAGCACAGAATTGGGGTATCCAGTGCGTATCATATATGCGTATTCTTATATTCGCAATGACCAGTGTGTTTTACGTTACGACAACGCCCCTCATCATCCCGAAATTATCACTTTTCCACATCATAAACACATTGGGGAAGATAAGATTGCTCCTACAGATCAACCCTCCATCAATCAGGTTTTGGATGAGATAGAGAAATATTTGATTAAATAAGGTGTTGATTGGGAAATTCTCAAGAAAGGTGTATCAACGCAATATTTTATTCCAGTTGTAGTAAACGAAAAAATCACGTTCAAAACGGAAATGCGAGCTAACCCCACATGCAGCAGTCCGGGCTTTCGCCCATGGGTAAACGGCGCGATTTTCTCAAATTGGCTACGTGCAAAGCCGCATCAGGTTCCAAAACGCTCGGCTGCTGATGTAATCCGTTATGTGGTAATAAATCTATCAATAATACTCTGCAATAAAGGATTCATGATTAGTTTGACAATGTCACATTAAACATTTGTCCTATAAAACTCTATGCTTTCTGTCACTGCGAGCGAAACGAAGCAGTCTCCTGGTTTGCAAGGGGATTGCTTCGTCGCAAAGAACGCTCCTACTACTCATAACTTAACGCGGCATTCATGCCGCAACCAAACGGCGACATTAATTTCTACAACATTTGC
>DYKV01000500.1 GCA_020722415.1 Anaerolinea sp.
AACAACGGGGAATGGAAGGGGAGCCTTTATCTCAAGACCCAGCCAGCCGGCCCCCGCACTGCCGTATTGATGGCTTACTTGGAGCGAGAATTTCAGGTGGAGAACGGAAAGATCGTCAATGCCGACACCACCTTCGGCAAGGATATCACCGCCTGGCTGGGGTTGGTGAGCGACACCAACATGATAAAAGTGAAGGGAGAAGTCAAGGAGGAGGCCGGAGAGATCACGATGACCTTCCAAGCCATCGATGGAAACTCTTACTACAGGCGTTTCACGCTCAAAGACAATGAGCAGGTGCAGGTGCACACCAATGACGGATTCGACGAGGAGTTTGGCATGGTGAGCCGCTTTGTGGATGTGAAGAGGGAAGGGGGGAAGATCGTCTCCCTCACCCTGCGGCTGGTGCAGGATTACGGGCCTGAGGGGTATGACATCAATGGGGTGATGTTCGAGCCCAACCTCTGGATGACGGGAGAGTGGGACACCACCGACGCCAAAGTGCGCAATTGGTTGGAGGTGTATCCGATGAGGGACACCACCATCGAAGTGCGCAGAGGTGGGTTCGAATCAGAACCTGAGAAGAAGACCAATGTGCTGGTCATCAAGGCGAATAATGGATATTACAGCGAGAACTACAGATTTGATCCTTTAGATGAGAAAGACTCGGCTTTCTTCAAGAATATTGGACAATCCAAGATAGAATCGATTCAGATCGCAGTGATTGAACTTGGCCTTCGCAAAGATTCGACAAATCATTGGGTCGAGGCAGAGTATTTCATCAAAAGGCTTGGGGAAGATTTCTTCAGGACAACCGAATACCCCGTGTTCTGCGCGGGGTCCGGCCGGCCGGGCATCCGGAACACCACATTTAGACAGACAGCCGCATATACTGACCTCGATCAAATCGTTTTTAAACCCGAATATCCTTTTTGGACCGTACAAGACGGGATTGTCATGATAGTGGATTTGGCTGGAAGTGGACCCACAATCAGAGGAGGGGTATTCTACTATGGGTCTGGAGATAAGAGGGATTTCCCCATTTTGGGTTCTAGCAAGGACACCATCTCCAACGAACTCCACTATCAGATGAAGAATGACCGCCTCTTTGTGTACAGCCGCGAGATCGAATCGCTGGCTGGCAAGAGGCTCAATATCGGATTTGCAGGAGAGGAGTATTGGAAGGTCGAGCCCACCGAGGACACCACAAGCGTCCGCGACCCGGCCCAGGCTACGGACCTGCGCGTATATCCCAATCCCTTCTCCGAAACAACAAGCATTAATTACGAATTACAAACACCGGGCAGAATAAAAATTGATATATTCAACTCCCTCGGCAGTAAAATCACAACACTTGTGGATGAATGGCAGGATGCAGGAAGGCATAATTGTGAATTACGAATTAATAATTATGAATTGTCAACGGGGATGTATTATTACAGGATACAGATTGGAGAAAGAATTGAGAGCGGGAAATTATTATTAATTAAATAATTAAATATAATCATTTTTTGGGAGTAAAAATATGCTTAAAAATTTAAACGCAATATTGTTATTGATTTTTTAAATTTTATGCCAAATATGTAAATAATTGAAAATTTGGACAGCAATTTGGTATTCCTGCTAATTTATAGAAATCCGCAGA
>DYKV01000004.1 GCA_020722415.1 Anaerolinea sp.
CTTTTACAAAAAATAAAATGAACCTAAGACAAAAACTAACATCTGATATCCAAGAGAGGACTAACTTAAAGTCCTCTCTTTTGGGACATCAGCAGAGAGTTGTGGATAAATAGAATGATCAAACACGAAAACAACAAATACGTACTCTATACGAAAGACGGATCTAAAATACTAGGCCGCCATGATTCATATGAGTCTGCACTGAAACAAGAGCGTGCTATACAGATGAGTAAGCACGCAAGCATTATACTCTCCCCCGGAAAACTTATTCATTACGCTCATGGGCAACCAGGTAAAATTACTAGATCTATTGCAGAACTGTTTGACAACGACCCTGAAGCTGCCAAAAGAATACTGCAGGAGCTTATCGAAAAGGGTCATCGTAGGCCTGGATATCTTAAAGACAGGTAGCTCATTGAAGATCATATGCGAAGGATACTTAAGCAGATAGGGGTCAAGCAGAACTATCCTTATCCTACGTATGCAGTTGTCAAGACGAAGTACGCCCCTAGTAGATTCGATGGCGAAAGTTCGTTTGAACTGCCTTTGGATGATATAGCAGAATCTACCAGCTTTACGATAGGTGATAGTTTCCCAGCGTTACACGGTCGCACCACTCCTGGCAGGGTTCTAAATAGAGAGTTGTGTGGATCTAAGGTAATAAACTTGGAGGATCTGACCGGTTGGACGCGAAAGATAGGTTGGATAAGCAGCTAAACACTATATACAACAGGAACAAGGTGATAGGCCGCTCTCCGGATGATTATATATAGGCTCAGATATGGGAAGATCCAGCTAAACTGGAATCAATGATAAAGAGGTCTGGAATGATGACGAAGCACGCCTCCGCAGGTCAAGGATACGTTGCCTTAAAAGCAAAATTAGCAGCTGACATCGAGGCTATGGCCGTGGAGAAAATTGCCATGATAACCTTGCCGTTAGAAAAGATCGGTGGATAGGAGACTTATATGCTAAGACAGGCATTAATACAATCCGTGCTGCAGAAAACAGCTGCCAGGGCGATAAACTGCCGACCTTCAGAACAGTGCTAAAGCATCGGGGTCTCCTGCCATAAATAATGCAGTGGCCATGGGGCTCAGACCAGCATTCGCTTAACTAAATTAAGTAAAGGCTATTGACTCTAGACTTTCTAAGCAATAGTGGCTATTATGTTTGATATAACTTTAGGAGAAAACTATGCTTAAGCAAGCCATGTCCGAAATTGTAAGTTTAACTGCAATGCAAAAGTTAGCCAGAGTTGACTATGGCCACATGAAAAAAGTGATTCAAATGCTGAATTCAAAAGCTCCGGGTGCCAGGCAGCTTTTTAACGGCAGCATGCGTGCGATACAGTTACAAAACATCAACCCTATATCTCAGTCCCAGCTACAACATGGCATGTCTCGCAGCCAGGAATTCATGAATGCCCTCAAACAAAACACCAAGCCAGAATTTATCCCGCTGAGAACTCAGGCACTGCCGCAGAGCCCAACGGCTATGCAATGGCACGGTAACTGGGGGTACAAAAGATAGTATGCTTCTAAAAGAATCGTTGGTTAAAAATATAAAAACAGCTGCCGGCGATAAGTATTATGACTGGTATGATAATGCTTTGAATAGGAGCAATAAGTTCATGTCAAAGAATAAAGCTTTTATACCAAAGCCCATGCTGAGTCAGCAAGCTACGAACGCACCTGTGGCTAACCCGAAGCGAAGTATTTATAAAGGCCTTGCCGGAGCTGGTATTGCGGCGATAGGCGCATACTTGCTTAGAAATAATTTAAATAAAGTTTTTCAGGAAATTAACACTTCTGGGAGGGTAAATGACTAAGATGCTAGAAAAAATATTTTATGAAGAATTTATTAAATCCGGGCGTTTTGCTGACTCTGACAAGAAAGAATCTGACTTTGATGCGCGAGAACTTGCTATGGGCATCGAAGTCGAAGCCGAACATACGGTTAACAAGCAAATAGCTAAAAAAATAGCGCTCGACCATTTAGCTGAAATCCCAGACTATTACACTCGTTTAGCTAAAATGGAACGAGAGGCAAAGCAAGATCCCAGAGAACGAGCTACATATGACTTTGATTTACGATAAAAATAACCTAAATCAAACTTTACCAAATATAACCTCTGACAGCGAATATACTGCTGAGCTTGATAGCCTCGATGTTCTGGGGGAGCCTGGGGACGAGTTATCGGGCAGTCGTACTGAAATTTATCGCGCCAGATATTATGCTCAGACATAAAAATTTGATAAGCCAGGGACTTACTCATGGCCATGATAGTTTCATACCGCATATGAGCCTGAAATACAAGCCAGACTCTGAAGATATTAAGATCTTAGAAAATGCCTTCTTCGCAATCAAAAAGCGTTTAAATAGCATTAAATTTTCAGACGAATACTCAGAAAAGCTTGAAAGCTAAAAAAAGCGCGGACGTATCCGCACTAGATTTTCTTAACTAAATCATAAATTTCACGCAAGTCTAAATGAATTGCATGGCTCTGTAACTTAGTCGCTACATCTAAGAGCTTATTAAGAGCTTCGGTTTTATTTATGTGTGAATGCGCTGCGGCTTTTTCTAAGCTATCTATTTTTTCGATAGCAAGCCGGCATTGCTTTAATAAATTCTCACGAGAAAGACTAGCCAAGTCGTCGGCAATACCTCTCCCGTCCAGTACGTCTCTGAGAACATTCGCGAAATAAAAGCTCTGCAGCCCCGTGAAGAAAATTGCGGACATTCCTACCCAATAAATTAAACGAACATCCGTGCTTTGATTAATAAACAGCACGAACACAAGTACACTGCCCAACATAGCGGCCGCAAGTGAAATCTCAAAAACAATTAATAAACTCCCTTTCATGTTCAGCTCCTTTGATTTTTTTAATTATCCATAATATACTGTAAGTACTATGCTTATAGAAAAACTCGCAAAAGACGTGGCAGCCGCATCTCAGAAAAAACTAAGAGCCATGGCCAAAAAGCTGTTTAAATCCAGCAAACAGCCTGGCCTGACTGATTTAGAGCGCAAGGTGATTGTCGGCATCTTGAAACTCATAAAACGCAAGATTAAATAGCCGGAGGTTTGACGCCCCCGGCTATTTTGTTTTAGTCCCAGTCGTCGGTGTCGCCATAGTCCGTTATGGCGCCGTAGTCATGGTCATCATCCATGTCCCAGTCAAAGCTATCATAGTCACCCATATTAATTTTTCCTTTTTTAGTCCCACCAAGCATGAAGCTTGTCGTCTAGACTCTCAATAGAGTCTGATTATGCTTTTCTTCTCATCTGCCAAGCCTAGAATCTCCAACGCTCGGCCGTAATTTTCTCTAAGCTTCATAGTTTCCCCCTTACAAGCTCAGTCTTCTGCTGATAGAACTCCGGCTTCATCTTGGTCTCGGTAACATCTCCGAGTTTCTCTATAAGTTTAGTTGCTTCGAAGCAGCTCCCACCGACAAATCCGTCGGCGTCGATTTTGTACCCATCGGGGGAGCACGTTATTTTTATTGTTGGCATAGCTTACTCTCCTACGTTCACGAATAGTTCAATTTTGGTGTCCGAGATTACTCTCTCGGTCACAACATGGCCCTGTTTCCGATAGGCTTCAGCTGCTATTTCCGTCCTGAGCCTGGTGTTGAATCCATCAAGCTCAGATTGTTTTCCCCAGGAGCCGTTGTAGTTATCCATTTTGATGGTTGTGCCGTTAATTACTATCGGATAGCGCCAGTTTTTTAATTTTATGCCAAAGCCAGTCTCTTTCGAAGAGTATAATTTATGCTCCCCCCAGCCCAGGAATTGCCCGCCGACTTTCTCGGCAGCGCGCTTAAGTGCATTTTCGTGTGTTTTATTTATGTTTATGTTTTTTACTTCAGACGTATGTGACATACGTTCTCCTTTCAGTTAGATGGCAAGTTTGCGCCAAGATTTCTGTATAGCAGTGACAGTGTCTTCGACGCCCACGCTTTCGTTCGCTGGCCGAGCATTTTTATTTGCCCAGTCCCGCATTTTCTCAAATAAGTTTTTATTTTGATGGTAAATAGGCCGAATATTTGCCATGGCCTGCTCGAACCCTTCAAATCTAGAGCTTTTGCAGAGCTTTTCGATTTCGGCCCCAGTCCAGTTGTGCATACTACTTACAGCCTCTTCTGGGACTTGAGCGGCATATTTTTTATTATGGATCTTGAGGATTTCTTTCTTCTCAGAATCAGATGGTGTATCCACGAAGAAGACATCGTCAAACCGCCGTATCAACGCTCCATGAGAGACTTCTAACAACGGCTGGATATCATTACAAGTGGCCACGATAAATTTTGGCTTCTTACTTTCCTGCATCCAAGTAAGCAATTTACCAAACATGGCGCTACTCGTACCGCCGTCAGAGTGATTCGAGCTGAGAACACCGCCTACTGACTTCTCTATTTCATCCAGCCAGACTACCGCAGGCGAGATTGCATCGATAAGATTTAACGCCTGCCCCATTTTCGATTCCGACTCGCCGACATACTTAGATTTTAAGCTGGCTATGTCGAGCTTAATCAATGGCATTTTTAGTATGCTTGCAATGACTTTAGCACTCAGGCTCTTGCCACCTCCGGGAAGTCCCATGAGCAATATCCCTGTCGGTGTTGGTAGGCTCGGGTCATTAAAGCCAGCAGCACGGGAATGCATATATTTCTTAAGCTTTTCCAGACCACCGAGCTCGCCCTCGTCAACGGCCGGGAATATTTCCATCATGCCAGATTTCTTAACAGCCTCAAGTTTAAATTTTTCCAAGTCCGTCCGGACGAATTGCCTTTCGTTTTTGACTAACGATAGCGAGTACGCGCTAGTGGCCTCGAGTTCAGTCAGGCCAGAGACTGCTTTAATTATGTCCCCATCCCAACTTAAGGCCCCCAGCCCATTTTCATTCTTTAGTTGCACAGCCAGTCTCTCCAGGTCGGCAGTACTGGGCAAACTCATGTGCGCGAGCATTACTTCTTTTTCGAGCTCCTCAGGTATCATGTTCGTGTGTGATACTAGAAACACGTGCTTCAAGAAAGCTTTCGATGCAATAAAGTCTTTTATGGCGCGGATAAAAGCAATATTGCCCACTAGCTTGTGCGCATCTAGAATAACTAATATTGCCGCTGGATTTTTGCCTGAGGGGGCCTCGACCTTCCCCTGCTCGGTAAAGAACTGAACCGCCCCCACCGGGTCGGATATTTGTGCCATATCGGCCGCTGCGATCTGCTGTCCGGGGGTGGTGTGCACTGCCTTGAGCTGATTTACCACATCATAAGACATGACCGAGAATCCTCTTTCATTTCTGAACCCAGCCATAAGGTCCAGCATTCGGCTGTCCTCATGGGTCTGGACCCAAATAACTGGTATGGCCGCCGAAACAAAATCTGAAATTTCCTGCAAGTGATTGTGCATCTTTTCCCTCCGATGCTAAATTTTTCTTAATATGACTTCAAGAGAGTATTAGCTAATTGCTAATACGCTCTCTATACATTATGCTTATAACTGATTTCAGGGCTAGTTTTGAGCTGTTGACTAAAGCACTAAATATTCATATGTCTTATAAAGACCTTGTCAGATTGGGAGATCTATGGAAAAGTCAATCTTAATAATCGAGTGTGTCGAGTCGGTTAAGTTATCCGAAGAATTAATAAAAGCATGTGAGTCCCAGGGAATCAGCGGCTTGAATTTTAAAATTGCCAAAACTCAAGATGCGGCTGATATGTTACTTGCGTCCGACAAAAGCATTTCAGCAGTCATTTACCCCAAGGATAAAGGATTTGCCTACCACATTTTAGATAATACACAAGATTATCAAACACTAGCCAGTCTGATGCAGCACATAAGAGCCGAGACTTTTAAAGCGCTGACGCCGACTGACCGAGTGGTTGGGGATGTCTTCTATCAAAGTAGCGATTTGGCAGAAAAAGAGCACCAGGATCTAGTAAAGGCCAACGAGAAGAAATTCGGCAGTCGAGATGATCTATCTGAGATATTAATCACGCTTAAAAGCTTCGGGTTACTAAGCAACGATAAAAACTTCTGCCACTGCCACTTTGACAATCAAGAGGCAATCTTAGATTGCAAATATAAAATAAAGTCTCTGACAGATGACTTAGAAAAAGCGTGTAAAAGTCTCAGGAGCATAGAAACAGAAATATCTAATTGTCCTTTAAAGAGAAATCTGGTAGACTCAAGTAAGCCTGCCGGTGATGGTGCCAGCAAAAGCATAATTATTGCAATTGTAACACTGTTCGGGACAATCATAACGGGCGTGTTTTTATTCTTAGGTGAGATATTTAAGGCACTGGCGCCTTTAATGGATAAGCTGTTTAAATAAAGGAGATTTGACTATGGCCCTCAACGCTGAACAATTGAAATTCTGTAGAGAACTTAAGCTAAGCCCACATTTCACTTTGTTAGAGTTAATTAATTCAACAAGCCACTTCGGCCTAGTAGACTTTCCGAATAAAGACATCATAGCTAAGTTGGAGTGGCACGCAAAAGATATCTTAGAGCCTTTACGTGAGAAATTTGGACGGATCAGAGTCAACTCTGGCTATCGAAACCCGTTTTTAAACAACGCCGTTGGTGGCGTAGAAAACAGCATCCATCAGATTTACCATAAAGGCAAATATCTCGGAACTGCGACGGATATTTTCCCAATTGAAGAGCCTGACTTCGTAAAAGTCATGGCCTATATTAGCAAAAAAATCCCGGCTGTGAAGCGCGTAATTTTGTATCGAGACCCGTCGCTGGGACTGTCCAGGCCTTTTTTACATTTGGATAGGGATGCCCGTGTTCCAAAAGACAAGACCGTTTTTATGGAAAAAATATCCAAAACTAAGTATATTAACTTCGATACTACTCAGTTTGACCAGTACGAATTTTAAGTTTTTAGGGGGGTCGTCGTGTTAACTAGTAACATACCTGGTGGTTCTTACAAAGAGTGGGGACTTGCCATAGAACTTAATTATGCAGGCCCTGCCGCGGACATATCTTATACTCTAGATGGATCTAGTCCTGCTGGTAGCACGGCAATCGCATATACAAGCCCCATAAACATATCTGCCGGCAACGAAGCATTTAACATTTTTTTAATAAAAGCCCGAGCGGTAGAACAGATATCTGGACTTATAACTGATTTCCAGGCTGCGTATATCTTAGAAAGACCGATTGCATTGACTGCGTCAGTTGAGCACGGCTATCATGTGGACAAGACACCAATCGAGCTGACGGCCTCGGCTCCAGGCGCAGAAATTTATTATACTGTTGACGGGTCTGATGTTTTCGGCCCCAACGGCATTTTGACGAATGGTGCTGCTTTATACACAGCCCCGATTATGCCCCCATCTAATGAATTTTACTTAAGAGCAGCAGCTGTGAGTGACTATTTGCTGCCGACAGCCGAGTATTCAAACTTAATTAATAATTATTATCGCTACGAAGACGATATTTTATTCTTAGATGCGAGTCCGGCCGGGGGCGTCTTTCCACAAGTAAGCCTTGATGTCACTTTAGCAACTAACAACGACGCAGAGATTAAGTTTACTCTAGATGGTACCAGTCCATTAAATGACAGCGCCCTTACTTATCAGTCCCCCATAAACCTGAGCACTACTTTAGATAGTCAGACTTTTAGACTCAGAGCTATCGCAATATCTGACAGGCTCATATCTCAGCCAATCGATGCGAGCTACACGCTTTATAATTATAATTCTGACGCTGACAAAGATGAGATCCCAAACGGCCTCGAGGGCGGACCAGAGACAGACACAGATTCTGACGGGCAGCCTGACATGCTGGATATAGACTCGGATAATGATGGCATGCCAGATTATTTAGAAGGGACAGTCGATGCTGACGCGAATAACATTCCGGCCTTCCAAGATCCGACTGAACAGTTGCTTTTCTGGTATTCTATCACAGGCTTGCCTGAAGATGGTGCACTTATAAATGGCAAGCAGTATGAAATAAAAGTGCTTTGCTATGGCGGCGTTGGGCACTTAGAAATAATTTCCGAGCACCCGGCTTTAATTTTTTCTGAGGCAAACACAGACATCCAGCCAGGTGAAGAGAAAATAATTCATATGTATGTGCCGGAAGTTATGGAAAACAAATGCTCACCGCTATGGCACCTGGGCGCCTTCCCAGTCAGGTTTATTATGTCGCATTTAGAAGGCGGCGTAACTGTCTCTGAGGAGACTTTACGAAATTACAGCACTATTGCATACACGAGTGAAATTCCATACCGAGGCAACTTAGTTGTCTGGGAGAAAGTGAACAATGCTTCTAGCTATAATATTTATAGAAAAAATATTGGCGAGACGGATTTTGAGCGCATAGACTTCAGATTGCACGACAGTTACCACACACATCAGAACACCCAGCAATATTTAGACAGGACCGGGGAAGTTCTATCCCAATACCGAATTTCTGCCGTTATATCCGGTGTAGAAACTAAGCTGAGTAACATAATGCACGCATCGAATTGTGTGTTAGACTACTGTACAGTCTCAGGCCACTTAAGTAATATAAACAATAAGCCGATGCCAGAAATCAGAGTCACTGCCCGGTTAGATAAGCCGGTATTTATGCGCAGCAACACGCTTGCAAATGCATACGAGCTACATACTTACACGGATGCGTTCGGGCAGTTTAACTTAGATTTGCCCAAAGGCAGTGTTTGCATTCTTAAAATAGAACAGGCTGGCCTTAGAGAAAAGCTAGAGATCCCAATGATGGATTTTATCGATCTAGAGGATTTAATAAGGCTCAATAAAGGAGAATAAACATGGATTTACAGTTAGATTTAGCGAAAGATTTGGTAATCATTTACGGCTGGTCGCTCAGCCTATCGACCCTGCTCATCTGGGTGTCGGCCATGATCGGCATGCTGGCAAACTTGCTCTATAACCGGCACATGTATTTAACTTTCTATAAAGAGAACAAACTTAACGAAATCGCAAAAGATGCATTCATGGCTGCTGAGAAAGTTGCAAAGCTAACTCCCATGAAAAGCGACGATAAGCTGCTTTTTTATTTAAAACAAGCCTTTAAAGCTTTTAAAATTACTTTCAAACGCAAACCCAGTGCCTCCGAAGTTATAGAACTCGAGGCCAAAGCGGCTGCCCTGGCTAATAAAGATAAAGTCATAAAGTTAGCCAATAAAACTATCTTAGATGCAGCTAAGGGGGCTCCGAATGCCTAATCTTTTTGTTCCAAGTAACTTGCGCATAACTGATGTGCTGGGGGATAGCGCTGTAATTGCCTGGGACATAAGCAACGCAGTAAAGTCCCGCCCCGGAGTACGATTCCGGGTTTATACGTCTGCCGACGGCGTAGCATTCACGCTGTTTGATTCATATATTCGGCAAGAGGCATCCGTGCCATTAAAGAGTGCGAGTAAATTTGTCAAGGTGAGCAGCTATACACCTACTTTGGGCGAGTCGGACAAAAGTGCTGTCTTGGAGATACGAGGCCCGGAGACCCTAGCCCAGTATGAGACACCGACCCCGGTGGCGGTAGACGAGGCCGGCAAAAGTCGGTATCTGAAAACTACTTCTGATGGCAAGTTAGAGGTCAAAGCCGAGTTCACCGATTTAATCTTGTCAGGCGTCAGCACAGAGGCCAAGCAAGATGCGGTAATTAGTCTGCTTACGGACCTGAAAAGCTACTCATCACCGGGCTTGGCTAAGGAGGCCAAACAGGACTCGATCCTACTGCAGCTCATATCACAAAGTAATACCCTGAGCGAAATACGGGCGAACACCGAAGTTGGAAATTTAACTATATCAGAGACAGAGATGCTCTCAGTTACTCCGGCTGGAAGCAAAGCGACTGTTTTGTTTCCATCAAGAGCTAACATACGGCAGATAACCGTTATACAAGAATTTGGCATAGCTGAGAGCTTTTCCGTAAGAATCTGGCGAAAGAAAGTAAGTGCGAGCGACCGAGATATTTTGGCCAAGTTTGATTCTTATCAAGAAAACCGACTTGACGTTATCAAGACGATTCCGTATATAAACTTAGACGGAACTGACGAAATAACGATTCAGGTTATTCCGGACAATGGCACCAGTAATAATTTTTATGTTCGTATATCAGGCGAACTAGCTTACTAATTAGGAGAGTAATTCATGGCTGACGAAAGACTATTTCCCTTAACCCCGACGGACATCAGACTCAAAAAAGATCTGGGCCAGGACAGTTCTACTAATAACTACTCGGCGCATGCTAAGTTAGATATCACACAGACTACCGCTAACGAAATCTTAACAGATACCGCTGATATCCAGCCTAGACTCATAACTGTAGAGGCCGATGTCGCTAATGTTCAGACAAGTGTGGATGAACTCCAAACCAACCTAACTAGCATCGACACGAGACTCACAGATCCTACAACTGGTCTGGCAGCTATTGCCACTAAAGCAGACAATATATTTGCCGAAGTAGACGATATCGAAGAAAATCTTGGGACTCCAACTTCTGGAACTGTCGCGTCCCATGTAGAATCTGTCGAGGCCAAACTAGGCACTCCGACTTCCGGGACTGTTGCCTCCCACGTAGAAGCCGTAGAAAACTTAATTGGTCTTCCGTCGAACGGCACAGTTTCTGCAGACATCTCCCAGTTAGATTCTAAGCTGGGCCAGATCCAGAATAACACCAGGACAGTAATCGCACTCAACACAGAACTTGAGATACCACCGGTCGGGCAGACTAAATACTTTAAACTGATTCTGACAAACTATGACACAGTCGGCAATATGGAAGAGCCGGACCTGGCTCCGGTTCTAAATGTAGAAACCGCTAACGGCGTGTCTAAAGATAGTAACGTTGGTGATTGGGACGGTACAACTTTTGCCCAAGGCACATCAATGATCAAAATCTCGGATGGCCGCTACTACACTTTCTATCGCGTCCCAGCAACCGAAACTGTGAACACTCAGCTTGTTTTCAACTTTACAATCGTGGAAGGTGGCCTGACTCGATTTATCGTAAGAACGGCACTAATCGTTCCCGAGATCTCAGCATCTTTTACTGCGTCAGATAGAATTGTACTCAACGGAATCGACACTAATGTAGAAGATATTCAGACCAAGTTGGGGACCCCCAGTACCACTGTATCCGGTGATATAGCTGCTGTGAAGGCTCAGACACAGAGTATCGAAAGCAAGACCGACATCATTGATGCAAATCTAGACACAGTAAAAGACAGTCTTATCCCGGAAATCAGAACCAAGTCGGCTGGTGTTTTTGACCGAGAGACTATGTCTCTAGAAGCTCTGGCAGAGGTCATGAGCGTCATTGCCGAGTCATCGTTGCGGAAGATCTGGAATGCAGACAAAATATCAGGGACGATTGCCGCTTCTGGCGGCGTTGAAACTGTTGTTATGTCCGACACCGAAGGTGTCTACTCAATTGCAGGCGTGTTAAACGCCTTCAAAGTAAATCCGACTACTACGTGTAGAAAATTTACAGTCGAAATCTTCGAGGATAATGCACTTAATAATTTGCTGGCTAAAGTGAGCGACTGGGACAGCCTGAATGATGGGCAGTTAAACGTCTGCATCAACCGAGATTATATAAATGCAAATGCAGAAAAGAAGCTGTATGTGAAAATAACTAACGACAGCACCACACCTGCGTCCTTCGTCGTCTCATTGAGAGGCGAGCGCGGATTTGTGGCCTGACACAATGCTTGCTAAGTGATGGGCTTTAATGGTATATTAGGCCCATCACTTATGTTTACTAGGAGGTGTGATGGGTTATATTAACACTCCCACAGGAATGGTTCACCTGGTGCGGGACACTGTGGATGCATTGCAGGGCACTGTAGGTCTTCCATCAAACATAAATAGGTTTGTTACCAGCGAAGATCCTAGTCTTACGAATGACCGCATCGCCAGCTATCTTAGAAGCACTAGCACCGTTATAGACATTTTCAATTCCCCGGCCCCTAGTGCAGGACAGGTGCTAACAGCACAGTCTAGCACTAACGCTATCTGGGTAACGCCCCCAGAATATGCATTGTTGACTAACTCATCCCCACAGCAACTAATAGTACTAGCAACCGGTGCGGTTGGTACCAGTTCCGAAGCTGCAAGGGCAGATCACAGGCACGGCTTCTTAATTGATAGTCCAGTTAGTGTTGGAGCCACTGCCTCACCGGGCGTGAGCACTGCATTTGTCAGAGCGGACCACGTCCACCCCGGCCTAAGTCGGGACGCCAATGATTTTGGTCTTTTCACTGAGAAAACTATCACAAGCCTAGATGACTACCTAATCATCGAAGATTCGCAAGATAATTATAATAAAAAGCGTATTAGGCTAAATAACATACAAGCTGCAGGATCCGGCATGATTGAGAAGGCACAGTACAGCTTTAATGAGACGCCGGCACAGCTTGGCACGGCCTGGGCCATGTATCACACTTTCACGACTAACGTGGTTGACTTAGGATCTTTTAGATTTGGGTGGTCGTATGAGTTTGACTCCACATCGAGAAACACGTCAGGCGATTTCCAAATTATAATTGATGGCATCATCGTTCAGAAGATAAGCATGACTCCGCGTCGGGCATCTGACACGGTCCAGGCTTCAGGATTTAAGTACCGAAGCTATTTAACATCGGGCACGCATACAATTACGATTTTAGCTAAAAAATCAGGTCCAGGCACAGTTATAATAAATCGCGTTGATTTTGAAGTCTGGAAGACGAATATTTAACGAGGGATAAGAAATGGAAAAGATTTATATTTTTGAAAAACCTGACGTAAACATCTCACAGCTAGAGACAGAGATTGCGGCTAGTCCAACTATCCTAACTGGCGTGGTTTCTGTTATTTTACGTGGAACTCAGCTATACGTTACCATGAAAGATGAACTGCCGACTGCCGAAAACGATGCACTGGCGCAGCTAGTGTCTAATCACGTTGCTAAATTCGTACCAGATCAACGCCTGGTAATGGCGTCGATTGTGGAAAACGAAAAGTATGCAAGCCTCGGCATAGAGTTGAGTTACAGGCTAAAGCCATTCTTATTTGATATTCCTGCCGGTGTAGCCGAGCATGCCTTCGAAATAAGTTTCAAGTACCCAATTATACTTCTCGGAGGAACTGTAGATATCCACCCAGATATGATTGGGGACTCAATGCGATACTGCACGTTAGCGCCCACTCCAATAGGCCAGCTGGCTTTTGAAGCTACTGAAAGCTCTGATGAAATATATGTAGTCAAGGACCAAGGGGAGCACTGCTTCAAAGGTATGGATGTGTTAATAAATAACGAGCATGTCGGCAGGATCATAAGTATTAACCGTGGAATTGAAACTGATAAGCTAGTGCTGGATTCTAATTTGACACAGGCTTATGCGGTCGGTAGCATCCTTTCGATTGCATATACTACAGTCGAGAAGTATTTAGTCACTGCTGCTCCGATAGTTTTATGGGTGAGCCGAGATACTGACCGTGGAGCAATAGTAAACGCTAACCAAAAAATGCGATTTACTTACTGGAATACTAACGGCCTTGCCAAAAAAGTCCAATTTGCAACCGAGTACTATTCTTAACAACAACAGGAGTCCAGTATGTCAGAATCACTAAGAGCTACAAATCTGAGAATTATAAAATATCTACAGGGCTCTGTTGAAATCGCCTGGGATGACGTAAGTAACTTAAGTAACTTGCTGTTCTATAAAGTCAAGGCACTAAATATTAGCACCGGCTTGTGGGATGAGTTTACAAACACAAAATCAAATACGGCTGCTATTTTCGGCGATTATTCCGCAGTCAAGATCGAAGCCGTTTTTTACAGCTCTGTCGGACCTGAATCGGATATTTTAGCAATAGCATTAAAAAACGCATCTGACATACACACGCCCGTGCTAGTCGGTCGTGATGAGTCTGGTCAGGCTAGGTTTATAGCAACGACACCCGAGGGTATTGTAAAAGTTACAGGTGCCACGGTTACTAACACAGGCGGGGACGCTAGTGCTGCTAACCAAGTCACTCAGATCAATGCAACTAACACTGGGAACAGCACTTTAAGTAGTATTTTGTCTGAGCTGGCAGTGATTCTGGCCAAACTTAGTTCAGTGGGACTGTCCGCGGCAAGTATAAGCGCACTACAAAGCACATCAGTAAACAACTTCCCAAGTAATTATCCAGATAACGCCACCTCTGCTAAACTAGACAGCTTACTTAGCCTGGTTGCCAGTGATGCAAATTTACAATCGTTGCTGTTAGAGCTAAGCAAAAAAGTAAATAAAACAGATCTCAGCCTGGATGGTGCTGGGCGTGTAAATAGTAACATAGTCAACTTTCCAAGTGATTACCCAGACAGTAACGCTGCAGCTCAGCTACTTGCGATTAGCAACACGCTGACAGACCTATTAAGCACGTCAAACTCGTCCGCCATAGATTTAGATGTCGTCAGCACTAACGCTGTCGACGCCAATACTACACTATCCCAGATACTCGCCGCAGCTCAGTCATTACAGCTATTGGCACAGAATATTGATACTCTCACTAGTGGGCTGCTCACCAATTCAGACGAAGCCGATGAAAAGCTAAGTACTTTAGTGTCCGGGGTTCTGTCTTTGATAGATAACACAGCTGGATTGCTAAAAATTAGCAATTTAAATATAAACTCAGGAGTCCTGGAGACGAGTGTGGCTAACTTTCCGAGCGATTACCCTAGTGCCACGGCCAACTCGATATTAAACTCGGTAAATAACCAGCTGTTACTTATCAACCAGGGCCTTGGTGTGCAACTTCAGAATGCTATTCCAACCGGTAATAATAAAATAGGGATTGTATCCGTAGATGCTGTTCCTTTGGCAAGCAACGCCGCCACAGAAAGTAGTTTGTTAGAACTGAAAAACATGGTCAACGCAATTGGAGCGTTAGTGACCGTAATAAAAAGTAACTCTGACGATATAAAGCTACAAGCTACTATTTCAAATAACTTTTTGAATAAGCTGTCGTCAGACCGAGCTATGATATTGACACAAGATGTATCTCTGGTAGATACAGCCAGCACTAGAGTCAGGTTGCTGGACTTTTTTGACGCGGGGACTTTATCTTTACTGAGTACTTATAAAAAGTATACGGCCAAGATTATAAGCTACGGACTACCCGTAAAAATAGTTATTGACGAAGAGACATCGTACGAGCAGACCAATTTTTATCACAAAATAGCTGAGCTTAGCCTAAACACTCAAGAATGTAAATTCTTTGAATTTAACACCCCGATCCAAAACGTATCTTTTTATATAACTAAGCTCTTGTCAGGGAGCCTAGTGACTAACACTGCATTTGCAGTTCGCATAGTAATCTACGGGAGCTACTGATGAGAATTCCCAAGAAAGTAAAAAGTAACCATGACAAGCACGAAGTCTTTGAGAAAGCACTACCCGGGGACTTATTTTTCTCCAGGTCCAAAACCTTTGTATCCTGGTTAATTAGGAAAATAACAAAGTTTCATAGCTCGCATGTTTTTGTCAAGGTGAATGGCAGGACAGTTATAGAATCCGACATAGGTGGCGTGAATATCCACCCGGCCAAGAAATATTTAGATGATTACACGACAGAATTCGAGTGTGTGTCTCTGCCGAACAGTGTTTGTCGTAAAAAATTTATTGAAAATTTATCTGAAAAAATTGGCTGCTTTTATGACTATGGCATCTTACTTGGGGGCGTTATTAGCCGTGTTTTCCGCATTAACAGATGGCGGGATATGATATTTAATGCGGCCAGCAGGTATACCTGCAGTGAATACGTCGCTGAGGCGCTGAGCAATTCGGGTATGGATTTTACGTTACCTACTTCACAAATAACCCCGAAAGACCTATACTATTCTTTGAAGCGGAAGACTTCAGATAATTTAAATATGGCCCCTACCCAAAGGAGTTGATAGACATGCTGTTATCAGAACTAAAGCAGATAAAATTTGATATTTACGATTACCCAGATGGTAGTGACAAAAACGCTATTTCGGAAAAAGTAGCTACTGGCCATAAGCTGTCTAAGTTAGATGTAGACTTGCTAGATGACAGCGACTTTGCGTTAGTAATCAAAGAAGGTCGTGAGAAGCTGAGGAAGTTCCCACTATGCGATGCTAAAACGGCCAGCGTCAGTGCTTTATTTCTAAAAGCCTGTGAAAAAGATATTCCGGATACGTTATATAAATTAGCTGAAAGAAACATAGCGGCTTTTTTAAAAAATAAAAAAATCGCAAACAATGAGATAAGCACCAAAGAGCTGTTTGCGGCTGAACGAGCTAAGAGTGTGCAGACTAAAATTGCCAGTCGGGATAAGTTGGCCGACTGTGATTTTGCCCTGGTCATAAGCACTAACGATGTAAAAACTCGACTGTATCCTATTAATAATGAGCACAATGCTAAACTGGCATCTGAGTATTTCTCCAAAAACAAAGAGACTATCCCGGTTCATCTAAGACATGAGTTTGCCAAAGCCCTAGTCACTAAATGTGCGGCTGAGGGGTTTGATACCAGCATTATCACGTCGGACATCAGAGCCTACTGCAATAATAAAGTCAATCCTAATTTTGACCTGGAGATAGTTTGCCGAAAAGAAAAAGTTGGCTCGGCCAAAGTCAAAGAAGCACTAGATACTTTGCTGAGTGCGAGTAAAAACACTAATCTAATTAAGATTGCCAATTTGCTACATAAGCTGGATAAGCAGGCCGGGCTGGACAAATATTACGGCAAATCTTTCTCTGATTCGTATAAAGCTGTGTTTTCCGAAGGCATTAATTTGGAAAAAACCGCCACTGTATCTATTGTTGGCGAATATGACATAGATCCGCAGACTTTATCTGCGATACCGTATTCTGATCGAATGCAGCAGTTGTTTTCTCAGGAAGACTTTCAAAACATAATCTCAGACCCAGCAGCATACCAGGCACTCCCTGCGCCATATAAGCAGGCTATGGTCCAGGAAGCTCGGAAGTTAAATTCTCCTGAAAAGTAATGCAAGCCCGGCAAAAAAATGCTAGTATAGGCTTGTTGAGTTAAAAAATTCAGGAGAAAGACATGCAGATTACTAACCCGGTCGTTTTAGAAAGAGTTCTTAGCGCATTATTCAAAGATAAGTATATTGCGTGGCTGCCAGAGACGCTCGAAATAGAACTGCTTAAGCTTAAACACCCAGTTCTGAGCAGATATGGCAAAGATGCTATTATAACTAACATGATTGACGCTATCAGAGCTCTCAAGTCTGACAAAAGCTACGCCTTGGACGAGTGGCATATCTTAGAAAAGGTAATTGCTGCACTGACTGGGAAAGCTGTTTTATTTTTTGATGCACAGCCCCCGGCCAGCTTCCATGAAGTTTTTTTAGCTGTAGAAATTATTAAAAAATTACTAAACACAGACAGTCCGAACTTTTCAGAGGAAACAAGGCTATACCTGGGCCTCATATTGCTGGATCTGGGCGTTTTCTCCTTCCCGTTCGAGCCATATAAAAGCTATATAAAACTGGCAGTAGAGCACCATGTAAAGACACCAGACGGCGAGCAGTTAGTAAAAGACTTTGAAGCAAAGATGTCTGGCATACTAAAAAAGCCAGAGTTCCTTGGACAGCTCATGGAAGAAATTGAAAAAAATCCCGAAACTGACTTGCTTAAGAATTTAAACTCTGTGGCGCTATTTAATGCAATTACATCACTGTGTTCCTACTTATTTATAAAGGCCGACCTGGACCAAGATATTCCAGCATCAGAGGCATTAAGTGATACATCCACACCCCTTGCGAACCCAGAGCCGGAATTAGCACAAACACCTGAGAGTGAAAATCTATCACCGGAGATTATTCAAGAAGTGTTCAGTCTAATAGAGACACTTAACAATGGTGAGAGTGTGAAAATAGCTGCGCGCAGGATACGAGCAGTCAGTGACATGCCTAGGACTGGGACGTATATAATTAATCCTGACCCGGATGCATTTAATAACGACCATATATACGAAGCAGGCGGGGCGATACCTGCAGGCACTCGTGGGTCTCTTGTGGAGAACACTGCCGATAAAGATTTAGGGGATTTTTTTCAGGGTGGCAGTACTGTTAGTCAAGGTTTAGACGCTAAAAAAGTAGTAGATAAATTTAAAACCGACGACCCGATCGCGAAGCTTTTCGCGGAGTTAGATTTCTAAGTAATCTGGAGCGATTCACATGAGTTTACTCAACGCTAGAGGCACAGAAGTAGTTACATATCCATCAACGTTCTTTGACCTGGCCACCAGCTCTATGCCAGATAACTTAGATGAACTTATGGAATGGTGTGTTTACTATTACTTAGCCACGCCGCTGATACCTGCAGTAATTAACAAACTAAGTACCTACCCAATTACAGATACTATTATTGAAAGTAAAGACAGCAGTAATAAAGAAAAGTGGGATGGGTTCTTAAACCAGCGTCTGAACGTAAAGTACAAAATGTTCGAAAATAACTTGGATTATTTTTTATTAGGCGCGGCCTACACGGGCATTTACATTCCATTCAAGCGTATGCTGGCGTGCACTGAGTGCGGGACGGTAGTTCCTATGAATGGTGCTGAGTGGAAAGCTTACTTTAGAAAGAAAAATAAAAACGCCAGGAATAATCTGCCGGAGATAAGCTTATTCTGCGAGATCTGTAAAAAGACTGTCAGCGCCAACATACAGGATAATGCCATTCAAGATTGGGGTCGTGTAAACATAGTTAGATACTCTCCTAAAGATATCAAGCCTCTGAGAGACCCGATTTCCGGGAAAAGTAAGTACTTATGGACTGTGCCCCAAAAATACGTTCAGATAATTAAATCTGGTAGGCACCCAGATTTGTTTGAAGCATGCCCGACAGAGATATTAGAAGCGATAAACACTGACTGTAAAGTCTTACTGTCAGATAAAAATGTCTACGAAATGAAGCGACCCACCATATCTGGGCAAAACGAAGACAGGGGCACACCATTAGTCATACATGCCCTGAAATGGACTTATTATTTAAGTCAGCTTCAAAAAGCACAAGAAGCCATCGCCCACGAAAAGATAATACCGTTTGATGTGCTCTTCCCAGCGTCAGCTAACGGAACATCTGCAGCCCCTTCCCAAACTATAGGTATGGCCGGCTTTACAAATAAATTGATGGAAAATTTAGAAAAGCACAGGAAAGACCCTGGGCACAAAGCCGTCATGCCCGTCCCCGTTGGGACAGTCAGACTTGGCGGTGATGGGCGGGCGTTAATGCTGGCGGCCGAAATAGACTGGGTTTCCAAACAAATCATTGCGTCTATGGGCGTTCCTATCGAGTTCGTGTATGGCGGCCTGACTTGGACCGGATCTAGCATAACTCTTAGAATGCTGGAAAATTCCATGATTGGAATTAGAGACAACACTGGGCTCTGGCTGCAGTGGGTCGTAGACAAAATAGCATCAGCCTTTAACATCGATAGTCCTAAAGTAAGGATGGCTGACTTAAAAATGGCCGATGATATTCAGCGCCAGCAAATCTTAATGAATTTAGAAGCTACTGAGCGCATATCACGCAGCAGTCTTCTCGATGAATTTGACATAGATTTCCAGCGAGAAGGGGAAAAAATACTTGGCGAAGCGGACATGAAGGCTAAGTTAATGATTGCTGCGGCACTATCAAACGCAAGAGCTAGTGGCACCGCGGCGATGGTTCAAAACGACTTTATGATGCGAAGTCAGCTAACGCAGCAAGCTCAAAGCGGAGCTGCTGGTATAGACCCAGCAACTGGGTACCCTACAGACCAGAATGGAGTCCCGATAGATCCAAACACTGGCTTCCCAATAGATCCGGCAATCGGCCTCCCCATGAATCCTCAGACTGGGGAGTATATAAACCCGGAAACCGGAGAAGAGATGAAGCCTGACGAAGCTCAGCAGTACGTCATGGCCATGAATCAACAGCAGGGCCAGCAGCAAAATACTGCCAACGCGCCGACCGAGGGGAATCAGGGCGTTCCTGGCGGAGCCGTAGACAACGCAATATACTCTCAACAAGAACAGAGAGAAGACGCCACGGCCACTGCGGCACAGCAAGCTGGTCGTTATAATTTAGCACCGCCCAATGTCAAAGCAACTGTAACTAATTTGGCCAAGAGCCTGTTGACAGCAGATATATTCACAAGAACATCTGTGCTGCAAAACTTGCGCGCCAAAAGTCCTGCGCTGGAGAGCATGGTTAATGAACGAATTGCCATGCTGTCTCAAGGAGTAATGTAATGGATAGCAACTGCATAAATATTAAGCTACTCAGCGTGACAAAAGTAGGTGAAGAGCCTATAATAAAATTAGTTTCCGTGGCCAGGGTCTGTAAGCACATCTGGGAGCCAGATTATGATGAATAATAAAAACAAGCCGGACAAAGTTCAGGTGCATTTGGTTACTTATGACTCGTCTAGAGATGAAAGTCCTGCAAGATTTGAACAAGTAATGAGTGTAATCGCCTCTGACCCAGATAGATATGAGATTATCTCAATGGATAAGACTATCACACAGGCAGGTGTCTATGTCTGTGCAGTGCTTTATAAAGAGATGCCCGAGCCCTACGAAGAAGAATTTGAAGTCACTATCCCAGATGAGTTAGACGATATCAAAGACCTGAAGCCAGACGCTGACCTAAAACCAAAATCTAGAGCCAAGAGTCAGAAACAGATTTCAGATCTAGAGGGAATATAAATGACAGCTATTTACATAAACAGCATTTCTGGTTCGGATTACCTTGGTTCCGGGACTAGCTCCAGTCCATATAAAACCATCAGCAAGGCTGTAGAAATTTCGATCCCGGGTGACGTATTAGTTGTGACCGGGGCTGACGGACATATTCATGAAGAACCAGATACTGTTTTATTAAAAGACAAGCTGAATCTAAAGCTCCAGATAGAGCCACTAAGACACATTACTATCAGGCCGTTAGTGACTAGTGGGAACGCGATTTTTAAGATCGAGACGTGCAGTAATATTGAGATTATGGGCTTTGTTTTTACAAATGCTCCTGGAGCACACAGCACGGCAAACGCCGTGTCTGTAAAAGACTCTAGTAACATTAAAATAATTGGCTGTGAGGTATCTGACGCCTGGAAATGCGGGGATGTACCGGCGTCCGAGATGTTTAAATGTGACAATTCTTCAGTAGAACTCACAGGGAATTTCTGCAATTATATTGAGAACAGCTACCCAACGGTGAATAACCCAAACAATTATTTTGCGTTTATCTCCCTGTCTGGGAATGGTGATTATGTAATTAAAAACTCAGCAATAAAAAACGTGCACTCGAACAGCGGCTACTCTTACGGAGTTAAAATAGCCCCAGATTGCCGAAAAGTACTTTTGGATGATTTTGCCGCAGATGCGTTTATTCCTGCACATGTAGACTACAAAGATAAGATGATCGGAGTTTACATAGAGTCTGATAACTCAGCCGTAGAATTCGCTCTTACCAACTTAGAGCTTAATAACTTAGGCTACGGCATACTATTGCATAACGCTATAAATAACAGTAAGAGTTTTATTAAAAAGGCAAAAATTACGAACTGTATGTTTGCGGGCATTAAGGCCGAGCATAACAGCATACTCTCGTCAGTTCGTGGTCTTACTATCGCAACATGCGGGCATGGAATTCACGTATCAAACTCCTCAGCACTGAGTGTATACAACACAATTGTGTTTAAATGCAACACAGCACTAAGATGCGAAATAGATTCTGGACTAAAGCTGCTATACTGCGTTTACTACAAAAACACTCAAAATAAATTTGAAAATAATCGCGGGATAATTAACACTTCGCAGTTCGTAAGAAATATAGATCCCAGATTTGTCAACGAAGAACTTGAGAACTATAATCTAACTGATTACAGTCCCTGCGTGGACACTGGGAAGTATTTTGCCGGAGATGCGTTTTTAGGTAATGGGCCGGATATTGGATACTATGAAAAAAGCGCACTCGTAACCGAAGATGAGCTGCCTTCTCTGCTTGCCCGAGCAACCCGAAGAAGTGAGTTAGTTCCACTAACCGAGATTGACATTATAGGTGTAATTTCTAAAGGCATAGAGACTTCAGACGGCAGAATCACTGCCAGTCGAGAAGGGTCTGCCATAAGGGATGTTGCTGTTAAGCCTTTAGACTTGCTAATATCCCCGTATCATACGGAGCTAGAGCTAATTCGTGATAGACTATCTTTTTCCAAAATAGAAAAGCTATCCGAAGAAGATGCTGATCTGCTTGCTGCAAATGTTTTCGTAGACAGAGATTACGGACAATTGGCTTCTGGAATCTTAAGAGTATATTTCTCAGAGCCAACTGATGCGATTTTGTATTCAGAGCATGAATTCAAATCCAACGAGGGATATGTATTTTATACCCGGGCGACTATCGCCATTACTAAAGATGAGATGGCACTAAACTATGATAACGGCACTTATTATCTAGATGCCATCATCGACGGAGCCGTAGCTAGCGAAAGTTTTAACCTGCCGGCCTTCTCGATTAAAACCAGTACGATGCCGATGCCTCCGGGGACGCTAAGCTTCACAAATCCTTACGAGATTACTGGCGGTATTGGGGCCGAAACTAACTATGAGCTCAAGCAGAAGTGCAGATATGGCATTTCGGTCCGAGACATAGTAACTAAAAAGGGCGCCCGAGCGATAATGCCCGAACTTTTCCCGTTTATCACGGACATGCGCGTCATAGGCTACCGGGACCCTGAAATGGAAAGAGACTATATAAAGCTCATAGATGACCATATCGGGGGCAAGACAGACATTTATATTAAGACTCGCAACCCAGTAATTGACAGTAAAATAATCTACCCTGAATCGCGTGATTTTGTAATTCAAGATTACACATTCTCAGGCTTCGTGCCCATATTAAAAATAATCTCAATCGAAATCTTAGAACCAATCACCGAAATTCCGACAGGCGTATTTTTGGAACCTAACGTGCAATACAGGCTTCTGAGTGTAGATAGCTTGACTAGGTTCTCGGTAGATGAACTTTTAATATTAAGCTTTTCTGAGCAGGTCGTGGCAGATTATATCCCGGCAACGCCGTTTAAGATTAACTTCGAATGGGTGCCTGAAATGAAGACACTGCAAAGTGTCATCGATGGTGACGACGAGAGAACCGTTGTCGCAAGTATCATGGCTAAGTGCATGGAGCCCGTGTATGTAAGCTTGGGGATTAGCTATTTGGCCGAATATGAAATAGAAGACCTGCAAAGTGCAATCAAAGGTTTTATAACAGGCCTTCCCAACGGAAAAGAGCTGCAAGTATCCGACATTATAAACTTAGCTTACAGCCTCGGCGCTCATAAAGTTTTACAGCCAATGGAGCTCTCAATAGAGCATCATGATAGATACGGGAACGTCACTGTTACGAATTCTCCAGATGGTGTCATGATACCTAGAATAGCTACATTTTGGCCTGGCGAGATCACTACTACCTATTTGGGCCGGGAGATATAAAATTATGCCAGAATTCATGATGGGACCAGAACTGGACAGTGCTGTCGATGCGTTAACCCAACAGAAACAAAAAATAACAGCTAAAAATCTAGGTAGCATAGTTCCTGGAGGCCTGACACAGATTCGAGAAATTTTATCAGGACCAATTATGTCTAACCCGGCTTTAGATGTCGTCGGCGGAGTTGGTCAGTATAAAATACCACAAAGATTTTTGGGGGCACTTGCTGGGGGCATGTTTCTTGGAGATCAAGAGCAGCCGATAAGTACAGGGGGCGCCATTGGCGGATACGCTCTAAGTGCCTTGTTAGATGAGGCTATTCGAGAGGCGAGAAAGAGTAAGCTAGATCGAGGGTTCGATGTTCTTAAAAATAGCGGAACTTTAATAGATGCTGACGAAAATACTTTTATAAAATTGCTAGACCAAGTTAAGGCAGAAGCCAAGAACAAAAACTTAAAGAATATTCTGGTCAAAGACCAGGCTTTGGACATTTTATCCAAATATATTCCCGGGGCTACGGTGCCAGAAGCTTTGTCAGATATGTCCCATAATTCTGGACGTGAGATTATCCAATCATACTATACCGGCAATATGCTCGATGACGCCGCCATAAATGCTGTTAAAAATAAAGTAAAGAAGTTGCCGGCTGGCATGCCTGAATTCCCCGGCTTTGACCCGGAGACCTTTAAACAAAACATGATGAATCGTGTATCTTACATGGATAGCCTCAAGACAGACTTCGCTAACCTAGGGCTGACTAGAGATAGTCTACTTTCCACAGGCTACGATAAGTCCATTAAGGGCCATGAACTATACGAATTATTAGAGAGTATGGATGAGACTAGACTGCCTATGTCTGGCGGAGAATTCAGCCGAACTGGTAAGAACATAGCCGGCATCAGCGGCGTGTCTGCCAACCACAACAGTCCTGCTGTTTTACTGGGAGAATCTAATTTAAATGCCAGGATCCTAGGTCCCGAAGGTGCCAGGCTATCTGAGACTGTTAGAAACAACACGGGTGAGCGGGCACTATTTAATAATTTAATGAATTTAGACCTAGACAACGTAGTCCTCACTGAGGGTAAAATATCAGACATGTCGGATGACATAGCGAAGGCCGTTGGTGCTTTGAAAATAAATAAAGTTCCTCCCAAAGAACTGCTTGACAAAATAAAAATAAATAAGCTAGTATCTATACTTGGCAGTGCCGGCCGATCGGTGTCTAACTTTGAGCATAATTTGGTCAATGCACTAAAAGGCCTGGCCAGAAAAATAAGATAACTGGGAGAAGAAAAAAAATTATGATTATGGCATCAAATGGCTTTAAGACTTTCGTTTTTGAAAAAATTCCGGGACCGAGCTTGCATGTGGGTAACTATGCGAGCTGCGGGCCAATATCAGGCATATGTCTAGAAGTTATTACGTACCCATTAGCGGAAGGTCAGGGGACTGGGACGGCCCTGATTAACACTGCCAGTTCCGCTGAAGCTAACAGTAAGCGCCCGGCCCTAGTGTCGATGGATTTGTCTCACAGTGGGTTCCTCTGGGTAAAAGACGTAGCGTCGGACTCTGAGTTATTTAAGAAAGTTATGGAAATAAGCACTACTAAGGCTACAGACGAACCTCTCCCCCAAATGCCGCTTGAGGCGGATCCAGACAGCAAGCCCGCAGTCAACCCTAAAAAAATTGAAAATATCAAAAAGCTGTTACAAGAGCTTAGCCCAGAAGAAATGAAAGCGCTGACTAACAAATGACTTTGCCGATAACAAGAGTGGGGGACTTATCAGCGGGAGTGTGCTCTGTGGGAGCGCCTTGCTGCCCTCACGCTTGGGTAAGCGTTCACGTAGCTGGATCTCCAAACGTCTTTACTAATGACAGGCAAACTATGCGCATAGGTGACATAGGAATAAGTACTTGTCCCCACTGTGTTATTTCTTACGCAGTCTCAGGCAGTTCATTTAACTTCGCCAACGATAAAAAAATACACAGACTGACAGACACACACATAGTCCCCTGTGGTCCAGGGGCGTGCATATCTGCCAGTCCGAATACTTACTCAGAATAAGGGCCGTCAGAGCCGTCACGCACAACAGGGAGAATCCCTCCGGAGTGAACTTCGGACAAGGATGCGTCTCTTAGTGTCTCCCCTCTCACAACGGCTGTCTCCATTCTCACAAAATCCAGAGACTGCCCCCGCACAACAAGTTTAGTTTTAGCATCAAAACTTTTCTCTTGGAAAAATGTCCCGTAAGATTGAATAGGTATTATTGGTCCACTTATAAAATCCGAGAAAAGGCCTGCTAACTTCTTGTCTGGTTGTGCTGAGTTGAGCACGAAGGTAGCTGAGCCACCTTCCCCTCTGTTAGCGGCACCAAGAAGAGCATTAAAAACATCTCGATAGTTTTTAAAAACAGCTTCGTGCTTATTGAAGAATAAAAGTGTGGGCTCTATTAAAATAACCATTTGATTAGGCTGTTGCCAAGGGTTAAGGCACAGGCTGCTTGGACTACATACTAGATGAGAAAAGACGGGTAATTCTAACAGAAAATCTCTTATGGCAGACGGCCCGGTCCCCTCTCTCTCGAAAATATCACCGCCGTCTATGTCCCCCAGCATAACTACATTTGGAGATAAGCCCGACAAATCGTATATGGCGCTGCTCAGGGCCATAGCCTGGAAGGGGCTGTCTGCACAAAATATATGTACGTTATCAGGCCTTGATAAGTTAATATAATTCCAAGTGTTTAAAATTCTTTCAGCTGCCCGTCCACAGTCCTCTCTAAATGGCAAGGAAAAATGCATTCTATCTTTTAAGAAAGATATGGCGACGGAAGTACTAAAATCTGCTTCATCTGGGAAAAGGTCGCAGACTTCCTGCATCCTCGGCATTCTCAGTGCCGAATACCCAACCACATACAGCCTAATAAAATCGCTCAGAAATCTCAAGGATGGATGTTTTTCCAGCTCATCACCAAAAGAATTACGCAGGCTATCCTCGCATGATTTCGTGAAGGACTTCGTGGCAGCTTCGGCTTGGGACTTAACTATTTCTCGAACGTCATTTACCAAGAGCAACTTTCGCATAATAAACACTCCTGTTTAAGTACTAATTATAAGCCTTATAACATAATTTGTTGATATATGTGCGAGTTTGCGCTATAAATATTATAGGAGAATTATTACTATGGCAGTTGGTTTAGTTCCAGAAGTACTTGAAGTAAAGGGCCTGTTGGATGGAAGGCTCAAGTCACTGAGCTATGTTAAAAAGACCATGTTGATGAATAGCAGCGCTGCTGAGTACGTGCTAAATGCCTTCATAGACAGCAGTCTGTCCTTCATGTCCATCGCCGGCAGTACTGAGAAAGAATTCGTAAAGCAAGAACTAGAAAAGATTCAAAATTTAAGCATATCACCTATCCCAGTTAGCGAAATAGAAGGTCACCCCGCTATTGCAGTTATGCATAATAAGTTTAAGAGCATATCAGCGGCTGTGTTCAGCAGTGATTACCTGCCTGCTTTTTTTAGAAACATAGTTGCAGAGGGCTGTGCTGAATCCGCGAATAATGGACTGGGATTCATCAACAATATTCTAAGTTTAAAAGGCAAAATACAGCAGCATGCAGCTGAAATTGGGCAATATCTACAAGTATTAGAGAATACGCCTTCTAAAGATTTGCCTCAGAAAATAATAGAGAATGGCCCTGGTATTATTGCCGCTGCCGAAGGCATGTACTTATCCACAGTTAAAGTTTTTAATGGCATGAAAAACAAGAACGCCGTGAGCGAGAACTTAGTAAATCAAGTAATGGCTAACGCAGATAATTTATTAGATTTAATAGGCACTGAAGGTGTAAAGAACCCGGCACTGTCCGCGGCAAATATCAATAGCTACTTGACTATGGTCGATGAAATTTCTTATCAAGAGCATGACTTGAAAAGCTACGCCAGAAACTTACTTACTATGGATAGTGAATTTAAAAACTTAGATTTGGGCAAGATATTCAATGACAATTTTAAAAGTTTGCTTGGTAACGGCAACCAAGTGCTTGCCATGTCCAGAAGTATAGTAGATGCAGCTAAGTCTGGAAATATCACTGCCATGAGCCAGACTGTCAGAACTATAATGTCTGGGGTAAGTGCGTTAAAAGGTCAGCTGGGTCAGCTAAAGCAAAATAATTTAAAAAACATATTTAATCTAGATACGATCTTGCAAACAGACTTTAATGGTCTTAAAAATATGGCCGAAAATTTCATAAATAGTTTCCCAAACGAAATCATGCGCAGCTTCAAAGCAGACGTTCAAGCCATCGTAGGCATTACAAATCAGCTACTAATGCCGCTGACTTTGACAAACGCCAAGCGTCGGCCAAAATCCCAAGACATAATAGACATCGCGACTAGAATCGGAACTAAGGGTGATACGATCACGAGCCATACAACAAATTTTATAAATGGTCTCACAGGCTTTAGTAAAAGCACAAGTGTAGCTGCAGCTACGGCTGTAGATGCTCTTAAAAAAGTAGCCCCCACACCAGTAAAAATGCTTGCGTTAGGCAACGTCAGTACTTTTAAAAAAGTCTTTGATAACCCGATGCTTTTAACTAAGATTGGCGTTTGCCAAGAAGCCATAAGCAAAGCCATGAAAGATGATAAAATCACAAACACACAGGCAGGGTTACTAAATTCTATACTTGGATTTGTTTCCGGCGAGCACGAACGTGAAATCCAGACTAGTGTGACGTGTGACACGGATCTTCAGAAATCTATGGCAGTGCAGGGGTTGGATTCGATTATCGAAAACGAAATCGTCCCGATGCAGCTTACGTTGGAAAAATACATAAAGGCTACGGGGGATAGATAAATAAAATGCCAGACTTAAATATCTTGCGCATAGACGAAACTACTAGACGAGTAACCTGGGGACTTAACTTATTGCCAGCCAAAAATAAAGGTATCGAACTTTTAGTGCAATTAGCAGCTAAGACGATCCTGACTACTTCCGGGCAAGATTATTTAAGACCTGAGTACGGCGGCAATATATTAAGCTTGGCCGGACGAAGCTTAAACAAACGAGATATCCCCAGGCTAAATGCAGACATAGCCTACATAGTCAGAACCACTGAAGAGCAGATCTTAAAAGAACAGGTCGACAAGCTCATCACTATCGACGAGCGACTAAAAAAACTAACGCTATTAAACATAGACATAAGCTTTATCACCGGCGAGATAATAATAGAAACTCTAGTTGAAAATGAAGCCGGGCATACAAGTAGATTTTATTTTGATGCCAGCATGCGGGTGTGATATGTCTTATCTAAGCATGGCTATCGCCAATTATATTCTCAAGAAAAGCAAAGAAAAAAATGCCAAAATAAGTAAAAGCAAGTTGCAGAATATTATCATATCTGCACACTTAGATTACTTAAAAAAATTTGGCAAGCCCCTAATAAGCGAAAAAATAAATCTGATGCACTTTGGGTTTATCATACCTAGCATTAGTGAATACTTCGGCATACTAAAATACGACGAGGACATAAACGCCAGGAATTACACCAAATGTGAGGAGGCCTGTAAAGTCGGACTTAGAAAAATAATCTTGGGCAATAGTGTCTCAGATCCACTAGAGTTAAGAGCATTGACAGACTTTCTCGATGAAAAAATAGCTGAGTTCTCTGAGTTAAGCACCAGGGAGAGTATTGTGAGGAATATAAAACCTGGAAGCGTCTGGCATCAGATAGCATTCAGGGGCCTAAAAGGCAATCACTTGATAGAAGACTTTACCGAAGTAAGCAATAAATTTCTAATCGCCGTCCTCGATGGGCTCAGGGATAGTCTCGCAGTTAATTAACGCCTGACATGTGTCTTCTGGACAAAGCTCATGGCTGTCTTCCCATATTTTTTTAACAAAAGCATGCCAGCGATTACATGACAGACATCCGCGTATCCTAGGGGCATCTGGGTCTGATTTTTTATTTTTATTTTTCTTTTTTGCCAAAATAGGACCTAGGCCATAGCTTTTAGTTTATATGGATTCACTCTTCGATTGCCATTTGCTCTGAATACACGTGCGAAACTCTCTGACGGCGCCGGTGCAATATTCGGAATTAAAGTTGTAAGTCCGGCACCAGCTTCCGGGGACATAGAACCTAGCCACGACGGGACCGAGCCGCCGCGAAGAAAGTAACTTAATTGGCCGAGTTCAGGTCGGTTAGCACCGGTACCACGGATAATGCTGTCTTCCAGCATTTTAGCCTCTTGGATGGCTGCCATATAATTTTTATTAGCAGGATCTAACGATCTAGCCATAATTTTATTGTATTTATCCATGACGGCTATGTGCTCTGGGGTAGGAGACACTCGCCCTTTAACCCCGAATGGTGTGAGTCTTCCAGCGTTGGTCATGGCGTTTCTGTACGCGTCTAGTTTATATTTTAGAGAAATGGCCTGCTTTTCCGCGGCCAGTTTGTTCACACTATTTGCAAGTTTTTCACGTAACATTATTAATACATCTTTCCGCTTTCCAAGCGATATCTTAGTAATTTATCGGCTATGCGATTTTTAAGCTGCGAAATTCTACTAGGACTAATATTTAGTTTAACTGCAATGTCACCGGGGCCTAGAGTCTCTTTACCGTTCATGCCATATAGATACTCTAAGATCTCCCGATCGCGGCCTTCTAGCTCGCCCCATAAGAGCCAAAGTGTATCGTCGTAAGTCGTGTAGCTTCGGTAAAAATCATCCCTATGAAAGCCAGATGCCAAGTCCTGTCGATTTTCTTGCATTAGCAATTTAACATCAGAGACGGGGATGCCAGTATGATCTGCTATTTCTGTTTCAGTTGCCGGCCTGCCAAATTTTTCAGAAAGCTCTGTTTTAGCACGGTTAACTGCCCCGATATAAACGATGCGACTCTCGGGTATTTTTCCAATATTCTGATGCTTGTAAACGTATCGATTTAGGGGCTTTAATTGCCAAGTTAGATACGTATTTAACTGTGTTTTGTTAGGATCGTAGCTATCGAAACTGTTTATTGCTAAATTTATGGCATGCGCCTCTAACGCAGATCTTGGAATATTATTCGTACTGAGCTTATTAACTTGAGTTTGTATAATTGGGTTGACTTGTTTAACTAAGGCTTCCAAGTTTTGATCAGTCTTATCAGCCTTCCAGGTCTGCCACAGCTGCAAATCCTTATTGTAATCCGTCATTTGTAATAACCAACTCCATTTATAACCCCATCATCGGCAATCTCGTTCCAAAAAGCTCTTCTCACGTCGTCATCGAGAGACCCGCTAGGGTAGTCCCATCTCACAGGAACATTTTGGCCCGGATTTGCCAGGTTAACCAGTACTTCGTTATCACCTGTAAGATTTCACCGCTTCCACTGGGGCATCGGGCGACCTCCTGCTCTAGCTGCCAAAGCGGACTCTCTCACCTCCGTGAGGATACTATTTATCTCCGTAGAGGCTGGGTTGAGCCTGCCTGACAAACCTCTTACGGCGGAAATCAGAACATTCGACGGATGGCTGAAATAATCTAACCCGCGACTTTCAAGAAACTTCTTGGGGTTTAGCCTAGCCAAGTCTAGGCTTGCTTGCTGTAAACTAGTCAACGGCATCCCCCTATCTGACTGCGTTCATAAGCCTTGATAGCTGTTTGTTTCTTCTGCGAAAATCGACAGCAGGTCTGGGATCCAGCACATCTAGTAGAGTTTTATTTCGGTTTTGATCGCGCTGTAAGTCATTGTTGTACTCGTCGGCCTTGGTGTTAGCAAAGGTAGTCTGCCCAAGTACGTTATCTCTAACAGACGGGGCGACTGGGCTGAGTCCAGTAATAGTGCCTGCGTTTCTAGCGGTTGATGCTATTGTAGGAATGGCCAAGCCTGTCAGGCCCAGCGTGGCCAGTAGTGCTTTTTCCCGCCCAGACAGAGCTATCTTCCCGGTCGCCCGCACATTCACGTCATGAGCTAGTTTTTCCATTATGTGCATTTTTGTTCTCCTTAACTTATCAATCGTAACTGTCCCCAATTACGCCGTAAATCGTCTTGACATACTCTAAGACCGGCAGCTGCCTATCTGACTCTATTGTAGTCGGACTCATGTCTAAAGTATAGCCTGAAAATCTATAATTATCAAGTAGTTGTCCGGTGTATATAAGCACGCCTTTGTCCGAAGTAGCTTGCGTGTTACTAACCCCCAGCATTTTAAACACAGACGCCTCGGTTTCAAAAAATCTCTGGGTTAATTTTGCTGCCATGTAAGACTTAAGTTCGCAGGTTAAATATTTTTCGTATAAGTACTTATACGCTTCTTTTATTTTACCAGGCATGCCCGCGCTACTAGACATGCTGTGACAGCCGAAATACGCAGCATATATGCTATCTATGTTTTCTGGCTTGTAGCTAGCGTCGTACCAATGTGGATGTCTTAAAACTATGTCGTCTAGATATTCTACTTGAGAAAAGTTTACCGAGGTGCTGACACTGGCAGCGGAAATGTCATGTGTAATCGAAGTGATTTTGCCAACTAATGGTGTGTATTTGTCAAATAAAACAGCCTTTTGGCCAGGAATTAAATTATAAGAGAATTTCAGTTGCGCGGACATGTTTTTGTGAACGTCTTTTATTAAATAAAATTGCTGTTCAGTTAAATCGTACTGTGACGCCTGATCAGACGACACGATTGCATAATCCGGACTAGGGGCTGTGACTAAAGTTCTCGGCCCAGTATACTCTTCGCCTTCTATTAGCAGAGTCTGCATCTTATTTAAGCTAGTCTTTTTGTCCTGAGGAACAGTGACGTCCCTTATGTTAAATACTGGGGGGTATGCTGACACCAAAGCAACACTTATTTGTTTAGTGCTATTCTGACTGCTCTGGGGGACTTGGTCTGACGGAATATATCCGTCTTCGGCCTTAGTAATCAGGCGAGTTATTTTATTACCGTCCATGTCAGTAAAATTAATCGAGATTATCTCTGAGGGGAAGAGCATATTGCATGTTGGGATGTCGCTGGCCATGTACACGGGCTGTATTAACATACCTCCCTCGAATAAGCCAGGTATCTCCCAACACTCTGAATTAAATAAGTTAAGCAGCACACTTGCCAAGCTGCTTAACTGAGATACACTGCTCATGGTTTGATTTATAACTTGGCTGACGTATTTATGCATTTTATTGCGCTTTGCATCATCCTGAGCTATATAATTGGCCCATGTAGCCGGAAATTCGTTTATATATCTGTCTAGCTTAAGTCGGTGTGAGTACGCGACCTGGTAGACTGGGCTAGAGGATTGACATGCATCTTTTATGATGGCATCTAGTCCATCTTTTAAGATGTTTGGATTTTCCAAAGATCTGACGATCTGTTTTTTGGCAGGCTTCGGCGTAGTCACATCGTTAGATGCCGGTGTCGCCGGATTAGCTGACGAATTAGTCTCTGTAGTTATGACGCCATCTTCAGCAGAGCCAGATGCTACTTTTTTTTCGTTTAAATCCTGAAAATACGGGGCTTTTTCCGGGATTGATTCTTCGGCCACTTCCCCAGGTACTTGACTAGGGTTAAAAATACCGGCCAGACCGGTCCCCCCGGCTCTGGTGTCATCCACAGTTGCTGCCCTAACGGCCGTCTTAGTCACTATTCTGTTTAACTCTCCCACAAAATCTCTGGAAAAAACTGAACCGAGCATAATTGATTTTAGCAGTCCAAATCTATTATGGCATACAAGCGTATAGCCCCGGTCACCCCCAGACTGTGCTATAGCCTTGCCGGCAACATAGCCAGTAAATAGAAGCTTAAAGTTCCCTGCACCTTGATGTTCTGGATCTGAACCAACAATTCCGGATTGCTTAAAAAATATGTGTACTAGCGTGCTGGTTTTTATGTTTTTAAAATTCGTACTCGGGAACATCTGAATGGCTGCCGTGGCATCTGCGCCCTGGTATGTGAGCCTGGCCGACACAAAAGGCGTCTGGATGCCTTCTAAGTAAAGCTTAAACTCAAAACCATCGGAAACAACATTCATAACTCATCACCTTTATTTATTATCAAAAATATTTTTTATGTCTTTGGATAAGTCTTTCACGACAGGATCGTATTTTTTTACCGTGCTCGTAATTTGATTTACTACCCGACCCGCATCGTTAGCTGCTTTAGTTATTTTCTGCTTATCTATCGGAGTCTTAGATATGCCTCTTAAGAGCTCGGTCCCAGGAACGCCCTTGCCTGTCATTGTCTTTTGCAAGTCACTCATCATGACTAAGTTACCTGCCATAGCCTGCGCCTCTGTCGCAGTGTTTATTAATCCGCCGATTTTCTCCCCGGCTTTATAGCTGTTTATGCCTTTCAAGTCTTTTAGGTTCGTAACTGCTTGTGTGGCTGAGTACTTTCCAGAATTATCGTTTAGAGCCGACGTAAAGCTGTCGATGTCAGACTGGAATTTATTATTGAAGCTATCTAGGTCGGAAACAAAGTCTCGCTTACCAGTCTTTGGCTGTGAAGCTTTCGAAAGCTTACTCTCATCTATGTTATTTATACGATTTCTATCTAATAATACCTGCTTGGTTTTCTCTGCGTATGGGCTCTTTTTTAGCGCGTCTCGACTAGACTTTTTGCCAGAATTATTGACATAGTCTGGATTATATGTGTCCGGGATAGGGCCGTCTAGAGTTTGAGGATACTTGTTAATCGGGAGCTTAGTGCTGCCGTTAGTCTGTATCTCTTTCAAGCTCGCATCTCCCATATTTTGAACTGATCCTGGTTCTATGCTACCCTCGTTGGTACTTGTCCCACGGTATGCCTGGTTCTGCGTAGTGCTGCTCTCATCAAACTTGTCACTGATCTTCTGAGTGGGTTCGTCATACTCTGTCTGTGTATTCGAAGAACTTGCCGGCGTGTTGCTTATTTTTTTATTACTGCGTTCTAACGGATTTTTGTAGTTGCCTGTGTAAGTGTACTGAAGTGTTATAAAATCTACGGAAAACACAGCGTTATTGTCGAAAACGCTGTTCCCATCTATAGAGAATTTTAAAATTAAGACCTCGTAAATTTTGTCGGCAATAGTTAAAAATGCACGTGTTTTGTTCTCGACAGCCTTGCTGCCCCTAAGATAATTGTCATAAAAATACTCGAAATCATACAACCATTGCTGATTATATGTGTTTAGCAATCGCCCCTGTATGCTTGTAACCTGCGGGCGCTTACCTGAGAAATAAATTTTATATTCGTCAGAGATGCTCTGCATAATTTGATAGCGCTCTTCAGAGACATTAGTCATGCGCTCTACGAAAAAACAGTCTATGTAAGTTACTGACGATTGTTCTAACTTAGTCCAGGCATTTTTGGCAGCAGTGCTGCGAGTGTTCTCGAATAATTTGTCTAACACAAGCTTTATCGATGCTGGAGGGCCGTCTTGTTTTTCTGCCAGGCCATACGGGTGCTTTTTATCGTATACGTTTTTTAGAATTTTGTTCTCTAAATAAGCTCCCGCACGCATCTCGCTATCGGAAACGCTACTTAAATTATTTATCTGTGATGGGGAGATAGACACTGATCTTGGAGGAGTTTGCCCTGTAAGATCGTTTAGGCTTATCTGACTAGGCAGCATAGACTGCCACTCAGACTTAGTCTTATTGTCAGACAGGCCCCCAGTTAGATCAGAGTAATAAGAATCCAAAGTGCCTCCGCCAGCACCACGTGCCTGGTTACCCACGTCTGGGCCGACTCTGACTACTGTCCCTGTACCATCCGGAAGAGCGCTTGGGGCAAAGATAATATCAGGATTATCTGTAATAGTTGCGCCGTATACGTCTTTAGACTTGGCTTCTTTCTGGGCCTTGAATAGCTTTCTGGCCGCAGTTTCTGTTTTAGCAATTTCAGTCTTAGAGTTCTTTCCAAGTGCAAGATTGTCCACTGCGTGTATGTGCATAGGTTCGTTCGGGTCGTTAAATGCCTCGATTCCGGACACAAGTCCTGTGCTTCCATCTTTAATTTTTTGGTGGAAATCTACCATTCGGCGGGTCTTCTCGCCCTTATCTGCGAAGCGTTCGCCTTTGGTCAGGCGTTTGTGTGCGTCCAAGTCGCTCTCATTAGCGGCCTTCTCGCCTTTGTATATGACCCCATCTAAATCTATAGCCTGCCCTGTTAGATGTGACGTACCATCATACGCTAAGGCGCCGTCGGCTCGGTATGCCGTATTTACTATATATTTTTCTATGTTCTTAACTTTGGCAGTATTAATTAGATTATTAGCGAAAGCTTCATCTAGGTAGTATCCCGTAGTTCCAGACTCAGCGCTTGGTGTGCTTGTGAATTTAAAATAATTATTATATGGCGGTTTTCTTAGGTCTATAAGCTTTCTGTCGGTGTAACTAACCGTCTGCTCGTTGACTTTGGCCGGCGGATTATTTATACTGCCGTTTTTATTATCAGGCGGCGTGACTTTGCTCGGCATATCTTTGGCGGGAGAACGTGTAACTGCGATCGGCGTGAGAGCATTGTCTAATTCTTTCTGCTTTAATTTAGCTTCATGGGCAGCATTAGACTTAGCTATTTCTATTTTTATCTGTTTTGATATCTCGGTTTGATAAGCCTGCAGCTTGGCATCGTAAACTTCTGCTGAATCAGTGCCGAGCTTTATCGGTGTATCCGGTAAAGTGATATATATCCGGTTACCATATTTATCTTTTTTTACAACGTTCGGCATAGCATCTCCTTAGTTACGTAGGCCGCGGTTTACGACGGGCGGTGTCTTGTGGTGTTTCCGCGGGATCCACGCCATTTACACCTTTTGTTGGTCCGTGCAGTACAGGCGGACTTCCGGGAGGGCCTAATTTAGCATTAAGAGTTTCAATAGCAGTCGCCAGTTTGTCTAGTATGGCGTTATTTTTTTGAGCCAGCTGTTCGGCCGTCATGGCCTTCATACTTTCAGACATGCTCATGTAAACTTGTCTGGATATATCTGCCATTACACCAAATTCTTTGCCGGGCTTTAGATTTTCCAGCTGAGATTTAACTGCTTCTCGTGTGGCATAATCCATTTTACCAATTAAAGGCCGGAGTTCTTCGGCTGATTTATGCTGCATGAAGCCACGGACGTAGTCTTCAGCAGCAGATATATTGACCAAGGCGCGCTTGACACTAGGATCATTTACATCTTTGAAGCCGTCTGCCTTAGCCTTTCTAGTGCTATCAGATAACTCAGACTTCCCGCCACTTAATAAAGTATAATTTAGATACTCCCTGGTCACATCGAGAGACTTCCCACCAAGAACATCGCTTTTTGACTTTAGCAACGTCTCTATAGATGCGCCTATGACGCCGACATCCGACGTAGATAGAAAATCTCCCACAGCTTTCCTTAAGCCGGAGATTTTATCCGGTTTCTCACTTAGCACAGCCCATAAACTTTGTAATTTATCATTGCCATAAAGGCGTTTGGCTATATCCCCGTCACTGACGCCGCCCTCCATATCTATTAGGAAGCCATACACGTCAGCTGCATTACTGGCGTTTATGTATTTATTTCCTTCAGGATCGGAGACTGAAAAATCGCTTTTTAAGATTTTATTTATGCTTTCTATACCAGACTTCTGTCTTTCGGCCACTTCTTTGAGGTCTTTTGCTAGAACACTATCATAGCTGTTCTTAAAGAACTCATCGCCAGTGAATAGTGTCGTCCCGCCAGATCCTGAAAATTTAGTCGTATCCAAGCCGGCACCACGTAACTGGCCTAGAATCTTGTTTTGCACAGATCTCGGCATATAGTTCATGGCGTATCTAAGCTCTTTGAATTTATTTCCAAGCTTATCCGACAAGTCTACTTTTCCGCCTGCAGCACTTAAATCCTGCACGATTGACCCGAATCTTTTATCATATCCTAAAATATCAGCTTCGCCAGTTACCGATGAGATAGTAAGGCGTCTAGCAGTCGATATCAAATCTTGAGATAAGACAGGGTCTTTGTCTATGTCAGATGCTGCAGAAACTATGTCTTTTTGACGGTCTATGTATTTGCTGTTTTTTAAGTAATCGCTGCTCAGTAAAGTGTTGTACGCACCTAAGTTAGTCTGACGCAAACGAGAGACACCCATACTCAAAGCCATACTATCATCTAACGCTGACTTTATGTCACCGTATCTGGCCTCGTCTGACAGATAGTTTCTTTCCAGAGAGTTGTATAATGCATACCCACCAGCAAGAATGGCCCCCGCGCCAACAACCGGAGCGAGAAACGGCATTGTAGTTCCAGCCAATATTGATGACAATAACCATGTAGAGGCAGCACCAGTCCCTGCACCAACGCCTATAGAGGCTGCGACATCGGCGGCTTTGCTCCAATCAGACCAGCCTGTCTTACCAACATATTCCCCAGCATACTCCCCCGCGTAGTTACCGAGCTCTCCACCAACAAACATACTTGTTATCGGTGCTACTATTCTCCCGATCGCCTGCGCTCCTGCTCTGGCGTACCCTGAAAGGCCAATCGCATTGCTAGTCTGCCCACTGGCAAGCAGGGCCATACTCCTTGATGTAGCCACAGAAGCTAAGAATTCTGAAGATGCTAGTTTTCCAATGCCCAACACGGCGGCGGCAGGCATAAGAGTCTTTGCTCCGTATACTCCCGCGCCTATGAGAGCGTCCCCACCACCAATAGACGATAAATATTCTCGGTTAGAGTATGCAGCAGCGCCAAGGCCTATCACACCACCTGCTATGGCCACATATGGGTTAAGTGCGGCCCCAAGCCCAGCCAATGAACCGGTCATACCTGCAGCTTCAACTAACGGCGTGTAGCCCTTAGCTATACCAGATACATCAAAGAAATACTTTCCAAATGATGATTTATAGTCTTCCCCGGATATATAGCTATCCAGGCTTCGTTTCTGTTCGTTAAAGAATGAAAACAGGCCCTGCTGGTATCCAGTATCAGCTCCGAATATCTTCGCCATATTATTGGCTGCCATTGGATCAAGGCCATAGCCTCGGAAAATATTCTCGTAGGCCTCTGTGTCAGAAGAGTAACCGCGCATTTTAGATACTGCCGAGAATACACGCTTAATGTCACCAAAAGACATATTTCTAGTGAATTCTGACATTCGGACTTCGGCCTCTCGACGGGCCTCGCCTGACATGGATGCGAAAGTGTTATTTAAATCAGCCAGCAAACTCTCGTTAGATAAAAAGTTGCCGCTAGCAGCATTTATAATGGCATTGCTGTCTATGTTACCGGTAAAATCAAAGCCACGATCGGTTTTCTTAAACATAGAACCGATAAGCATGGCTTTAAATTCTCGTGAATTAGTGATATTCGACATTGCGCGGACGCCAAATACGTTAGCACTGTCTTTGCCTCTCAGTGTATACATGAGGTCGGCGTAAGCATCAGTGCCTATGATACTTTCTCCAAGAGACATCTGCCTGATTACATTATTGGCCATGTTAAAGCCCATATTGGCTCCGTAAATAGTGCCTCTAAAAGCTTCTGTGGCCTCGCCAGTTATAGCCAGTACTTGATTGGTGCTATAGCCGCTCATGATTGAGGTAGTCCCGATAGTACTGCCGGCAGATCCAATAGCACTAGGACTTGACAGGCCTTGAGATTTTAAAACTGTGGCAGTCTCCATGGCCTTAGTCGTAGTCTGGCCTAAGGCTTCACCAAGCTTAGCAATTGCGCTATACATGGCGTCGGCTTTTTTAATAAATTCATCTGCCGAGTTGCTCTTACCGACTAAGTTAGAACTTGCCATGAGGACATACTTGGCAGTCTCATCCCGCATATTTTCTAAAACAGACCAGCCAGTAAATAATCTGCCGGCCCAGCCAGTGTCACGAATACCGACAGCGTCGGCGAGCGTGCCGATGACTCCGCGAGCTCGATAATCATCCATAGCACGGGTTTTTATCTCCCGAGCAATATCTTTAGCAAACGACTTAGATTTAAATTCGCTAGACCCTGCCAGGACACGATCTGATAAGGCCCTAAAAGTGTCACTGATCTCACCCTCTTCTTGACTGATTATCAGGCCAGAGGAATTCATAATGGCGCCTATGCCAGTATCTATCAATGCAGACGTAGCCATGAAGCTGCCGGTCATGCCTGCAAGGGCTATAGGTGCTTTTACTGCTCCAGAAGCCAGAAATCCAGTCAAGCTGCCTAGCTTTCCGGCACTTGCCCCAAAAGCAGGATTAGCCAGACTAGACTCTAACCAACTTCCAATACCAAATGGGACTTTGGTGAGCAGATTCTTGACCCCAGTGGCAGCTCCAGTACCCATACTGTTTATGCCAAACTTGGCACCAAGGTCATCCACAATACCAAAGGCACCTGACATTAGGCTAGAGATAGGAGCCCCAACAAAATAATCACCAGCAACCATAGCTGGGGAAAGCATAGCGCCGGTGACACTAGATACCGCTGAGGATAGTGACCCCAATGCGCCGGTGAGGCCGGCAGCACCACCAAAGCCACTAGCATTTAATAACGCCCTGGTAGTTTCTGGGAAAAAGAAAGAGGCATTAGCAAAAGTAGAAAGTACCGGAGGTGCGAAATTTAATGCTGATATTGCACCACCGGACGAGAATCTTCCGGCTAACTCATCAATACGATCACGATACTCCAGCATACCCATACCAGGAGGCGGAGCCCCGTAACCAGTTATGTTTTTCCTAGTCCAGGCATTGAAAGGGGTTATCTGATTAAAGTTACTGTAGTCTGCATACGCAGAATTATCATACGCGACGTTGTCAAACTGTCCGTAACCACGCACGTCATATGGGTTAGTGCCTGCACCAATGAAACTCTGCGCCGGGTTATAGCTCATATTCTCATCTTTTCACTTTCAGCAGCGGCTTTGGCCTGTCGGTATGATTCTTTATTAAAAGTAACTATAGTATTTTCAAGCTCTTTCATCAAGACTGGTAAATTGCGTTCAGATTGAGAGTTAATAACTTCGCTTTCTGGATTAATAATATTGCTCACTTCTAAAATTAGCTTCCTGGCACCCTCACCAGTGACTACTCCCGAAGATAGCATGGCTAATTTGAATCCTAAATTGTCGTTTAAAGTCTGACCCATATCATAAAAAAACAAAGCCAAATTTCTGAATTCTTTGTTTTTGATATTATAAACTTTGCTTATGTCTGAATTACTGGCAAGCAGCCTGGAAAGTCTTACGTTCACAGGCCGCCGAATTAGTTTTTTAACGACTCTTCGTCAGAAAGTTCTAGTCTGATTGCCCGGTCTAGTATGTCCACACCAGTCTGTATAGAAATCAAAGTCATCAAAGGCAGCTTTGATAAGTTTGAAAAGCGCTCAGACAAGGTTTTTCCAAGAGGCTTGCCATTTAGTCTTAGCAGACAGGCGGCCAGGGATACTCTGGAATGTCTCTGCTGAGCCAGGTCTCTGGGGAATGTTCTTAAAAACAGGTCTCGTATTTCATACGCACTGGCGTCTGGGTGTAATGCCTTCAGGCTATCGATCTCTTTCTGATCTTTACTCACGAAGAGCCCGAACGGATCTTTGCCATATAAATACGAGTCTACGTCTTCCCGTTCTTCGGAGTTCATCATTCTAATTGAAACTGATATGAGCTTGCTGATATCAAAAGTGAATTCAGAGTCTTCTTGAAACATGAATTTAACTAATGCGTTCTCATCAACAATGCGCTTTCTTAGCGATTCTAGTAGAGCGATCTGTGATTTGTCTAATCTGGCAGTAACCAAATCTTTTAAAGGCGTGGGTGACACTGGTGACTCCGACTGCGATTCTGGCAGATCGACCCTGCTGCCGACAGTTATGTCGTGCTGAGGCTGTGTCTGTGCCTGTGCTTGTGCTTGTATCTGAGGCTGAGTCTGGGGCTTTTCTTTAAAATTATTAGGCATCGTTCTTCTCCCATGGAATATGATACAGACAGTATACTATGCTGATTAGACAAATGCAATACAGAGTGTTGTGCTGCAGTGCAATAGTGAAATCTGAATATGTTACCCACTTAAGATCAGCAGTGAATTACAGACAGGGCAAAATCGCGGAGATTGGCTGTATATACAGGGGTACATATTATCCTATTTAAACTGGCTGAATTAGGGATTTTGGATTAATAATTGTTGAATGTTACCCACTTTTTTTTACCAGGATATATATGGCAAAAAAGAAAAAGAAAAAGCAAAAATTTGCATATATAATCACTGGTAAAATTGGTGGGTAACGTGCCTTAATTGTACTACCTTTTTACTACTTACTTACTTACTTAAACTATTATTATTATTATTTATTATAATTATCTATTTATCTATATATTAACTATATATCTCTAATAGATTTTCTTTGGGTTTTTATGTACGCCATACATTGATTTTACTAAGGAATCGCAAAGGCGCATGGTTAAGCCAAAACTCACTGTTAGTCTACTCTAACTCACCTCTATTGACGCCAAGTGGGTAACACAACCGTTTTTTTACTTTCCCTTAACCAAGCACTTTTGCAAGAAAGGTTCCCTGTTAACAGCCGTAAATACTATACTCACAGAGTGATGCTGAAAATTTGGCAATTTAGACATTCTGATTTTTGGCATTTATAATTATAAAATACAAAAATGCTACGAATATCTTTTTATAGCTAAAAATTTTACCCCCATACGGGGGTAATTAAAGTACGAAATAATCTTCGTGTTTAGATCATGTAACAGGACCATAGGGATTTTTGCAGTGCAGCATAGAACACATAATGCCCAGCCTCCCTAGTTAAACTTCCGCGAGGGCTCGGAAATTTTAATTTCTTCAACGCTATTCATCCGTTCTCTTTCGGCCACACAATCGTCGCACCCACTGTCAATATACAAGACTTCTCCAACTGCTTTTATTGCTTCGATTTGACCCAGGTTGCCCAATGCCATAATGTGCTCAATATCATTCTCGCTTAGTTTATACACATACTTACTGGGCTCTTTTCTGGATGCATACTTCTTCACGGCTGGATCAAAGACACTTTTATAAAAATCATTTATCAGGTCATTTTCATCCCGGCTTAATTGTGACAGAGTCGCGGACTGTATTATTGAAGTGTCTTCTTTGATGTTTTTACTGAGAAATAAACTGTCTTCAGCCAGGCTGCTTTTCTCAAATTCACACGCAAACACTTTATATTTTTTGGCAGCCAGCTCTTTTACGCTTATGTTGTCACAATCAACGAGATTTTTAAAGTTGTCTTCGATTCGGGTACTACATAAGACTTTAAGTCCATTCCTCACCTGCCTGCTCATTTCCTCCTTTAGAGTGGAAAACCCCAAGGATATAATTAGTGGCACAGTGGCTAGGAGTTTTTCTGTCTCTTTGTCTCCGGACTTAAGTATCTTACTCGTAGCTCTGTTTGCCAGAGACACAACCATGTGAGTATCGACGCTCCCGCCGGATCGAACATTATTTATTAGATCTGTTATCAAGGTTCTGTTGTCCAGAATCTTCTCTGTGAAGAGAATATTCATGTATTCAGACACAACTTCAGATACGACTTTGCTTACTTTTATTTTGAAAAGTGCCTTAGAACTTCCCAGCTTCCAATCATCAAAAGTAACGAGTGGCATAACTGCCTTAATCACTCCGTTTAAGATAGCTCCACTATCTTGCACTATTTTTATACCAGTCCCATCCATTCGGTTTAGTTTAGCCACAAAGCTAAGGCCTACACAGTCCCAGAATATTAATCTAGCCACCTCCGGACTGATTTTGTCCCGGCCGGACTGTAGTCGAGCAACGCCGACCATAACCATTAAGTCGACTACCGCGTCCGCCATAGGCTCTGTTATTAGTTCCGAAGTGTGTGCATCATCTTCCGAATTTAGAAATCCATCGCACAAGAAAATCAGCATGCTGGCAATGTATATTTCTGAAATGATGGCATCATGGGTCTCTTTTATGAATTTACTGTCATTATCCGGGAAAATATGCTGCAGCACTTTTATTGCCCGGTAAGCAGTATACTTGGTGCAAGAGGGCATATTTTTTTCAGTATTGCCTGACAACATAACTTTTTAGTCTCCTTTTAGCTCAAAGCGCTTAAATTCTTTTTCGCATTTTTCTACGAAATTGGAACGTAGTCTCTTCATACTTTCCAAGTCAGCGATCACGGCGTTCGTGTTTATACTAATGTCGAAATTACCGACACTTTGCTGAGCGAACTCCAGAAAATTTTTGGAAATAATTTGCACGAATTCTTCTATCGCATCCCCAATAGGGTTTTCAGTAAACTCACTCATACTCCCGTCTATACCCTGTATCTTTAGGAAAGAGACTAGGTTTTCCGCTAGAAAATCGAACATAGACTCAGTGCTACCAAAAACGTCGATCACATCGTGCTGAATGTTTTGTATTCTGGCTAACGTACTTCTGTGCACGGCGTGACTGGTGGGTAAAGTCCCAAATCTTGATATTTCGTTTACGGCTTTATTTGTAAAATTTTCGATTATCTCAGCAGAGTTATTATTGGTGAACACTGCCAACTCGTCAGATAAGTCTTCGAGACACTGGGACACACAAGACCTTATAGCTGCCAGACCATCTTGGTTTAACTCATGTATCAGATTATCAGGACTAAAGTCTTTTATATTATCTTTGTTGCACCAGATACTTAAACACTTTTCCCCAATTCGCTCCGACAGGTCCGTAGACATGCCGATAATTAACTCCCTGGTGTTGCTCCAGACCATTCCGTCAATACCATCTTCTTTTTTAAGAAAATTTAACACCGGCTGAAAAAAGCAGGAAAACACTATGTGGCCAATGTCACACTTTCCATCTTTGCTAGTCCGAGAGTACTTAGACAGAAAGTTCTCTATTCTCTCAGAGAAATAGATAAGTTCGCTGTTAGTGATAGCTGCGAGATCGGATGATTGGCAGCCATTTTTTATTTTATAAATATTTTCAAAGTACGCGCCCAGTAACAGTCCAGTATTTCTCAGCTCATCGTTTCTGCCTATGATACCACAAGACATGAATTTATCTGCACATTCCTGGCCTATTTGACTGTCACTGCAGACGCGATAGATGTTATTAATCAGCTGCGCGAGAATATTAAGCTTGTAACTGTTCTCCTTAGTGCGGCTGATTATACCAGAGTCAATCAACCGATATGACACGTATACTAAGAACTCTGTCAGTAATTTCCTGTTTCCTTCCAGACGGTCTTCTGCCGAGCCAGACTCTTCTTTTTCGATAAATTTTTTTATGGCTTCGGTTATTTCTTCCGGACTTTCATCCCCGGTCAGGCCAAGATCCGAAGCCGCAACAGCCCTTACTTTTGTTTTTGCTTTTGTTTCTGACATAAAAACTCTCCTGTATGGTATTTTGGTAGTACACCCCGAGGTTTTTACGCCCCGAGGCTTTTACGCCCCGGGGCTGATATAATAACCCGATAATATTAAGATAATTTTAAGCCTCAGACCCCAGCAGCAATGGCAACATACGCCAGTATGATCTTCTCTGGATAAAGACTTAGTAAATCCAGCTGATTAGTTTTAATAGCATTATTTACAAAATCTCTGGCGTCGACCAAACAGGCATGTATCTTACTCATTTCAGGCATGAGAACCCCCCTCGTCAAGAGAAAAAAATATGTCTCATCCGAGACAGAGAGGTGGTCTGATCTTTTTTTTTTCTATTTAATTATCAGGTTGATTCCAGAGCACTAATTTCCATTGCAAATAAATTAAGGCAATTCTATATTCTCTTCTATAGATTTTAAACAGGACAGCTGCCTTTCGCACATCTGATCTTCAGACAGCCATGTTTTGAACAAGTCTTTTATGACAAAATCACAGAACGGATCTGAGCTAACTGGGATAATACACTCATGCTCATCTGAGAAATATAATTTTACGTCCGGGCGGAGCCTTTTCACTGCAGACATAAAAATAGGGATATCATGTCCCAAGTTACTTAGTATAAACTGCTCGGACAGGCAGCCACATCCACATAAATTTATCTTATTAAAAACTCGGTGGCACTTAAGACATACAAATACATCCAGGCGATTATCGTCCATAAAACCTCCCCTATAATAAATCATTTCGCTTATAACATTTTAGAGCTAAAAAATATAGATGACAGCCTATTTTTACAAGACAGGGCCACTGTCTCAGACTTGAAAAACGCCTATATACGTTCAAGCCTGGCTTTTTTTTAGAAAGCAGCTTTTAATTTTGTTTTGCCAAGCTCGGCAAAAGCAGTTTGGGAGCACCCTCGCTTAGTTTGTTTTTTATAGCGCAGCTAAGATTTCTGCCAAGGAAATCTGCGCATTGAAATGCTGCTAGTCGGACTTTTAGTGGCAGCTTATTTAAGTGCCATACTAAAAGTCCTTACGACTGACATACTTAGCTTATAGCATAAAAATTACGTATTTTTAGGGTCTCTTACCCAGGTGTAAGTATTAACTAGGCCGTGCTTTTTGCACGTAAAACTCTCCCGTCTCTATGCAATAGCTTTTTTCACAATCCAACCCAAGTCTCGACCAGCAAGAGTTACCGCATCTTCATGTGTCTTTCCGTTATTTATATGCTTGTCATACAGGCATGACAGCGGCGTCCCAGTCCAATCAAAATTATCTCCGCCGACTAAGTCTCGAACAGCAAACGGCCTATCTAAATTCTTGACATGGCCGTAGATCGCGCCTTGCATAAAGCACTCTGCCATGCTTAAATCACGATCAGACACATCTAATACATTTCTTATCTCACCCGCATTTACAAGCATGTTATGCCTCCGAGCTTACGTCACTATAGTCAGACTCACAGTCTCTGTCGTACCCGTCATCAGTATAAATATCATCATCGAAGCTTTCGACTTCTGGCCATATATTATCTGGATCATCGTAGCCACACAGACACAGGCCTTGTTTCTTAGCTTCTAATTTAGATGCTTTCTTATTTTGAACAGACCCACAATTCACACAGACTTTTAGATTGTTGCTTTGCATATTTAATCTCCTTCGTCGTAAGTCTCTATTTCAGGCGCTTCTTCGATTTGCAAAGGCGTTTTACTTTCTTTGCAATGTTGGCAATAATACTCTTCGTCTTTTTTTACTACGATACTCAGACAGCGCTTGCATTGGAATTCCATAATAAAACCTCCTAATATAAGTACTGTCCTTATAACAGATTTTATAGCTAAAAAGCTTGTGCTATGTAATGCTAGTGAATAACGGCAGTACTTTTATATATTTTATCATGCATATAGTGCCTCCTTTCATATTCTTATAGCAGCTTATACGCTAAAATTTGTATGCTAAATAAATGAGCACATTTAGGCTAAAAAAAGGCAGCCAACCTCCATTGGCTGCTTCGTTCTAGAGTTTACAGATTTAGAAGCTTTTCTCTCATTTGTTTTTTCTCTATTTTTTCTTTCATTTGTTTTTTCTCGGACATTATAATGTTAAGTACTTCCTCAACCCCGATAGCTGCTGACAGAGCGGCCTCAAGGGCCGCTCTGTCAGCCTTCTCTTGGGTCAAGGTTTCCTTAGCTTCTACATATCCACGAACAAACGGTGTAAATATCGATTTGAAAATACCCATTTCCATTACTCCTAATGCTGAACTTTAAATCTCTTAGAACTATTATACTTATGACATAATATATGACGAATTTTAGGGCCAAGTTCTTTCCCCCTTACAGGGCACTCTTACCATACTTATAGCTGAATTTTAGGGGTTTTTAGGCATAAAAATACCCGGATGAAGTTAGTCACCCGGGCCCGCGTTTATTATGTTTTTACAATGGAAATATATTCAATATATTTTCCAGGTGTTCATCCTTGCCAGCCAGATCATTAGCCTTTATAAGCTCATCTGCCCTGTCCCATATACCAGGTCGTATTTCTTTAAAATTATCTGACGTGACTATGAATGGGTTGGCTGCAGCGTTATGCCACACAGGTGTATCTTGATTTCTTGATTGTTTTAGCAATTTTACGGCATCCCTCATAGCGGCGTTTATAATATGCTCATCATCTATGTTTTGCAACAATCTGAAGGCATCCTTCTGCGAGAAGCCGTGCTGCTGTAAGGCGTTATATATGTTTTCCCTATTAATTCCCTTATCTACTACATCAAACATACTAACCATCTCATCAGGGCCTAACTTCATAGGAGGCAGACTGTTGGATTTTGGTTTCATGCTCTCAACAAAATGCCTAGCCACCTCTTCTGGACTTGCCCCCCTGGAAATTTAATATTTCTAATCTATCATGAAGTCCAGGGTTATATTTAAACACTTCTTGTATGTCGTCTATATTCCCTTCGTATGCAGTAAGGCCCTGTTGAATACGTCGCATTCTGTTGGCTAATAGTTCAATGCTATCTGTACTTTTTCTATTACCTTTGTCTATAGTGCTTCTTCCTATACCAAGCCCTTCTATTACAGTCCTAACTCCTGGTGTTATAAGACTTGGATTTTTAACAAGAGCCTCCGCACCAGCATTTATTTTATCTTGATATTCACCAAACCCATCTTTTACAATTCTCTGAATTGCATTGGCCATGCGTGTTGGAGATTTAGTTATGGCTTCATCTAAAGACATCTTACCTTCTGTTACTGTCCTTCTTAGTTTATCATCTTCGGCACTAGTAGACTTCCCTGGCAGTATACTCAGAATTTGTTCTACTTCATTATGACTAGGCCTGGTACGAATTGTAGGATCAAAATGCCTATGCATTGCTGCGGAATGCACCTTACTTCCAGACGGGTTAAATTTTACCCCTGTGGAGGAATATTCAATTCTTTAAAAGCTTTGGCCACACTTTTATTCCTCATTACTTGTCTGACTTGCTCTTCCAAATTTTTAGTAATATACACATTCCTATAGTCAGGGGTCAGACTGGTTGCTAGTAGCCTAGGACCACCCTTATCCAGAAATCTTACTTTTGCAGCGACTTTTCCAGGATCGAGTTTATCATTCCGGTTTTTATAAAAGACATGCCGTCATACTCCTTTCGTACAATCTTTAATTATAAATAGCATTATGTATGCTAAAAAATAAGGCAGGCCCACTTGCCATACTTCGTTTTTATAGTTCAATTTCAAATCACCGGTGTTCTAGGGCCGGAATTCAGGCACACAGCCGTGTTTTCATAAGATATAGTTAGTATGATTTGAGATGCCAGATTTATTATATCGGCCCTAAGTTCAACAGTGTCTCCGGCATCTTCAAAGACACTGACCTGGCTCTGATATTTAGTTACAATAGCCTCTAGAGCTATTCTAACACCTGGAGTTATGCCCTCAGTACCGTCTTTGAAGATGTCACCAACTTTAAATGATGGCACGTCCCAGTTTAGTTCTACACGTTCGCGAAGTTCGAGCAGGGCCCCGCCGTTAAGCGAGACCCTGCTGTGAAAATTTTTTTATTACCAGCCCATGAATGCCAGGCCCAGCTCTTTTGTAGCTGGGTTGTTGCGCAGCGGCTCAGAAGCTGCGAATGCTTTGGCTCTGTCCTTTTCGGCATAGCCCATAAGCATTTCGGTGGCTTTATTAAATAGCGTTTTGTCAGCAGCTAGGGCTGACGCAACTCGAGCCGCTTCCCCCTCGTTCATCTTTACCCAAGCCAGGACCCTAGCCAGGACCCTGTAAATGTGAGCCGTGTCCAGGTTTGGGTTGCGTTTGCATATCTCTGCCGCTACAGCGTGCGCAATTTCGATATCTATCTTACCAGCACTGGCCTTGACCGAGGCAAGTGCCCCAGCCAAGTCCCACCCGCACGGCTGGAAATACTGGTCCAGCCATTTTATTGCAGCATGCTCGTACTCTTCTTTTTCTCGCTGCCGCCGGCTTTTAGGCTGGCATATTGTAATTGCCGGAGCCTGTGCCGGAGCCTGTGCCGGAGCTGGTGCCGGAGCTGGTGCCGGA
>DYKV01000064.1 GCA_020722415.1 Anaerolinea sp.
ATTAGGCTAAAGAATGAAGGAAAAGATATGAAAAACGAATGAATAACCTATAAAAGAATGCCCATAGTGTCGGTTTTGGGATCAATTTAGAACCCAGTATATCTTAAATGTGTTAAATTTTATGGTTTTTCAACACCCTCATTTCCTCTTGTCAACAAAACCTTAATCGAGTATCCTTATATTTGGGAGTGGTTGAGTCCCGGTGGGCTCCCCGGTCTTCAAAACCGGTGGTGGGTCGCGTTGCGGGCCGCGGTGGGTTCGACTCCCATCCACTCCCGCCTGAGAGGTGTTATGTTTTCTGAAGTCGATTCTCTTACATCCATAATTGCTCGATATTTGACTATTTCCGATATAACTCAAGGAGATGGTAAACAACCCTATAGCGTTCGTTATCGGGGAAAGTTATTTATTGACTCCGTACAAGCCTACGATCAGTTAGTTCAAAACCTTAAACCGCTGGGCTACACTCCCTTGTTCCGTAAAGATGGAGAACAACATGTGATTTTCTTGGTGCGCGGCGTGCAAGAGATAAAAAAATCCCGTCTGACGATTAATCTCATCTTATTTGGATTAACTTTAATCAGCGTGATTATTGCCGGAGTTTTTTATGTAATGGGTAACCAGCCGGTATTAAGCGCACCTACTCAACTTAAGGATTGGTTACCCTTGATTCAATCCAGTTTGGGTGGCGGCTTAGCATTTGCGGGCAGTTTGCTAGCCATCTTGCTTGCTCATGAGTTTGGGCACTATATAGCGGGGCGTATCCATGGTGAAAATGTAACCCTGCCATATTTTATCCCATTCCCGTTCAGCCTTTTTGGCACCCTTGGCGCATTTATCAATATGAAATCTCCGCCAAAGAACAAACGCACTTTGTTGGATATTGGGATAGCTGGACCACTCTCCGGTTTGGCGGTGGCGATACCGATATTAATATTAGGCTTATCACTCTCTAAAATAAGTGTTTTGCCAGTAACTTTGCAGCAGGGAACTGGGATTCAACTAGAAGGCAACTCGCTCATTTATTTGTTCGCCAAATGGGTGGTTTTTGGTAGGTTATTGCCCCAACCAGCCAGTTATGGAAATACACCAGTTTGGATATATTGGTTACGCTACCTCTTTACTGGGAAACCGTATCCTTTGGGGGGTATTGATGTGATGCTTCATCCAGTTGCTTGGGCTGGTTGGGCAGGTCTATTGGTTACTTCATTGAATTTAATCCCAGCCGGCCAACTCGATGGCGGGCATGTCATTTATGTATTATTGGGGAAGAAAGCCCCTCGCTTATTACCGATCGTGTTAGGTTTATTGCTTGTGCTCGGTATTTACTGGAATGGTTGGTGGCTTTGGGCGATTCTCATTTTTGCGTTAGGGCGCCAATATGCTGAACCAATGGATCAAATAACAGAACTTGATCCCGCTCGTAAGCTAGTTGCTTGGCTGGCAATTTTGATATTCTTTCTGGTTTTCATTCCAGTACCGTTATTAAGCATTGGTTAGGCGTAGGGTGATTCTGGGTGGCAAATGAAAGCATGCTTCAAGATGCAATCAACGCGATCCAGCAGGAGAAATTTGACCGCGCCCGAGATATATTAACCCGTTTAATCCGCCAAGATCAACAAAATCCTACCTATTGGCTCTGGATGAGTGCAGCGGTTCAAAATCGCCGCGAGAAAATTTATTGCTTACAAACGGTTCTCAAGGACGACCCCCAAAACGAATTAGCCAAACAAGGATTAGTGCTTTTAGGCGCATTACCGGTTCCGAAAGATGTATTGATAAAACCATCAGAGCGGAGGAAGTGGACTGCCGATCTAAAACTTCCTCCAACTTTAATTACCAATGCGAATCGGCGGCGGAGTAGTTCGCTCATATTGAGCGTTATTCTTGGGATATTTGTTTTCTCCATTATTCTCTTTGTCGGTTTTAGGCTGACAGCAACTCAACCAGTCCAACGGATTGTGATCCAAAAGACCAAAACCCCAGGCCCGCCGCCCACCTATACTCCAACTCCAACTTACATTGGATATATTGCTCAACCGACCACATCAGAAGCCGATCTTGAAAACAAACCAACTCCATTATGGATGCTGCTACCAGCCACGTATACCCCAACCCCCATTTATATTAACACGCCTCACCCCATTTCAGAAGCGTATCGAGCCGGCATGCTAGCGTATGAACAATCGAATTGGACATCAGCGATTGGTTTTTTCGAACAAGCATTTAAAGTAGAGGGCAACGCCGCAGATATTGCTTATTATTTAGCCGAATCTCAGCGCTTGGCGGGGAACCTGCCGGACGCGTGGGCAATGTTTCAAAATGCGGTTCAGATCAATCCTGGTTTTGCCCCGGCTTATTTAGGGTTAGCTCGTGTTCAAATTGCCCAAGGGAAAATGGATGCGGGGTTGGCAGATTTGAATAAAGCGATTCAACTCGATCCCAATTTTGCCGAGGCATACGTTGAACGGGTAAACACTTATCTCTCCCAGAATCAATTGAACGAGGCAGAGGATGACCTTCAGAAGCTCACATCCCTGCTCCCCGAATCACCCCTTCCTTATTTATTAAAAGCCAAGCTTTCCATGCGGAAAAGTGAATTTGAAGTTGCGGAAGATGCCGCCCAGCAGGCTTATGAACTCGATCAAACTATCCTTGAAACTTACCTGATTTATGGAAAAGCAGCATTACTTAATCACGATTATGAAGTTTCTCGGGAAAAATTGCGGGTTTATCTACAATACAATAAAAAAGATGGGTCAGCATGGTATCTCTATGGGAGGTCTTTGGCGGAGTTCGGCAATGAAAAAGACTTGGAGCAAGCTTGGCTAAGTGGAATGATCCACCCCCAAGCAGTAGCAAAAGCATTAGACGCTTTTGAAAAAGCGGAGATGTATAAACTAAACGAGGCTGATTTTTCGCTGTATCGAAGTGGTATTTATTTGGAATTACAAGAAGGGCAGAAAGCTGTCAACGATTTATTGAGCGTTCGTGCATTGGTCTTGCAATATAAAACGAGCGGCGCATCAAATATCTGGTTCGCCTATAATGTTGCCTTGGCAAGGGCATTCTTCTATGCGGGGAGGAATTCCGATGCGATTTTGCAATTCAACCAGGCTGAAATTTTGGCAGCCGAAGCAGAACAGAAAGCGTTGGTTTATGGCTGGCGGGGATTAGTATATGAGAAAGATGGCAAACAAAGCTTAGCCAATCGGGACTGGATTGCATTAACTAACTTGCCCAGGAACCTGATCCCACAAAGTTTACAATCGGTCATAAATCAAAAACTTTTGCTATTGACACCTTCGCCGACGAATAATCGGATGACAGCCACGACAACGCCAACCCCTTGAGCGAACAAGCTCAGCCAAACATACAAATCCAGATGTGGATAAAAAAAGGAGGGAGCCAAATATTAAACGACCTCGCCATTTTCACCGGTTTGGCGCACAGGAATTGCTAGGAAGAAGATTGAACCACGCCCTAACTGGCTTTCTACCCACACTTTTCCTCTATGTCGTTCGGCAACCGATTTGACAATAGCCAGTCCTAAACCAGAACCGCTCGGAAATCCATCAGGTCTTTTGACGCGATAAAATTTCTCAAATAAGCGCGGTTGGTCAAGCGGAGCAATCCCGATCCCATTATCTTGTACGGCAAAGACGAGTTGGCTGTCTTTCAGGTAAACAGTTAATTTTACTTCTCCGCCTGCATCGGTAAATTTAATGGCATTATCGAGCAAATTATGTAATGCCTGATAGAGGAGAGCTTGATCAGCTTCGATGGGCGGGAGGTTATCAGCTGTTAAAGAATAAGTTAAATTAATCCGTTTTTGAGTGGCTTGTAATTGAAGATCGCCGACCACCTTGGGAATTAATTCGTAAACTGAAATCTGTTCCACTTGCAATCCTACCCCGGCTTCAATCCGTCCCAAATCAAGCAGGTTATTGATCAGACGGGTCATGCTTTCAACCGATGTAGCAATCTTGCGAACATAATTGACTTGCTGCTCATTTAATGATCCGACCATCTCCAGCATAGTGGCATAACCACGCATTAAGGTTAGCGGAGAACGTAAATCGTGGGAAACATTTGCGACGAATTCAGATTTGAGCGTATCTAATTCTTTAAAGTAAGTGATATCTTTCAGCACACAGACTCGATTCACCGGGCGGCTATCGGCAAAGACCAAGGAAGCGCTGGCTGAATAGATTTTTCCATCAGGTAAGGGAAGTTCTGCAAAATGAGTTTCTGTGGCAGCTGTCTGAATCAATTCTTGTAAAGCAGGTGGAAGGCGAAGCTGGCGGGCAGAACTGAGATATTCTTTCCCACCAGTTAATGCACGCATTGCGGCAGGGTTCGCTATTTGGATTACTCCCTTCTGATCGGTCACTAAAATTGGATCTGGGGTAGATTCTAAAATGGCTTCTAATCTTTTTCTGCCAATTTCGGCTTGGAGGTAATGGCGCGCATTGGAGATCGCCAGAGCGGTTTGGCCGGCTATGGTATTGATAAACCGAATTTCCTCATCACTGAAGACATGGACAATATCAAAAGCTAACCAGAGCGCCCCGAAGTATTCATTTTCTTGTTTTAATGCAACGGCTATCAGCGATTCTGGTACGGGCTCGTTGGGTGGGTATTTGAACAGACGCGGCCGGTAAGGATTATTTAATACAATTCGGTCGAGTTGTTGGCAGGCGGTGAGGATTTGATTGTCTAAAGCGCTGTAAATTTGGGAAGAATAACCATCGGCAAAAGAGATGGCTTGATTGTCTTGCTGATCAAAAGTGGGTAATACTCCTGGCAAGATCACTACTCGGGCGGAGGCAGCCCCAGTTGACAATGCTGATTCAAGCACTGGGTGAACAGCCTGACCTAAATCTAGGCTGGAAGCAACTCCTTGGCTTACCCAAAGTAAGCGGTTTAGCTCGTCTAAACGAGCTTTCAAGCTTATCCGCATCATTTCGAAAGCATCACGTAACCGCCCTTCTTCATCCTCTCCGCGTCGTTCTACTGGACGGTTAAGTTGGCCTAAAGCTATTCCTGAGGCTTGTTGAGCCAGCAAATCTAATGAGCTGATAATTTTTCTCAATTGGGTGCGGAAGTAAATCGTCGCTCCAAGGAGAATGAGTATGATGATTAATAAAATAGGTGTAGCGATGTTGATGGCTATTTGTTGCGCCTTACTAGCCGGGAGGGACAAAACAATTTTCCAGGGTCTACCACTAGCTTCGGTGACATAGACAAGCCAGCGTGTACCATCGGAATGGGTAACATCCTGAAGGTGGTCACTTATCTCAAGGTTCACGCTATATTTATCCATGATCATATCTGCGCGTGGGTGAAAAAGGATCAATCCGTTCTCATCGAGCAAAATTCCTTCTCCACCATCTTTGGAGAGAGCCCGAAGATTAGCCAGAATAGGTGCGGTCATTGGATTATTGCTCAAATTTGTTCTGCCGATTAATACCGCCGCGATATCGCCTTTGCTGTTTTTAATATTAGTAATAAAGGATACTTGGGCTGAGTCGTGATTTGGTTTAGGAGGAGCAGAATAAACTTGAAAGGGTACACCGCTAAGGGCTAGTTTGATGCCCATTTGTTCTTCAACTAAAGTGTTTGCCCGATCATAATTGGTAGCTGGATAACTGGTGATTGGTTCGCCTTGTTGGTTCAATAAAAATAGGTCGGTGAAAAAAGGTACCGTACGGGTGTACTGCGCTAGCGCTTTGTTGATTTGAACGGTATCATTGGAGAGGAATTGTGGATCCTGGCTAATTTTGGTAAGCATGCTCTGTCCGCTTTCTAGGAAGTACGGGATTGCATCACAGCTAACTCGAGCGGTGCTTGCCAGGCGGTCATAGATCATCTTTCGGGCTGCCTTTTCTGCTGTTTGCCAAACAACTGCCATTAGCAAAATGGTGAGGATAATGGTAGTCGGTGCAAACAGGTAGAAAAAGCGTGCTTCTAGGCTTCTTTCAGCCGGAGATGGCAATAGGGCACCCTGGCTTCCCCAAAGGGTTGGAAAAACTAAAAGGATTACCTCGGAAATTATTCCTCCAATTAAAAGCATTACCGCGGTGGAAAGCATCAGGTCAGGTAAATTGGTGAATGTGTAGTCTAGACGGGTTGCTAGCGATCCATCAACCAAAAAAGGAGTTGTGAAAAGGGTGAGCAGAAAAGAGAAGGAAGTGAGTAGAAGGGAAATCACAATGGGATGTTTGAGCCACTTATATGGTGTGGTGCGATAGCGCTGGTGGGTTGCGACACTGAACAGTAGCGCAAATAACGTGAAATGGAGAGGTGTGAAAAGATCATGAGTGGCGTAAACCATCAGCCCAAGCGAGCCAATGAATGCCACGATCATGGCTGGAATGACTCCCATTGTTCCACCAACAATCATCCATGGTATGGCAGCAAATAATGCGATAATTTTTGTGTTGCCTTCAATGGGTAAATTAGGCGGGGGGAGAGCGTAATTTGCTACAGAAAAGCGAACTCCAAAAAATATGGAAAAGAGGATAGCCAATAAAGACCCAAATAGGATAAATACCCGTCCATTTGGGTTTAATTGGCTGGGATAATTTTTCCACTTTGTAAATAGAACCCCAATTATGAAGAGGTACAATATCCACACAAGGGCAAGCAATAGGCGTGCGATGAGATTTTGAGGCAATCGGATATACATCGGGAGGGTGAAGAGAAAAAATAGGAGAGACATCGGTCGCCTGATTACTTTATCTGACTAGCAAGATCGAACTTTGCCAAGCTTCTCATTCGTTATTCAACCATTCAATCGTGTACTGGCTAGCTTGTGACAGATCGCTATAATCTCCGCGTAACTCTGCAGGCAGTAAGCTAGCCAAGATGTACATTGCTTCATCGGTCATAAGGCGTAATTGTTCGCGATCTGGACGGGTTATGTGAAGTTTATATCGAAAGGGTTTACCAATGCGAATGCGGGCACCTGACTTACGCCAGTGAGCCGATAAGCGAAAAGCAGGAAAACCAACTGTTCCTTCCACTGCAATTGGAATTAAGGGTACTTGGGCTCGGGCAGCCAAATAGGCAATGCCCTCTTTAGCGCGCGTCAAGGAGGGACGTCGGGTACCTTCCGGCGCTACTAGAACCATCTCGCCAGCTTTTAGGACATCTAATATTTGACTTATTGCCCGCCGGTCATACTCCTCTCTTCGAACTGGCACAACCCCCCATAATTTTGGAAAGATGCCGATTACCGGGTAATCATAGACTTCTATTTTTGCTAGCGGCACAATATAGCGTGGCATGATGTGAATAATCACAATCGGATCGACAAAAGCGATGTGATTGAAGTAGAGAATGCTAGGGCCATGGAGAGGGATATTATCTAACCCCTCAACTGCATCGAGTTTGATCAGCATCGTCATCCCAATAGTGCGTAACAAAAATCGTAAAAACCGTCGCCTGGTTTCCCATTGGGCATGCTGGTATTTTGTTTTGCCTAGCGGATTAAGGGCTGTTTTTTGAATCGAGCGAATATTTTGCATGTTTATACATTTCCTCCAAGGGATGGCAGAGAGAAATTAGCATAAACACCGCGGTATTCAGGAGGTAACAACTCAGCGATTTTCATCATCACAAAATCCGTAATTTGTTGGCGCAATTTGCGGCGTTCTTCCCCTTTGGCTTGGATAACGGGGATGGTGATGGATTTTCCGATATGCATTTCTAATGTGGGGCGTTTGAAATGAAGGGCATTTTGTAAGTAATCATCGGTTGTCCCAATAATCCCAACCGGGATGACCGGCGCTCTAGCTTTTTCTATTATATAACCGATACCTGGATAGGCGCGCTGCATGCCTGGTTTGTGGCTGCGGGTGCCTTCGGGCGCAATCAACAATGGGCGCCCGCTGTTCAATACCGCTAAAACTTTATCAACCAGCACACGATCATACTCGCCACGATGAACCTGGATACCATGATATAAGCGGACTAAAAGATTCTGCCCTTTCCGATCCCATATATCGGAAGCACCCATTGCCTCAAGCTCCACTGGCCAAAAAGCAACAATAAAAGGCGCCTCATACAGAGAGACATGATTGATGGCGACAATATATGGCCCGCGGGATGGAATATTTTCAATGCCGTAAATCCTGATCGGGGAAAAAAGGTGAAAGAGCGACCGAAAAAGGGGACGCAGGATAATACGGGCTACTCGATTGGGGAAAGGAACCGAATAAGTCGGCTTATTTTTGAATAACATAGTTCTCCAATTTTCTGGTAGAAGCTTTTTTAACCAGATCTAGGACTATTTGAAAGACCGCTTGGATGTCTTTTCCATCTGATTGTACCAGAATCGCATCCCGAGCCGGTTTTAATGGCGCGATCGTCCGGGTTGAATCGAGACGATCGCGTTCACGCATCATATTAAGAATTTGTTCGTAATCAACTTTCTGTCCGCGCTGGAGGAGTTCCTGATAGCGACGGCGGGCTCGCTCTTCGAGTGAGGCATCCAGATATATTTTGAGCGGTGCCTCAGGCAAGACCACAGTCCCGATATCACGGCCGACCATGACCACATTGCCGCGCAACCCAATTCGTCTTTGCTGCTCTGTCAATGCCTTGCGAACGCCTTCATAGGTCGAAACCAGTGAGACATTTTGATCAACTTCAGGTTGCCGAATAGCCCAAGTGATATCTTGATTGTTGACCCACACATCATAAGCCCGCCCATCTGGAACAGAAGGAGGTGTAATTTCAATCAGAACGGTTTCAGCCAATTTTGATATGCTGGTTTTATCTTCTAGGTTTATCCTTTTTTGTAATACTAGCCAAGTCAAAGCCCGATACATCACTCCGGTATCGAAAAATAAATAACCCAAATAATCGGCTAACTTACGCGCCAGGGTTGATTTTCCCGACGCAGCCGGTCCGTCAATGGTGATGATTTTTGGTAGATTTACATTCATTTCTAATAATGTTTATTTCGATATCAAGGTTTTTGTAGCAAATTGGTAAATCATGGATTGGAATTAAGGTCGTTTTGAGCAGAGGATGTAGCTAAACCTCCAGGGAAAAGATCGCCGCGTGCCCATAGGAGGATCGTTTCAGGCTGCCAAGCTGCCCGCCGGTAGAGTATCCAATCCAAAGGATTGAGCAAGGCATTCGCCGACCAGGGCGGTGGTATCCACCAATTGAAATCTGAGCCGCGATAAGCAGTGGTTCCAGACGGTTTATCTGCCACCTGGCGGGTGATCAACAAAGCTGGATGGGGCTGATCCTGGGTAGCCAAGATTGCCAGGGCATTTTCTTCGGGGAGGATGGTGAGCGATTGTTGACCGCGCAGCAGCCATTGCAAGGCTGGTGAATCGACTGCCATTGTCACGGCGAGGTCATTTACATTACCGCTATTCCAGCTTGAAAGGTCATGGATTGTGTTCAGCAGTAGATCTGTATCTCCAATCTGGGGATACGATCGCCACAGCTCTTGCCGAAAAATTTGGCTGTGGGGTAAGCTGAATGCGCTGCCAAATGTGCCGGCTAAGGTGAAGATCAGCATTGCCATGATCCATCCTAATGCTAAACCCTGGTAGGCTGCCCGGCGAGTCCAGGCTATGTTCACCAACCAGAATACCAGGCCGATCAACAATAAAGTTGACAGGATAGCTGCTAGATGGACCCAATCGAGCCGGTTTATGGGAAAGATCAGGCTATAGGCGGCTACTTGCAATCCGAAGAGAACCAAAAAGAAAAACACAATAATCCCTTGTAAGAGAGGAACTTGAGAGGGTTGCTCGAGAGGGAAAAGCAGCTTATCTATTTCTCGAGCTGCAATTATCCAAAGCGGTATGATCGCCCAGATTAATCCAGAAATTTGCCGATCTGGGTAAATGAGAATCAATAGAAAGGCAATGAGAAACCAAATGCTCAGGAAACGTTCAAATCCATCGGATTGGTTCTGTTCGGATTTAGAAAAATAGGTATGAAGCAGAGCAATAGCAGCAAAAACCACTGCGATTGGTTGGTATAACCCTAATGCAAGGATAATCCAACCGGCTGGCAGGAATGATGCGGTTGTCCAACCCTTGAAAAAATCTACCAACCCACCGATAGAGGTGCTTATCCCTTGGGGAATGTGGAAAAACCATGTGCTGACTAAGAGTAGGGAAATAACCAGAGAAATAAAAAAGGGCTTGATTTGGGCTGTTAATTGCCTCTGGTTACCAAATAGGGGATGATCGGGATGAGGGATTTGTAATTGCTTTTCAAAACCCAGGCTGATAAGGGTTGCCAAGCCAAAAGTCAAAATCGCAAATACTCCGGCTGAGCCGCACAGGATGAGTAAAGCGGCAGCAATACCGGAAAAAGAATATTTTTTATTGAGCCAAAATGTCGTAGTAAAGAACAGCAGGGCCAAGGCTGGAATGGTGCTGTCGAGTGTGCGGGATAACGAGACTAACCCCGGATCGATTGCGAAGGCAAAGGCGAGCAAGAGGATTACTCTCGGATGAATGCGTGTCCGCAGCCAGTAAAGAGGGAGAATCAGGAGTGTACCACTTAACGCCGGGAGGAAGCGGGCTAGGAAGTTGGTGCTGCTGAAAAGGAAAAAGAGAAAGCTATTAAAGAGGATCAACAGTGGTTGGTTGAGTAAGGTGGGAATATTTCCACGGGCAATCTGGAGAGATTGGAGGGCTAAGCGAGCTTCTTGATCATTGAGGGGTAATTGTCCTAGATTGGTAAAGCGAAGTAAAGCTGCCGCTAAAACGGCTATAAAGAATAGAAATTTCTCGGTTGAGAATTTTTGCGTCAGCATTGTCATATACGTAAATTATACTAGCATCCATGCTGGTTCTCAGCAATTCTCAATATGAAATAACCGTTTGGCCAGATTGTTTGCTGGT
>DYKV01000065.1 GCA_020722415.1 Anaerolinea sp.
CAACTTGACTTCTTGTACAATATTAAAGCCAGAGGAATAAGCGATCGACCCGGTAACGCATGTTCATCGCTAACCCGGCCAGACAACACGATTGGGAGGAGGGAGGCCCATGGATATCATTAAGGTCTCGGGCAAATCTCGCACCGCTGCAGTGGCGGGTGCAATCGCCGGGGTGGTGCGAGAGCACCAGCACGCTGAAGTGCAGGCAATCGGTGCCAGCGCCATTAACCAAGCAGTAAAAGCTATTGCACTAGCGAAAAATTACCTGCTGGAAGATGGCTACAACATCGTCATCGTCCCGGAGTTTGTGGACGTTGAGATAGATGGCAAGGTTCGCACCGCTATCCGCTTTGTTGTAGAACCACGCTGAGCCATTCCTGCACGAGGGGGGATGAAACAATTTAGGTGTTTAGGATTGTGGTATTTAAACCAAAGTTCAACGCGGCTAAATTCAAATAACGGTAAAATAGCGTTTGTGAAAAACAAACCCGTTGGAATCCTCTTCTGTGTTTTTATTGCCCTTGCCTTGGGGGGGTGTTTTAATCAAACAAGCAAGGAGCCGATTCCTCAGAGTGGGTCATTAAAAACAACATTGCCTGCTCCTTCTAGGATAATCCCGTCGGAAAGGAACAAAGCTATCATTGCCGGCGAGGCAACAGATTCACCCCGAGCGAATTCAACTGCTATCCCTAGTCCTATAGGCAGCAAATCACCAATAGCCTCTTCATCGACGCCTGTTTCAACCCGTGTTTGCCTAGAGCCGGGGAAGATTATCCTTGGTCAATACCGCTCTCAAAATTTGACTCTGCCAATGGATTATCGTGTGTATTTGCCACCTTGTTACGCTGATCATCCTCAAGAACGATATCCAGTGCTCTATTTGATCCATGGTCAGGGCTATACGGATGATCAATGGGTCAGGTTAGGCATTACCAAAACAGCGGATAAGTTGATCGCCGCGCATCAAATACCGCCATTGATTATCGTCATGCCTCGTGACCGAATATGGGATCCGCCACCTCAAAACCAATTCGGTACAGTGCTGATCCACCAATTAATCCCTTATATCGACGAAAAATATCCCACAGTTGCCGATCGGGATCATCGGGCAATAGGAGGTTTGTCGCGCGGAGCGGGATGGGCTGTTCATCTCGGGTTATCGCATTGGGAAATGTTTTCGGAAATCGGTGCGCATTCTTTGGCTGTCTTTGCTGGGGATGTCCAGATGATCCCCAAGTGGCTGGATCAGATACCAGTAAATGCCCGACCGGAAATATTCGTAGATATTGGCAGTCATGACCGCCCGGAAATGTTGGAATGGACGTACTGGTTTGAGCGCTTGCTCACTGAGAGACATTTTCCCCATGAATGGTATTTATATGAGGGTTTTCATGATGAGGCTTATTGGGGAGCTCATCTCGAACAATATATCCGCTGGTATACCCAGGCTTGGCTGCTGGATGAAAAGAACTAGAAGCGGAGATTGGTCTACCCGTTGTTATAGTTTTCTTGTTATAATTTGGTCATGAGCATTACACCACAACAAGTAGATCATATTGCCCGTTTAGCGCGTTTAGACCTTAATGAAGAGGAGCGTCAGCTTTATTCCCAACAATTGTCTGCGATCTTGGATCATTTTCAGCAATTACAAGAGGTAGTCACCGAAGATATTCCGCCCACCTTTCAGGTTATCCCCTCGCAGTGTCCCTTACGGGTGGATGAAGTGCGTCCTTCTTTGCCACGAGAACACCTATTAGGCAATGCTGTGGATGTGGTAGATAATCAATTTCGAGTACCACCAATTTTGGAATAAACAGTAAATTAGATATGATGGACGATTTGACCTTGTTAACGCTCAGCAAGGTGCGCGAAGGGTTGCGCTCTGCTGAATTCACCAGCCGAGAGCTGCTTGAGGCATATCTCGCGCGCATTGAGCTTTATGAGCCAAGCCTGCATGCCTTTTTATACCTAAATGCTGATCGGGCTTTAACCCAAGCCGATCAAGCTGATCAGCGCATATCCGCCTGGCGTAAAGACCCTACCGAACCGTTACCGCCATTAATTGGAATTCCTTTAGCGGTTAAAGATGTTCTTTGTGTAAAGGGGCTGCCCTGTACTTGTGGCTCCCGGATCTTGGAGGGCTTTATTCCTCCCTATCATGCCACAGCCGTTCGGCGTCTGCTCGAAGCTGGCGCTATAATCATTGGGAAAACCAATACCGATGAATTTGCAATGGGCTCCTCCACAGAGAATTCTGCTTATGGAGCGACCCATAATCCCTGGAATGTGGAGCATGTCCCTGGTGGGTCAAGCGGAGGCAGCGCAGCAGCGGTAGCAGCTCGTTTCGCTCCGCTAGCCCTAGGAACAGATACCGGAGGTAGTGTGCGTCAACCGGCGGCGTTTTGTGGGGTGACTGGGTTAAAACCGACCTATGGACGCGTTTCGAGATTTGGGTTAGTCGCTTATGGTTCTTCCCTGGATGTGGTAGGCGCTTTTGGGAAGAGCGTTGCCGATGTCGCTTTTTTGTTTGGGTTAGTTTCCGGTCCAGATGCACTAGATGCAACCACTGTTGACTTACCCGTGCCGCAGGTTCGTTTATCTGATGAACCAAGTTTAAAAGGACTAAGAGTTGGAGTACCCAAGGAGTATTTTGTCAGTGGGATACAAAATGAAATTGAACGGTCTGTTCGCGCTGCGATTGATCGTTTTCAAGAGTTAGGTGCACAGATTGTCGAAATCAGTTTGCCCCATACAAAATATGCTCTGCCGGTATATTATTTAATTGCTCCTGCAGAGGCCTCAGCAAACCTTGCCCGTTATGATGGCATTCGCTATGGACCTCGTAACCCTGCCGAAGCGATGTGGGATATTTATTACCACACCCGCGGCGAAAAGTTTGGTGCTGAGGTAAAAAGAAGGATTATGCTGGGAACCTATGCCCTATCTGCTGGCTATTATGACGCATATTACGGGAAAGCCCAAAAAGTGCGCACCTTGATCAAACGAGATTTTGAAAGGGCATTTGACCAAGTTGACATCATCGCTGCGCCGGTTGCCCCCACAACAGCGTTTCGCTTTGGCGAGCATAGTAACGATCCTTTAGCAATGTACCTCGAGGATGTTTTCACCTTGCCAGCCAATTTAGCCGGCGTACCGGGATTGGCTATTCCGGTTGGATTTGATCAGGCTGGGCTTCCGGTTGGAATACAACTTATGGGCGCTCATTTTGCCGAAAGCACCCTTTTCCAGGCCGCCCATGCTTACCAATTGACGACCAGTTGGCACACTTTGTTCCCCGATCAAATTCAGCGTGCCTAAGCCCACACTTTTTTTCATTTCCGGCTTAGAATTTATTTAGGGTATTTCGTTTTTAAGATAATCAAGGGAGCCTCGATGATCCATCAAAACCTACATCCAGAAACCGTATTTGATTCTTGGAATTGGCGCGATATCTCGCCTTATTTTGACCGATTAGCTAAACAACCGCTTAATCAGCATAATCTCGCGGATTGGTTATTGGAATGGACTAATTGGCATAATTTGCTGGAGGAAGCACAAAACCACTGCTACGTGGCAACCACGCGTAATACGGAAGATAGATCGGCGCGGGAAAAATATCAACGCTATTTAGAAGAGATCTTTCCCGAATCGGAACAGGCAGACCAGCGATTGAAAGAACGGTTATTGGAATCAGGTTATACCTTGCCTGGATTGGAGGTGCCATTGCGCAATTTAGGCGCCGAGGCAAGTATTTACTGCCAGGAAAACCTATCGTTATTAAGTCGCGAAAAAGCGTTGATCACTCAATATGATGAAGTCCTCTCTACTCAAACTGTAAAATGGAAAGGGGAGGAACTTACCATACAGCAAATGCAAACGGTTTTACAATCCCCTGATCGCAATGAACGAGAGGCGGCTTGGCGGCTTGCTAGTGAGCGCCAGCTAGAAGATCGCCAACAGATTAATGAACTTTGGACGGAATTTTTTACAGTTCGGGAAAAAATGGCGCTGAATAAGGGGATGGCGGACTACCGAGCTTATCGTTGGCTGCAGTTGGTTCGTCTTGATTATTCGGTGGAAGATTGTCTCCATTTCCATGCCGCTGTCGAGAAGGTGGTTCTACCAGCTGCCCAACGAGTTTGTGATCGGAGACGGAGGGCGATGGGTGTACCTTCTCTTCGTCCATGGGATATTCAAGCAGACCCACTGGGACGACCGCCTTTACAGCCTTTTCAAAACATAGATGAGTTGCGGGATGGATGTGGACGGATGCTTCAACAAGTTCATCCCCAGCTTGGAGAATATTTTAGTCTCCTAGTTGAACGAGAATTGTTGGACTTAGATAATCGTAAGGGAAAAGCGCCGGGTGGATATTGTATCGAGTTCCCCTATTCGAAAATCCCTTTTATATTTATGAATGCGGTTGGGATCCATGAGGATGTTTTAACCCTCGTCCATGAAAGCGGCCATGCTTTTCATGCTCTTGAGCAGTTTAAACTCCCATATCATTTGCAATATGCCCGAAATCTGGAGTTTATGGAAGTAGCCTCTACAACCATGGAATATCTTTGTAGCCCTTATTTAACTCGAGAGAATGGGGGTTTTTATACCACTCAAGAAGCAGCCCGCGCAGTAGCAGAACGGCTGGAAAATTTTCTCCTCTTTTTACCCTATCTGACTGTAGTAGATGCTTTTCAACATTGGGCTTACGAGCACCCGGATTTAGCGGTAAACCCGGCTGAGTGTGACATTGCTTGGGCAGCTTTGTGGAATAAGTATATGATCCATGAGGATTGGAACGGTTTAGAGGAAGAAATGAAAACTGGCTGGCAGCGTAAGTTGCATATTCACGAGGATCCATTTTATTATATCGAATACGGTTTAGCGGAACTCGGTGCTTTACAAATTTGGATGAATTCATTGGAAAATCCGGACCGAGCAATTCGAGATTATCTCAAAGCATTATCCTTAGGCAGCACTGCCAATGTGATTCAACTTTATCAGGCGGCTGGCACCAAATTAATTTGGGAGGTTGAATCCCTTTCACCGGTGATTGCCTTTGTAGAGGAAAAAATAAACCAATTGAATGGAACCGCCGTAGGATAATAGCCGATCCGTTGAAAGAGACCCAATTGGGGTTTTACTATGACGATAGAAAAAGAGAGTATAATTAAATTAGGTGGAAAAAGGATAATATGGGAAAAACAACATTGAAAATCGTTATTCCAATGGCTGGGTTAGGCACCCGTTTGCGCCCATTAACCTATAGTAAACCCAAACAGTTGGTTACGGTTGCAGGAAAAACAGTATTAGATCATGTATTAGATACAATAGCTGGAATTCCCGATTGTTTTCAACTGGAACTGATCAATATAGTCGGTTATCTTGGTGAGCAAATTGAAGCGCACATCAGTGAGAATTATCCCAATCTCTCCGCTCATTATGTTGTCCAAGAAGATCCACGCGGCCAGTCGCATGCGATTTATCTAGCCCGTCAGCATTTAAATGGCCCGATGTTAATTATCTTTGCGGATACATTAATTCAGACTGACTTATCCTTTCTTGTGGAAAATCATGAAGAAGCGATTGCTTGGGTCAAGTCCGTTCCAGATCCAAGACGTTTTGGTGTGGTAGAGTTGGGAGGGGATGGGTTAGTAAGCCGGTTGATCGAAAAACCAAATGACATTCGCAATAACCTGGCTGTGGTTGGTTTTTACTATTTTAAGGATTCCCATGGCTTGATTTCTGCTATTGAAGAGCAAATGCAACGCGGCATTATGATTGATGGGGAATATTTCTTGGCAGATGCGATTAACATCTTATTGGAGCGTGGGTTAAAAATGACGGTTCGCCAAGTTGATGTATGGCTTGATGCAGGCACACCAGAAACCCTCCTTGAATCGAATCGATATCTCTTGGACAACGGATCGGATAATAGCACCGAAGCTCTCAAGCGAAGCGGAGTGGTAGTCATTCCGCCAGTTTTCATTCATCCTACTGCTGAAGTCCAGAACTCGGTGATTGGACCTTATACGACTTTGGGGGCGCATTGTAAAGTGCAGAGCAGCATCATCCGTGATTCGATATTGTCAGAAGCAGCTGAAGTCAGTGATGCTATCCTAGAGGCTTCATTAGTGGGGCGGAAAGCACAGATAAAGCGTCGGGCCGGGGTAATCAACGCGGGCGATCAAACCAATGTCTCTTTCTAAGAGGTAGTGAAATGGAAGAGCTCGTAGAATGCCACTCGGAATATGAATATCCTGAAAGACCTATCGCAATCTGGTGGCAAAACGAGCGATTGATGATTTCCCAAATTCTACAAGAGGCACGTATCCCAGACGGGAAATATTTTCGGGTAAGCACGTCTGAAGGCTTTATTTTTGATTTGCTTTATAAGGAGTTGTTTGACCAATGGTTGATCAATCAGTTATAAAATCCGCGCAAGCATCTGCACCACAATCAGCCATTTCATCACAAGGAGACGCATTGGAGAATAAATACTTATCTCAAAGAGTGGTTACGTTGAAACCCTCTGGAATCAGGAAGTTTTTTGACATTGTTGCGACTATGGAAGATGTCATCTCATTAGGGATTGGTGAACCAGATTTCACTACACCACCCGCGATCATCGCTGCTGGCATTCGTTCTCTGCAAAATGGAGAAACCCATTACACCTCTAACTCTGGACGTTTTTCCTTGCGCCAAGCCCTCTCGGAGCACCTTTTTCAGCGTTATGGTGTCTTGTACAATCCGGCTAACGAGATCATCATCACCGTTGGAGTATCTGAGGCGCTCTATCTGGCGATGACCGCCTTATTAAATCCCGGTGATGAGGTTATTATTCCAACCCCTTGCTTTGTTGCCTATCAAGCGGAAGTAATTCTAGCAGGCGGGGTGGCTGTCGAATTACCAACGTTGGCTTCGGATGGTTTTCAGGTCAACCCGCAAAGGCTTGAAGCGGTCATAACGCCGCGCACAAAAGCGATATTATTGGGGTTTCCGAATAACCCAACCGGTGCAGTTGCCACCCGGGAAGCGTTGCTGGAGATAGCCCGCATTGCAGAGAAACATGATTTGATCGTTGTTTCTGATGAATTGTACGATCAATTGGTCTACGGAGTGGAGCATGTTTGTTTTCCATCTCTACCAGGTATGTTCCAACGGACGATTTTGCTAGGTGGTTTTTCAAAGAGTTATGCCATGACTGGTTGGCGGATCGGTTTTGCTGCTGCCCCGGCAGAGATATTAAAGGGGTTGTTACGGGTACATCAATATACCATTATGTCGGCACCCACTATTGCCCAAGACGCTGCATTAGAAGCAATTCGAAACGGGGCTGCAGAAGTTGAACGAATGCGGGATGAATATAATCGGCGCAGGACATTAATTGTCTCAGGATTGAACCGTTTAGGGTTAGCCACGGTTGAACCACATGGAGCGTTTTATGCTTTTCCAAACATTGCCGCGACCGGGATGGATGATGAAACTTTTGCCCAGAAACTGCTTGAAGAAGAAAAGGTAGCCGTTATTCCAGGCAGCGCTTTTGGAGCAGGCGGAGAAGGTTTTGTGCGTTGTTCCTATGCCACCGCGTATGAAAAAATCGAAGAGGCATTACACCGATTAGAGAGATTTATGCAACGGTATGGATGATTTAAAATTGGGGTGAGGATGTTTCAAGTGAAGACACCTCACCCAACTTCGGATATAATGGGGACATGGTGACAAAGAAGCAATATGAAGCTGTGATTGGTTTAGAAGTACATGCCGAACTGGCAACCCGTTCGAAGATGTTTTGCTCCTGTGAAGTGGTGGATTCGACTAGTGCAGAACCCAATATCGCAGTATGTCCGGTTTGTGCGGGAATGCCAGGGGTGTTGCCAGTGGTCAATCAAGCTGCAGTTGAATTAGGCGTTCGGGTAGCTTTAGCTCTGGATTGTGAAATTGCTCCGGTGAGTATTTTCGCTAGAAAGAATTATTTTTATCCTGACTTGCCAAAAGGATATCAGATTTCACAATATGAACAACCGTTGGCTCAAAACGGGCGTTTGGTGATTAAAACCTCTCAAGGCGAAAAAGTTATTCGTATTCGGCGGGTACATCTTGAAGAGGATACCGGTAAATTAACCCATATCAACCAGAACGGGCAAAGTTATTCTCTGGTTGATTTGAATCGAGCTGGAGTTCCACTATTGGAGATCGTTTCCGAACCAGATTTGGGCAGTGCAGAAGAGGTGCGGGCGTATGCCATGACCTTACGTAATGTACTGCGTTATTGTGAAGTGAATTCGGGAGATTTGCAAAAAGGGGTTTTGCGCATTGAACCGAATGTGTCCGTTAAGGAAGCGGGTTGTAAGGAATTAGGAACCCGTACAGAAATCAAGAATCTGAATAGTTTTCGAGCTTTAGAGAGATCGGTAGCCTATGAAATCGAACGGCAGATCCAACTGTTGCAAAAAGGGGAAAAAGTCCTCCAAGAGACCTTGGGATGGGATGACATATTGGGGGTGACGGTAACCCAAAGATCAAAAGAGGAGGCGCATGATTACCGTTATTTTCCAGAGCCAGATCTCCCTCCTTTGGTCCTCGATAAAGAGTGGATCGAAGAAATCCGGCGTAATCTACCGGAATTACCCATTTATCGCCAACGACGCTTTCAATGGCAATATGGCTTAAGCGATTACGATGCAGAAGTCTTGACCGAAGAACGGTCTGTAGCGGATTATTTTGAAGAAGTGCTTCGGATTGCACCTGAGCTTTCTCCTAAGGTGGTTGCTAATTGGATTAGCGGTGAGCTATTTGGATTATTCAACCAAGCCGGGACGGGTTTTAGTCCGAATCGTCTGGCTGCAGCAGCTTTAGCGGAATTGCTTCAGGAGTTGGAAAAAGGCACAGTTAATCAGGCTAGCGCAAAGGTAATCCTGAGTGAAATGATCCAGAGCGGGAAAAGAGCGGCAGAGTTAATCCAGGCGATGGGTCTAATGCAGGTATCGGATGCAGAGATCATTCAAGGGTGGGTTATTGAGGTTTGTGAGGCAAATCCTCTCCAAATTGATGCGTATCTAAAAGGGAAAGAGACGATTTCCCAATGGCTGTTTGGACAGGTGATGCGCAAAGCGGGCGGGAAAGCCAACCCCCATATTGTCAGGGTGTTATTAGAGAAGTATTTACATGGTTTGAAAGATGACCAACAAGCATGATATGGAATGTGAAAGATGTCACTATATAAAGGTGTTGAATTTATCACTTGACGATTACATGGAGTTGGTATAAAGTTAAGAAGTCTATACGTCTATACTAGTGGAAAGGCTCTTATTGGATGGACCAACAGGTCTCCATGCAGACAATCAACTTCGGATAAAAACGGGCGCCAAACCGGGGTGCCCGTTTATTTTCTTAACAAACCATGATTATTAAATTAAGGAGATGACAGATGGCTGAACAACTCAATGCTTTTCAAATGGCGCAGGCTCAGTTTGATGGAGTTGCCAAACAACTTAAACTTGATCCCGTAATTGCAGAAATGCTCCGCTGGCCAATGCGCGAATTTTCTTTCCGCATCCCAGTCCGTATGGATGATGGATCAACTCGCATTTTTCAGGGTTATCGCGTTCAACATAATGACGCTCGTGGACCAAATAAAGGTGGTATCCGCTTTCATCCTAACGAAACTCTCGATACGGTACGGGCTTTAGCTACTTGGATGACCTGGAAATGCGCTGTGGCAGATATTCCATTGGGTGGCGGGAAAGGTGGGATTATAGTGGATCCGGCAACGTTATCCGTTGGGGAAAAAGAACGTTTGTGTCGGGGTTGGGTGCAGGCAATGTGGCGCAATATCGGACCACGTTTAGATGTCCCTGCTCCTGATGTTGGCACGACACCCCAGATGATGGACTGGATGATGGATGAGTATTCCAAATTGGTTGGTCAGTATACCCCCGGCGTATTTACTGGCAAGCCATTAGGCGGCGGTGGATCAGAGGGTCGTACTGAAGCAACCGGTTTTGGGGTAACTTATTGTATCCGCGAAGCGATGAAACACTTGAAGATGGATCCGAGCAAATCTGTGGCGGCTATTCAAGGCTTTGGTAATGTCGCTCAATATGCTGCTATTGGATTTAAAGAAATTCTAGGTGGAAAGGTGGCTTGTGTTGCCTGCTGGGACCGTGAAGATAAAACGTCCTATACATTCAGTCATAAAGATGGTGTAGATCCACGTTTTCTCCTTACTATTACCGATCAATATGGCACCATTGATAAAAAGAAAGCTAAGGAGGCCGGTTATGTTATCGAAGATGGCTCTGCCTGGATTTCAAAAGAAGCAGATGTATTGATCCCGGCTGCTCTGGAAGGGCAGGTGAATGGAGAGACCGTCAAGAAAATTTCCAGCCGCGTTCGGCTTGTCGCCGAAGGCGCCAATGGTCCATGCACTCCCGAAGCCGACGAATTTTTCAAGAAGAATAATATCTTTAACATCCCTGACTTCCTCTGCAACTCTGGTGGAGTAACAACCTCGTACTTTGAAAGCGTCCAGAATGACATGAATTTCTATTGGACGAAAGAAGAAGTTTTGCAACGATTAGACACGAAGATGACTCAAGCCTTCCATGCCGTCTTGGAAATGAGTGAAAAAGAAAAAGTATATATGCGGGATGCTGCTTACATGGTGGCAATCAGCCGCGTAGTAAAAGCGATGCAATTGCGTGGTTGGGCTTAACCCAAAATAATAGTCTCCTTCCTCCTTTTTAGGCTGCCCATGTTCAGGGCAGCCTTTTTTATAGTATTACCGTGCAACATTTGCATCGAACGCGCAAATGTTGTAAACATTGATGTCGCCGTTTGGTTGCGGCATGAATGCCGCGTTACGA
>DYKV01000501.1 GCA_020722415.1 Anaerolinea sp.
GGTGAATAAATCACCACTTTGATCATGCCCGGTTCTCCTAATGGCACCTTTGGGTTACAGACCAGAGTCATGCGCAAGGGAAGCTTCAGAGAGAGATTGCGTTTTACTGTTTGATTTGCGCAGCCGGAGAATGCAGCTTTATAGTTTAATGGGCGTACTGCATAAATTGCGGTTTTCCCTTGCTTAATTTTGAATTGATAATTGGTGGACCCGCTTTTTAGCTGAATGGAAGCTTTTCCCCAGGTATGGTTGATGATAGTCAGCCACACCCGTTTGCTGCCCAAAGGCTGGACAGCGCTGAATAAGAACGCAGCTGCCAGTGCCATACTGATCAAGCCGTATTTTTTCTTGTGCATCACACCCTCCAATCAAACAGAATCTGCCTCATAGTTTGCTTATAGACCCAGCCTATGTCGTACGGGTAAGCAACCTAATCTGTTCTGTATTCTTTTCACATCGTGATCACTTGGCTATCCCAGCGGTGCCAATTGCCATGGTGCTTTTCCAACAACTTGCGTCCCTCGCCAGGTGATTCGAGCCCAATCAATTCCAAATCCGCATCTACCATGATTTTCACCAAATCCTTGAAAAATATGCGCGGCTCCCAGCCCAACTCCTTGCGGGCGTGGCTCGGGTCGGCTAGCAGGTAGTCCACTTCGGTAGGGCGAAAATAGCGTGAATCAATGTCCACATAGTCATGCCAATCCAGATTGACATAGCCAAAGGCTTCATCGAGGAACTCACGCACAGAATGGGCTTCGCCGGTGCCGATCACATAGTCATCGGCGCGGTCGTGCTGCAAGATTTTCCACATCGCGGCAACGTAATCGGGTGCATACCCCCAATCGCGTTTGGCGTCTAAATTGCCTAGGTACAGCTTTTTTTGTTTTCCGGCTTTGATAGCTGCCACTGCGCGGGTGATTTTGCGGGTGACAAAGGTTTCGCCGCGGCGCGGTGATTCATGGTTAAAAAGGATGCCATTAGAGGCAAATAGGTTATAGCCCTGCCGGTAATTGCGGGTGACCCAATAGGCATAGACCTTGGCAGCGGCATAGGGGCTTTGCGGTTGAAAGGGTGTTTGCTCGTTTTGAGGGGGTTTGGCGCTGCCGAACATCTCACTTGAGGATGCCTGATAAAAGCGGGCTGTTATGCCGCTCTTGCGAATCGCCTCTAGGATGCGGATGGTGCCCAAACCAGTCACATCGCCGGTGTATTCCGGCAGATCAAAACTCACCCGCACATGGCTCTGCGCTGCCAAGTGGTAAACCTCATCAGGGCGGATGTTATAGATTAAATCCACCAGGTTGCCAGTGTTAGCCAGATCTCCATAGTGCAAGTATAAGCTAACCTTTTCACCATTATGAGGATCGCGATAAAGATGATCGATTCGTTGCGTATTAAAAGTGCTGGCGCGGCGGATCAAACCATGCACTTCATATCCTTTAGAAAGGAGTAATTCTGCTAGATAAGAACCGTCTTGTCCAGTGATTCCGGTAATTAATGCTGTAATCATATTCTGCTCTAGAAAAAAGATTAAACCAGCAAAAAGGGATTAGAAATCCGCTATGTAAACTAGGTTTTGCCGGTTACAGATATTTTACCTCATCCTTTATATAAGCG
>DYKV01000502.1 GCA_020722415.1 Anaerolinea sp.
GTGATTGCTGTTTATTTCTTTTAGGCTTCAATTCGATTTGATCCGATGGAGGGTAGCCACGAACACAGCAGTCTTGTAACTGGGTTAACGCGGGAAGTCCTTTGCGTACCGGCAATGAGGTACAATAAAAAGAAGCTTGCCAAACGAAAGGCAAGCTTCCTAATTCCAATCTACCCTAGACCAATAGGCTTATTTTTGAGTATAAACGAAATGATTGGTGAGGGCATAGTAGACATAATTTTGCCAGAGTTTTAACATATCCTCTCGGCTATATTCATGCGTATCAAAGGTTTGTAAAACCAATCTTCCTCCCATACAGGTTGTCAGGACCGCTCGAGAATTGGGTTTATTGGCGTCAATCCCGATTACCAACGCCGCATCTCCGACTGCTTTGTTGTTATAATATTTGATTTGCATTAAATCACCCACATCTCCAGTCCAGACACGATTAGGTCTCAAGGTGCCCATCTCATTGGGTTCATTAAGGATGGGGTGATCGCGGATCAGATACCATAAATCCCGCAAGCCTGGGTTATACCAATCAGCTTCTACCTCCACACCGCATTGATCGAGAATTTTCTTGATCTTACCCAGCGACAGACTGTCAATATCCCACATTTCCATGATAACGCTTGCCCCGTTTTGCAACCGTTGGTCAATGTAATCAAAATATTCACCACTGATTTTTCCGGTGATCTCAGAGGAAATGATCAGTAAATCATATTCAGCTGGGCTCACCAGTTCTTTCTTCAACCAACCCTGAGCGCTGCCGACATCAGTGTAGACGTAACCAGCCTCGTCTAGAGCGCGCTTCACATAGCGTTCTAATTTATAGCGGTTTCCGGACATGTCTTCAAAAAGCAATATTTTTGCGCCTTTGCGGAGTGCATCAAGGTCCATTGTCTGCCCAGGTTGGATGAAAGGAGTAGGAGGTGCTTCGGTCTCCAGTGGGGGCGGAACAGTGATAGGAGGTTGTTCGGTAATAATCGGGGGAGCCTCGGTTGGCAATGCCGCATTAGTGGCAAGGAGATTGAGCGCTTCTTGCGTGGCTTGAATTGCCAGATTAGTTCCCTGCAAAGACATCGCTGCCAAAGTTGCCTCACTATTCGATCCACCGCTAGTTCCAGGTATGACACAAGTAATAGACAAGAGCACCAACATACCCATGGAAAGAAAAATCGAGAATTTGTTTTTGAAAACGGGGGATTTATTCATTGATTATTATTCCTTCTATATCTAGTCTATTAATAGTATAGAGCCTTATTTCATAATGTCAACTGTTTCCGAGATAAATATTGGAAGTCAATGAATTTATCCATCCGAAGGTTTTCCGGGTTAATATATCTGTAATGCGAGAACAACTAGCCTTTAGGGTGCCTTTTCCCCGTTGTCATGCAATTAGCTAATAAAAGGTAATTACTTTGACAATGTCACATTTTCATATAGTTGTCATTGCGAGGAGCGTTCTTTGCGACGAAGCAATCCCCTCGCAAACTAGGAGACTGCTTCGCTTCGCTCGCAGTGACAGAAAGCATAGAGTTTTATAGAGCAAATGTTTAATTGACATTGTCAAATTACTCAGGTATTGTTGTTTCGAACGAAAGCGAGAAACCATAAAC
>DYKV01000503.1 GCA_020722415.1 Anaerolinea sp.
TAAAATAATCAAACACAAACACAAAGTAGGAGTAAGAATGTCACCAAAGCATATCATAGCAACCGCCGTCGCTTGCGCGGCTCTTTCATCAGCGGCGTTTGCCGACGAGGATACCAAAGTTGAACAAATGGTGGTTCCGGTTAATAAATGTAGCGCACCGGTTTTGTCTATTGCAATCAACGATATAGACTGTAAAGCTCAATCTTGTCAAGACACCGGCGCGCCAAGCGGCGGTTTTGCGGCGTTAGCCGGAATTATAGGCGGGCAAGGAAATGTCAAGGGTATAGGCGGGGGCGTTAAGAGTATGCTCACAAATGCTATCAAAGAGACAAAGTGCTTTAAAATAGTAGACCTTGAGCAGTTTGAGAAGATGAAAAAAATGATGGCCGCAACGGGGCAAGAGGTCAAGCCTCCAAAAATCGATCTAATTGTAAGCGGTACGGTATCGTCGGTAGACGTTAGCAAAGAGGGTGGCGCACTAGGGGGCGGTATGATTCCGTTAGTCGGTCTTGTTAGCAAAAATACTTCAAAAGCAAGTATCGGCGTTGAGTTTTATACGATGAATCCTACCACTCTTGAAATGGGCGACTCAAAAAGCTTCAAAGCGGATAGCGAAAAAAGCTCTTGGGGGTTTGGAGCAGTTGCCGGACCTGTCGGCGGTGGATGGAGCGTTACAAAAAACGTAGCTCTTGATAACGTGATCCGAGATGTAGTCTTTAGCGCAACGAATCATTTGACTGAGACATACGCTAGTGATAAAATCATCGAACGCGCAAAGATGGTAAAGGCGGAGTAACATGCGTTTAACTAGATATACATCGATAGCCTTGTTGGGGCTTATGTTGGTTTTGGGTGGGTGCGGTGTAAATAGCGACACTCCTGAGGAGGCGTATAAAAGTTGCCTAGAGAGCAAGGCTAATAACAAGATTGACAGCTTTATGGAGCTTATATCTAGTAAAAGTTGTACCGAACAGGGGCTAGATGCCAGCAAGCTAAAAGACGGGGTGCAAAAGAACCTCAGTAATTTGAAGGCGGCGAACTACAGCCTTGAAAATATAAATATCACATCTACCGAAAAACTAGACGACAACACGGCCATAGTAGTTGCCGATGTAAGATATAAGACTAGCGATAAGCAAGAAGTTCAGGTCAATAAAGGTGATATTGCGGTATTTATGAAAGAAAAAGACGGCTGGAGACTATCCCCGAATGAATATGTAAAAACTATTGATTTGGGTCATAAGTGCGGCGCCAATGGCGGAGTCGAGATTTGTCTGGATAAAATGTACTATTATGCCAGCGAGGTATATCTAAGCGGCAGTGTAGAAAATAAAACAGACGGCGAGTTTTCGTTTGGATTTGCTTCATTGAGCCCTATGGAGCTTAAATTGAGCGATGGAGCCGTTTTGAAAGGTAGCCATCCGGTGTTAGGCGATAATGTTAGCCCTCGTATAAAAAAAGGCAAACAGCCAATAGGCTTTAGTTTTAGAGAAATGGGTAAATACTATGTGCTAAAAGGCGCCCCGTCAGCATTTGCGGTTGGCGGAATTTTGCCGATGAACGGGTCTTTGCCAAAAGGATTTGGCGGCGGTTTTGGGGTGGTTGTTAATATTCAATAA
>DYKV01000066.1 GCA_020722415.1 Anaerolinea sp.
TTTGGAGAATATTCCCACTCTTTGGCACTTTCTCCATTGTGTATTTTTCGATTTCCTCCATTAAATCAACAGTTTCGCCTGTTGTCTTCCGACGTCGTGGACGACGCAGTGCATCCATCAAAATTTCGTATTTGTCCTGTGGTAGTTGCCTAGCCACAAAACTCTGACGCACTGCACGGCGGTACAAAAAACGAAACTTCATGAATCACCACAGATCATAATTGGGAACCACGGCCTTGCGTAACGTCTCTTCTGTCACTTTACCGACAAACCGAGCAATTTCTTCGTCACCACGCAAAACAACGATTGTCGGCAACGACGTGACCTCATATTTTTTAACCAACTCCTTATCCCTTTGAAAGTCTACAAACATAACGTTGTAGCCCTCCTTGGCTAACTTTTCCATTGTAGGATACATTTCCCTACAAGCACTGCACCATCGCGCCGAGAAAAACAAAATTTTCGTCATTTTATATCCCTGTGACGGCGTAACAGCCAGCGCATCTTGCGAGGCACACCGTTAGGACGTTTTGGTGAATCAATTTTCGGCTCAGCAATTCTTTTCTTGATTGTTTCCGTTGTATCAATAATAATTTCACCAAGTTCCTTACCCTTTTTATCCCAGTCAATTGGTTTCTTGGTAACAAAAAGGGCCACAAGAATTGATCGGAGCCATACTACAAAATTTCGCCAAATCTTAAGCATGGAGCATCCCCCCATACTATAATAAACGCCATTTCAGGCTAAAAAGTTCAAATAAAATAGCCAAAAATTACCATAAGCTATAATCCTGACGCGGGTAACCAGCATAACAAGAAAGAGCAATAGTATCACCCTGCTGACACATTCTATTGATGACCGCGGCATCAGCCCAGAATGAACCTTCAGGCTGTCCTAATCGTTTAGGGCCACTAACCCAATCCGATCCCCAGCTATTGATAATCAAGCCTCCAGGGCGGGTAGATTCATCATCCATGCCAGCCAGAAGCATCGAATGATACCAAGGATAGCGACTTGGAGACAAAAATCCATCTTTATCTCTCCCAAAACGTGTTCTGAACCCCTGGCTGCTACATAAAACAACGGGGTAACCATTATATAAACAGTCACGAGCTTCTTCCCAACTCTGAACCAACGCCGTCCAGCCAACTGGATGCAATTTGCACAAAGGCTCTAATTCATCTGGCACACCTAAGCGCCCTAATTTCTGTGCTAACTCACCACTATATCTGGTGAAATTATACTTGCCATCTAGATACTTTTGGCGTAACAAAACACCATATTTCTTCACAAATTCAGCAGCGCAAACTCCTGTAAGACCATCACCGCCCCATCTGCGTCCATACTGTTGAGTTCCAATCTCAATTCGACCGCCCGCATAAATGATTTCCGTAGCAGCTTTTGCTACCCACCGTTGCGGACTTTTCCGCAATGAAATCTGAACCGCCGTCAATATATCAACACCAAGACCATAACTTTGGCCTACACAATCACCAATTTCTTGAAAATGTGGAATAAGAGGACCACCCGTTACTTCTTCAAAACATTTCCAAAGTAGTGCTTGTTTACCCTTCCCAGTGCCACGAATCTCTTGGTCCAATTGATTCAAGAATGGATACTTGTTGCTGCGAATAAATGCCGCACGCAAACGCGGATTTTGCTCCCAACCAGCATAGATTGGTTCTTCATTAATCGCCATGTCAGCAAGTACATGTTTTCCACCAAGCACTAAACCGGCACCAAACAACGTCGCGGACTTTAAAAAATCTCTCCGATCCATGAGACCCCTCCATTATTTGGCAATATTCTTCAGCCCTTCTGCAATCTGTCGCCACATAGTCGCATGTTGAGCCGGTGTAACTAGCAACCCTGCCTCAGCCTGAGCCCGCATTTCCTTCTGTAACTTCTCAAGGAAGGGTATCCATGCCTGTAATGAATTTCCTAATGCTGCCCTATTACCTAGCTTAGTCGCTTCAGCAATTTGATCTGCTGTTGTTAATTGTCCATCTTCAATTTTCTTGGCAATTGAATCAAAACTAATAGCTAGTTGTCCAGCTTCAGCCTTCAAATTAGGGGATTGCACACTTTTTGCCCATTCATATACCTTCCCAGCCAATCCAGTCGCTGGGTTGGGTGGATTATCCGGTGGAATAACTACACCCCCACCCCCATTAGTCACTTTCAATGTGTATGTCTTCAAGTCAACATCACCTTCATTTGAGCAGGCGACGATAAATACATAATCGCCTGTTGTTGGTGAAGAGAATACTGCTCGACGACCATCATCATAAACTTGAAGATTTTCAGCCGCCACGGCAGGTAACATCTGCCACTTGAACGTCTTTCCAGCCGACTTCTCGACTGTAAGACGTGCCAATTGACCAATTTTAATCTCTGCGGGGCCTTCAATCACAATTTCAGCCTTTGCATTAACCACCGGGCCCGGCGTAATCACATACGCATCGGGGTTTGGTGTTGGCTTTAGCCAATACTTATCAACTGCTAGGAAGCCAATGGCCACCAAACCGAGCACCAATACGCCCACGGTAACCCAAGTTTTCATTTTTTCCCACATAATTGCTTCTCCTAGTATCCCGTCACAATTACGCCATGACTTGAGGAAATTGCTGGATATGGACCGGCTGGATTAGTGTCAGTCCCATTATTCTTGAATGTTGATGATTGAATATTAACTAATGAATTTGATGAGGCACGAACACCATTACCACCTTGATAATAAATTTCACTTAATGACATATTAATAGATGAACCTAAATAAGCCTGTAGCCCATCATTTACATTACCAATAAAAACAGCAGAAGATTGGGAAATTACAGACTGTTCTGCTCTCTCTCCCTGATTTTGGTTTCCCACAAATCGTGCCTCTGTGATATATCCAGAACAACCAGTTAGCAATGATCCACCAGAACTACCAGTAAAAATCCCCCTACTCACTTTAAGACGTGCAAATTGACCCACAAATGAAACATTGCAACCTGAGATGCCTATGGAGCCTATAATTAAACTTTCTACCTGTGCCTGCAAACCAGTATCTCCATTGACAAATGCCACAACATCAGCGCAAGTAAGCTCAGCTCTAGGCTGTACAACTAAACCACTATACATACCTACAGCTGAGAGGCATAAGTCTTGAAGTGTAATTTTTCTATCTGATAGAATCTCTAATACTGCATCAGTGTTACAAGTCAAAATTGTTTTAAGTCGATAACCTGAACCAGACGTCATTAAACCTGGTAAATATGAGGACCTTTGTTTCACACACAAGGTAATTGTGTTATTTGCTGAATCAACTGCTGTGATTTCATGCACACCAGTCAATAAATATCGTAATGGATCAGGTCCTGATGCCGCATTCTTACCATCATCCCCTGTCACCCAAAGTCCTGCACCAGTGCCTTCTACAACACAAGTCCATTGCGGCCATCCAGGGTTTGCATCTAATGTATCATCAAAAACAGTCTTCATTGAATTAGCAGTAGATACACCTGCATTATAATTCAATGTGAAGGTCTTATTTGGACTATTGTATGTTACACTTTCTGCACCAGCATCATTTGCAACAAATGTATAATTATTATATGTGTTATTGGCTTCCGGGGGTCTGAAAGTCAGGCCAGCATTATCATTAGTCAGGTCCAATTCAGCCACCGGCGAAGTTAATGAATACAAATAGCAATATTGACCAACTGCTTCATCACCAGCCAAATTAGGCGTGATTTGGATTTTAACGGACCAATTACCAGCCGATCCAGTTATGGAAACAATATGCGAAAACGCATAGTTAGCAGACGAACCTTTGATAGTTATCTTATCACCATCCGGATGATTGATATTTTGTTTTTCTGTATAATTATATGTTCCAGCCGCAAGTTCAATAGTAACAGAACCATTGGGTGGAATTGCATACGGGGCTAATACCTCCATCGCTTTATTGATGCTAAAGTAGGGATTACCCGACGTACCATCACCATTTGTATCACTACCAGTTGGTGACAAATAAATGGTCGTTAAGGATGTAGCAGGTATAACACCTGCAAGAACGTCACCATATTGAATTTGCTCAAGCTCACCGTTGGTTAAAACTATTGGTAGTTTAGTTGCCATTAAATCTGAATCCTTTGAGGATAGAATTGAAGCAACATAACTTCATTGGTTAAAGCCCATCCAATTTGAACAACATACTGGCCAGTGACAGATGGAGGAGTCGTTGATAATTGCCCGGCTGTTGTCGTTAAATAATAATATGAATGTGGCGTCAAATGAGTCGTGCCAATAATCGCAGTCCAATCAGTCTGACTATAGTAACCACCCATAGCAACTTGGATCGTGTTCCCAGAAGAACCAGATTCTATTGCTAGTCCAAGTGTTTTACTTAGTATATCACTGTCGCACGCTGCCTTTACAAGCCCACTATTCATAGCAATTGGGTTTCCAGCAACAACTCCGTTCGCCTCCGCTACCGTCCCAGTAGTAATCAACATACTAGAGTTGGGTAAATTACCCCACACTAATGTTGTTCCATTAGCTGGAACTTGGAGCACTTGTGCTGATGTTCCAATTGTTGTAGGAAATTGAAAAGCTCCAACATCTAATCCATCAGCCGATTGTAGTTGTTGAATTACGCCAGTATTGAGAACAAGAGGTTTACGATTAGCCATTATATTTGAATCCTTGTACTAATTTCAACTTTCATTTCAGAACTACTCACCGCCAAACCAACCGGTGCAACAAAGCCTGTAGTCGGCGGACTACTTATTAACGACCCATTGGTTCCAAGCCAATAATAACTACCAACAGTTAATGTAGTAGTGCCAGTAACAGGTGTCCAATCTGCACGATTCACTCTACCAACAAGAACAATAGCAGTAGTAGAACCTAAACTAGCATCATCTTTTGCAAGCCCAATGATACGACTTTCCAAGTCTGTTGAATTGTCCCCACGCATATAGATCGGACCAGCATGACAATAAATCGGCATACCTGCATACCAACTTTCACCAGCTGTTACTTCAAACTCAGCACTACCTTCAGCATTAATTGTAAGTGTGTTGTAACCAGGAGTCAGTGTAATGTTTGTTCCTGCAACTAATGACCGCCAAATTCCACCAGAGAGATCATTCTTTATACTGAGAAATGAACCTGCTGAACCCGGATGGTTAAACAAATGAAACCAATCATCATAATCAATCAAATAATTTTCTACAGCAATTAATTCTTGAGATACGGCATCAGCCCAAAAGAAACTAGGATTCTGGTCATCAGTGATATTATCATACTGATAACAGAGTCCATCCCAAACGCTGTCTGGAAACTTGTTATGAGTTCCGAGCTTGGTCATTTAACTGTCCTAGCAACTTTGCCACATCAACATGTACACTGAGATTTTCAACCCGCTTTTCCAATGCGGCCAAACGATCAATTACATCCCGTTGTAATTTAGTCAAAGTATTCCAGACTTTATTCTGAAAACCTTTTACCTCCGATGCAAAGTTTGTCTGAAGCGACAATACTTGACGCTGGTTTGTCGCAACCAGATTCTTCAGTGACTCCAATTCTTGCTGAAGTTCAAGCACAGCGCGCCTAACATCAACCTCATTGATTCGATTATCCAGACGTGCTACTTCTGATCTGAGGTCATCAGGCGGTGTCATCTGTTGTACTGTATCTAGTACACTGGCCACGCGAGCATAAGCCTTTTGAAGCTCAGCTTCAAGATTCGGCATGATAGTTACATTTTGAGAAAGATTAATTACAAATTCCTGTAACTTCTGAATTTCTGCCACAAGTTGCAAATAATCCGTATGATCTGGTGCACGAATGAACCCAAGATCATTGCGAGTCGGTGTTAAGCCATTCCAAACTTTCATATTTGTCTCCCAAAGGGGGCGGACGCCTAAATGACTCGTCCGCCCCCATCCGACCTGCTACTTGTTACGCGCCATTCTGCGAAACGTCTTTGCTAATACACACTGGCGCTTAGACTTTGTACTCAGTCCAGGTTGAGAACAATAAGCTGAGATACTCATTCCGGCTGCCTTGGCTTTCTTGGTCAAAGCGCCTTTCTGAATATCAGCAGCTTGAATCCACTTCTTTACTTTCTTCTTTGCCATTATATCCCTCATGTTGTTAATGCTTTTGTTGTTACGAATCGCAAGACAATATTGACTAGTGCTTGTGTAAATACAAGCCCTGCGACCACCTCAGGGTAGCTCGTCAATGTGCCCGCCAACCAACCGGCACCCGTGCCTACCAAAGTCAATCCATTCACCCACAGTGTTTTCGATTGCCAAAATGGTTTGCTCATAAATCACCTTTCATTTTTAAGTGCGCTCTCTGGTAAAAAATAATGTGGGCGAATACCCTGGACATTGAAGATCAGGATTTCAGCATGGAACTCAACGCCAGGGAAAATATCTAACGGCAAAGCAATAATTGAACTCAGTTGCGCCTTACTATCACGCAACCATCGCCAACGGGCACTCTTACACCGCTGATTAAGGCGAAAACCCATCGGTGTAAAAAGTACAACAGGGGTCATCTCACCAAACAGCGCAAATGTATGAATCAAAAATACCTCGGGATACAGCCGCTTTCCTTCACATCCATTAAACGGCGGATTACACAAAATCAAGTCAGGGCGCTCCAGCCGTTCCATCTCTTCGTAGCGGCCAAGGTGGAACTCGTGGCAGCGGGGGCGATGGTTTACAATATCACAGCCGACAATGCGGTAGCCGGCATCATACCAGGGGTCCGTCAACTGTCCCGTGCCAATAGCTGGGTCCAGTACCGTAGTCACCTGAGACTGATTCAGTATATCAAACAAGAAACAAGCCACACCGGGAGGCGTATAAATGTCGCTACGTTTCGGGTGGATATGATAATCATTGCGTTTTACAGTCAAGGGACTAGGCATGGGTTGTTTCGCAGCTAATCAGTATTTGTTAAAACAATTGATCCCTATAAAAGTTCAAATGCACAACAGCTCCCACAGAATCAGTACCATTGGCCGTTACTGTAGAAACCGCAGAAACTATGCCGCTGCCATCGCCTTCTGGGGTTGCTTCAAATTGCGGCCAACTTGGATTTGCTGTCATAGCATTATCAATCAATGTTGCAACTTCATTCGACGTGTCACCCGTGACAATGTGGATCGTGAAAGTGTTAACACTATTAAATTCAACTGAAGCTGGATCAGGGTTAACACCACCGGCTGACGTACCAGACGCAGCATCAACCTGACCTGACCCGTCACCTTCAGCAACACAATACCAATTTGTGCATTCTACTGGACCATTTGCCCAGAGTGCTACAACATTACTTGCTGTTGCAGTAGAGAGTACGTGGATTGTAAAAACACCAGTAGCATATCCAATATGAGGACTTACCGGATCAACACCACCAGTTGCCGTTGCACTTTTGCCATTATCGGCAACGGCCCACACGCCGCTGCCATCACCTTCGGCAGCCGAGGTAAACTGAGGCCAAGTTGGGTTTGCAACTACCGCAGCATCAAAAGTGTTCTTCATTGATGTAGCATTTGAGACACTGGCGTTGTAGCTAAGTTGAAAGGTCCTGGTGCCATCATCGTAGCTAATCGCCTCTGCGCCTGCCGAATTTGCCGAGAAGATGATTCCGTTGTACACATCATCTTTAGCAGGCGCGGTAAAGGTCAAGTCGCCATTGGCTGCGGTGATATTAAGTGTTGCAGTTGCGTTGGCACCTTCTGTTACATCCTTAACAATCGTGAAATAGTAACCATTCCATGCCGTGCCTAACTCCTTAGATATTAGTGTTAGATCAGCATTGACAGCAGCACTGTTCAATACAGTCCAGGCATGTGTACCATCATTGGCATCAGTTACTACACTAAATGTATAACCATTGAATTCAGCACCAACATTGTCGGATTCCAACGTAATGTCACCATTCGCAGCGCCACTATTAAGCAAACCAGTTGCTTTGGTGCCATTACTCGTCAGAGTGACAGAGATTACCCGCAGGTCGTCTGTCATCGAGTTCATATCGAGCAACGTGTCTTTTGCTAATAGCATCCCGCTTGTCACTGTCGGGTCGATACCATCATCACGAAAACGAATGTTAGCGTTTTCCGATTGCATAACTACCCGAGACGCGCCAGCTGGGGGCGTAATTTTCGTCACTTTGTCTGTCAACTGTAGCCTTTGATAGCCGCAAGGCACACGGCCTGAATATGTCTTTACAATATCCATTACTTGCCTTTCCTTGCAGCACGAGACTGCTTGATAGGTTTCTTCTTCTGGTTAACAGGCTTTGTTGGTTGAGGCATTCGCCCTCCCCCACAACATTCACCTACGTTTCTCATTTTCATTATTCTCCGGGGCTGCCATAGCAACCACTGAAATTAATCTATCACTGATTCGATCAATAATACTCTCGTGGTCCGGTACTGATGCCAGTTCTTCCATTAGAATGTCCACGAATTGCTGAACAATACGAAGTAGCGCAGGCTTAGACAATAACGAACCAAGAGAGGTCTCCAAACGATGGCATGTGTTGACTAGCTTCTCAACCGTCAGGAACATCGTATTAAGCTGACCACACGCTGCCACAAACTCCGCATCATTAGTGACCAGGTTCAACCTTTCTTCCAACGCCATCCGAGCGAGGGCTACTTCGTCGCGGAGGGATCGCAACTCATCGCTTTCAAGAAACGAACCATATCGTGTTCGATAACGATACTTTGACAAATTGTACTGTGATTTTTGTGGACCTTCCGGGTCGCCTTTACAGTGCAACGCGCAATACTCCAGGCCTTCCATTGCATCAAGCGGGCATTGCCCTTTAATCGGGTGTGTATAGCAACAACGCATAATCACCTCCAAGTCCTCTATTATATTATAAACGCCAAAACCACCCCAAAAGTTCATAAAAAATTATTTGAACATTTTACCTACAAATGGCGTTTAATATAAATATGAGATACTTATATGTCTGGAATGAATGGTTTTCGACTGTGGACGAAGTGATGGTCGATCCTCGATGCGAGGTCGATCAGGCCACATTTAAAGCCCAACTCGAATATCTTCCCATTCAACAGGCAGTCCTCGCCCACCCTTGGGATGTATCTGGCTACCCGCCAGAAGCCCTCAAAAGAATAAAAAAAGGGATGTATCCAGACGTGGCACTCATGAAAAGAGGACGTATGCCACGTATGTTCTTTCGATTACACGGGTTAGGCAAGATTGAAATCATTGCAGGCTACAGGCGACATTCCCGAGCATTTAGAGGGCATGTTTCTACCGCCCATAATGAAATCTATAACCGATTTTCAAAGGAAATTGGTGCTAAGGTTCCCTATGTAGTCTGGCGAGAACGTGTTAACCAGGGCTGGGATTGCTTGAGTGCAGCTTACCAGGACTTTAAATTGTTAATTTTTGGACGTAAATATAACTCATGGCAAGAGATACGAGCAGACTACCCTTGGTTGCCTCGAAAACGTACCAATCGTTTATTTGAGAAAATTTGTCTCTGAGCCATAGAGGCGATTATATGATTTGTGACAAATGTGGTAAAAATGCAACACTTTATAACGGTCTCTGTCATGCTTGCTTAGGTGAATGTCGGTTGTGTCACAAGCCATATAATGGTCGCCCAGGATGGAACTATGGTTTATGTCCTGAATGTAAAGCACAGCGATTATGGAAAAATCGACAGGGAAAGTGTTTACAATGCGGGCGTCCTTACGACGGGGCAAGAGGATGGTCGGCCCGCGGTCAATATTGTCCAACATGCCACGCACAATGGAAAAAAGAACGAATGGAAAAGGGCTGTGTTGACTGTGGGAAAACAGCGGCTGAGGTGGGGCGCGTAGGCTGGCTAAATGGAAGATGTCCTTATTGCGTGAATAAGAAAGGATGCAGGCGTTGTGGTATAGCGTATGATGGCAGAGTTTGGAACAACAGGCTTTGCCCTGAATGTCTTGCTCTTTATCGAATAGACCTGGCTAAGAAGGTTTTATGATCTGTAAGAAATGTGGGGCCGAAACTCCTAACAAGCGATATTGCACTGCTTGCAGACGTGCAATGAAACCTAAACATTTAACCTCTTTATGTGCTAAATGTAGGAAACCATACACAGGGACACGTAAATACTGTCCAAAATGTGCACCTAGAAAGGCATATAATAAGCCCAAACCTCGACCTACCCATTGCAAGGATTGCGGCTGTGAAGGCATCTACCGATGGGGGAGGTGTGAGAGGTGCTATTATATCTATTTAGGTCGCCGACAAAAGAAAGGTTACACGCCTCATAGATGTGAATATGGTGATTGTCAACGGATGGCAAAAAAGCATCGCCGGTTCTGTAGTTTACATCTGCCAGCACCTAAGAAACGCCGCGCACTTACTTGGTATGAGAACATGCAGCGGATCAAAACAGGTGAGCTTCCAAAGGGGTTTCATTCTGGACGCCCTAAAAAGATCAAATCACCACAAGATGGAATCTGGGAATATATTCCTATCTTGGAACAATTGAACAATCAGTAATCACCTCTTTTGGTGGATTGGGGTAGCTGTCACATCTATACTTTAGTACTAAAGTATAATGAGTTTTTCCAGAGACTATGAGGCTGTGAATCATCAGTATGTCGATCATCATACTTATCTATAATTACTTCTTTTGGGGGAGCTGTCACGTCAATAACGTAAATTTCGATTTTCACCTTATTCCTCTATATTTTCTTTTATACTTTAGTACTAAAGTATAATGATTTTTCCCGGAGACTATATTGAAAATCGA
>DYKV01000067.1 GCA_020722415.1 Anaerolinea sp.
CAAATTGAGAATTGCTGTTTTTACTTGACAAACTCGGCTTCCCTTCATAAAATAAACGCTAGTTTATGATTTCTCATCATGTTTCTCACCTCACTTGCTCCTGTTTCCGGCGGGGACTGTAACCGCCGTCATTCCTATTGCACCTTTTTCTTTAGCTAAAAATTATTCTAGACGGCGTTCAGCCTCCCCGCTTTGACCTTTATTCTCACCATTGGCTTTTAAGCCTGGTTTGGAAGGCAATAATCCTTTGGCTGAATCGGAAACTATCTCGATTCCACCAATGGATTTATAGACTCATTTAGATCAGAAAGAATTCGTTAAAAGAATAATTATCACGATAAAAAGGTGAAACGATGAACATCGCAAATGATATAACCCAATTGATTGGCAATACACCCTTGGTCCGCCTGCGCCGAATAACCCATGGTGCTCAAGCGGAAGTAGTCGCAAAGCTCGAATATTTTAATCCTGCCCATAGTGTGAAAGATCGCATCGGCTTAGCGATGATCGAATCAGCGGAGCAATCGGGGTTGATCAAGAACGACACCATCATTCTTGAACCAACCAGTGGCAACACCGGAATTGCCCTAGCTATGGTCTGCGCGGCGCGCGGATATAAACTGGTGTTGACCATGCCGGAGACCATGTCTAAAGAGCGGCGCATGTTGCTGCGCGCCTTTGGCGCAGAATTGATCCTCACTCCTGGAAGTGAAGGAATGAGCGGCGCTATCCGCAAAGCCGAGGAACTAGCCGCCCAAGATACGCGTTATTTCATCCCGCAACAATTTAAGAACCCAGCTAATCCAGAAATCCATCGCCGCACCACAGCCGAAGAAATCTGGCGGGATACAGAAGGAAAAGCGGACATCCTGGTAGCCGGCGTTGGAACTGGAGGGACGATCACCGGTATTGGTGAGGTTTTGAAAGCACGCAAACCTAGCTTTCGCGTAGTTGCTGTAGAGCCCGCCGCTTCGGCAGTGCTTTCTGGTAAACCAAAAGGTCCTCATGCAATCCAAGGCATTGGAGCCGGTTTCATCCCCGAAGTCTTGAATACCAGGATATATGATGAAATTATCACGGTTACGAATGAGGATGCAATGACCACCGCCCGCCGAATGGCGAAGGAAGAGGGCTTGCTGGTAGGAATTTCCTCAGGAGCTGCCATTTGGGCAGCTTTACAAGTCGCCCGTCGTCCCGAAAACCAAAGCAAACTAATTGTGGTGATCATCCCTTCTTTTGGGGAACGTTATCTCAGCACGCCTCTGTATGCCGACCTAGCAGATTAATGTAGAGGAGGTGAACCATGTTAGCATCGTTTAAGGATGATATTCAATCCGTATTCGAACGTGATCCCGCGGCACGCAGTATTCTCGAGGTCCTCCTCTGTTACCCTGGTTTACATGCCCTCTGGGGACATCGTCTCGCTCACTGGCTCTGGCATCATCGGCTCAAACTGCTTGCCCGTTGGATCTCCCAATTGATGCGCGGATTAACTGGAATAGAAATTCATCCGGCTGCCAAGATTGGAAAACGTTTCTTCATCGATCATGGCATGGGAGTGGTAATCGGCGAAACGACAGAGATCGGTGAGGATGTCACCCTCTATCATGGGGTTACCTTAGGAGGCACCAGTCTCAAAAAGGGAAAACGGCATCCCACCATAGGAAATCATGTCGTTATCGGGGCTGGCGCCAAAATACTTGGCGCCATTACCGTAGGAGACAACAGCAGGATTGGTGCTAATGCTGTCGTAGTTAAGGATGTCCCACCTAACTCGGTAGTGGTCGGGGTGCCAGGGCAAATCGTAGTGCGTAGTCAACCCCGCACCAATGGCACTCCTGACCTGGAACATGGTCGGCTACCAGATGCGATCGGGGAAACTCTAGCTCAATTAATGGACCATGTCCAACGCCTGGAAGACCGCCTTAATGGCAGTCATCCTCATCCACCTATTGTCCATATTCCCCAGAAAGGAATTTGGCATGGGGAGGATTTTTCGATATAACTGGTGTACAATGTCCTTGTATAGTGAGTATTGAGGAAGTCATCGGGATGTCATTCCGGCAAGTTATCGAAAAATTCAACCACGAAGTTGTCCGTATTTCCCGTCCAGCCTCACGCAAACTTGAGATTGCTGCGTTGATGAAATATTTGGAACCACACCCGGTTTTCTTTGAGCAGGAAACCGAAACGAAGCGACCCGTAGTCGGTAATCTTCTCTGTGACAAAAACAGCCTCGCCCGAGTTTTATCCACACCTCCATCCCAAATGATCGAGCGCTTTTCTATGGCGATCGATCATCCCACCACTCCCCAGATCATCGCCAACGCGCCTAGTCAGGAAGAAATCCATTTTCAACCAGATTTAGGCGACCTGCCCATTCTGCTACATTTCTATCAGGATGGAGGTCCCTATATTACTTCAGGGGTGGTAATCTGTCGGCACCCAAAATATGGGCAAAACCTAGATTTTCACCGGATGATGGTTTTCGATAAAGATAAAATGGCAGTGCGTGTCGTCCGTAATCGCCATTTCGATCGCTATTTAAGAGAGTTGAAAGAGATGGAGGTTGCTGTTTGTATCGGGGTAGATCCTAGCATCCTCTTAGCAGCAGCGACTTCTGTCGAAATGGGGATAGACGAATTGAAGATTGCTAACTCAATAGAACCCATCAGATTAGTGCCTGCCAAAACGGTAAACCTTCTCGTTCCGGCGGATGCGGAATATATTATCGAGGGAAAAGTGAGAGCCGATGAGTTACATGTTGAGGGACCATTCATTGATTTGACTGAAACGATTGACATTGTGCGTCAACAACCGGTAATGACAGTTAACGCAATCACCCATCGCAACGATCCTATCTGGCAAGCGCTTCTTCCCGGGGGGTTTGAGCACAAGTTGCTAATGGGAATGCCGCGCGAACCGACCATCTTCCGCAAGGTTAATCAAGTTGTCCCGTGCTTGGATGTATATATTAATCCAGGGGGTTGTTCCTGGCTGCATGCCATCGTCAAAATCACCAAACAAAATTCAGATGATGGTATCAAAGCCATTCAGGCTGCGTTCGAGGGCCACAGCTCATTGAAACACGTCTTTGTGGTAGACCAAGATATAGATATCTATAACCCTCAAGAAGTGGAATGGGCAATGGCTACCCGTTTTCAGGGCGACCGCGGTCTGGTTGTCTTCCCCAAAAAACCCGGCTCAAGTTTAGACCCTAGCTCAGACGGCGAAGAGCACCTCACCACCCGAGTGGGTTTTGATCTAACAAGACCGCTCACCTCTTCGGGAAAAGCATTCCAGCGGGTTAAATATCAACCGATTGATGTAGAACAATGGCTGCCAAAATGAGAAGATCGTCCTTAATTCTCACCACCGAAGAAGATGCGATGCTAAATGGAGAAATGGGGAAGACCATCCAAAAAGCGATGGAAATCATTGTTGGTTTAGGGAAAATCTATCAAGCCAAGCGACTAATTCCGGTATCCTCTGTGCAGGTAGCCGGAGTCAGCTATGATAATCTAGGTGAAGCCGGTTTGCACTTTCTTGAATCATTAGCGCAAGATGGTGCAAAATGCCGGGTGCCAACAACCCTAAACCCAGCCGGGATGGATCTGCATAATTGGCGAAATCTAGGCATCTCGAGCGATTTTGCCGAAAAACAATGGCGCGTGCTGAACGCTTACGAACAGTTAGGAGTGACGACTACTTGCACTTGCACGCCGTATTTAATCGGTTATAGCCCTAAATTCCACGAGCATATCGCCTGGTCGGAAAGCAGTGCAGTCTGTTATGCAAATTCAATGCTGGGCGCCTTTTCTAACCGGGAGGGTGGTCCTTCTGCATTAGCTGCCGGTTTGACTGGTAGAACAGCCGAGTATGGGTTTCACCTTGACGGGAACCGCATCCCGACCATCACCGTCATCCTCGACTTTCCATTGCCAAATACGGAATTTCGCACTCATCTTTTCGGCGCGCTTGGCAAACTGATTGGTGAAAAAATCACCAGTGAAGGAAAAAAAGAAATTCCTATTATTGTCGGTCTCATTAACGCAAGCACTGAAGAAATGAAATCTTTTTCTGCTAGCATCGCAACCTATGGTGGATTAGCCTTGTTTCATGCCTCAGGTTTAACACCTGAATCAGATTTATTTCCGCTCCCCAAGCGAAGTATCACCATCTCTAAAACTGAGTTAGAGCAAACTTTGCAGCAACTTCAGACTGGTTTGGAACAGCAGTTTGATTTTATCAGTTTGGGCTGTCCTCATCTCTCTATTAGGGAAATAAAACGCATTGCCGAGTTAGTGCAGGGTAAGCAGGTTAAGGTGGAATTCTGGCTGACAACTGCTCGAAAAACCAAGGAATTAGCAGATCAGCTTGGTTACAGTGAGATTATCGAAAAGAGCGGGATTAAATTTGCTGCCGATACCTGCTGTGTGGTTGCCCCACTTAAAAATCGCTTTCGAGCAATGCTTACCGATTCCGCTAAAGCTTGTTTTTACGCCAAATCAAAGAACAATATGGATGCAGCCTTGATATCATTTGACCAGGTCATTTCTAAGGCAATCCAGTAAAGAAGCGAATTGGGATGATAATTCAAGGAAGAGCTATATACAAAGGGAAAGCACAGGGGATGAGCTTGGTTTGTCGTCAAATGATCTCATTTTTTGGAGGAGTAGACCCAGACACAGGGATAATTGTACAGAAGGATCATGATCAAAAAGGGGAATCGATCGCCAACAAAATACTGGTTTTCCCCAGCGGCAGCGGTTCCACTGTCGGTTCGTATACTTTGTATCGTTTAAAACAAAATGGAATTGCCCCACTGGCAATCATCAACCGTGAATGTGAGCCCATTACGGCAGTAGGCTGTATAATCGCTGAGATTCCTTGTATTGATCAAGTTTCTATTGAACAGATTCCTGATGGGGCAGAAGTCTATGTTGATGGAAATCAAGGCAGCATTGAAATTAAATAGAAATCAGGCGGGATTATTTTTTTCCGCAATCACTCTGATCGCTCTCAGCTCTCTCGCTTGTCGTTTGGTTTCTTCCATTCCCGAAAAAACAGCCCCTGCGCCTACAAGTATATTAACCCCACCCCTCCCTTCTATTACCCGTGTCCACCGTCCGACACCCACATCGCCACCTCAAATTACCTCAACTATCTCCAATCAATCTGTCGCTCAGACTTCATCGTGTTCTAACCTGACTTTCCGCATCTTACCACCAATTGAATTTGAGAAAGACCTTTTTGAACATCACGCCAGAGGAACATTCCTGATACTGCATCTCGAAGCAATTAATCAGACCAATCAGATGGTCCAAATATTTAGAGAAGATTATCACCTAAATTATTCGCTCAATGCGCAGTTATTGGATGTAACTCCCCAAGCAGAAGCAACCAATTATCTCTATATCCGCCGCGGTGAGAGCTTCTATCAGGATAAAATAACTGCTCAATCTATTTGGCACAGCTATATCGCCTTTGATGTGCAGCCAGAACTGGAGAACTGGCATCTAATTATCTCCCCAGGTAGTAAGTATCAATGGAATGATTGTGAATATGTAGTTAGCTTAAGCGATAATTGATAACTAAGGGATAGGCCGCCAGATTGCGTCGAACTCGTTCGATGGAAAATTGGTGATCTGCTGGCGACTAGCCCCATTTGCAGAACTGAGATATATATCATGGTTAGATCCATCTGGCCAACTCTCAAAAATCAACCATAACCCATCGGGGGAAAAAGTTGCTTCACGAACGGGGACAGGCCCAAAATCAAATTGGGATTCAACAACCTTACCCTCCAGAAACGAGGCGCTAGCCAGGCGGGGGATTCCGCCGGTCAAAGGAACCTGGGTGAAAACGATATTGTCTCCAATGACCGACCAAACCGGTGCCGAATCAATATATGATCCACTTAAGGTTACCCCGTGCTGATCACTTCCATCAGAATTCATTATCCAGATATTGGTCGGGCCAATTTTACGTGAAACGTAAGCAATCCACTTGCCGTCCCTGGACCAGGCAGGCTGATAATCTACCCCATAGGGTTCGGAGAGCAAGCGCACTTCATAATTCGATAAGTCCATGAGATATATACGTGGGCGATGGACAAGTCGTAAAGAGGTAAAAAGAATGAATTTTCCATCAGGAGACCAGGCTGGATCAAAATCTCCCCCCGGAACACTGGGCAAAGGGATGATGTTCGTGCCGTCTATATTAATGGTAAACATCCCTGCCGATGGATATAGGTCGCGATTACTAAGGCAGGGAGAAATAAACACAATGTGTAATCCATCCGGTGAAAAATCTGGTTGACAAGCGCCTTCTGCTAAATCTGTCACCTGAAACAACCCACTCCCATCCAGATTCATAAGATAAATTTGATTTGTTCCATTCATGTCCGAAGCAAATGCAATCTGACCAACACCTCCACCCATTGGAGTGGCTGTCGCACCATGAATTAATTCTGGTAATAAAGTGTTGGCATTTGGAGTCGGGCTAACTGTAACGGTAGGGTAAATTTGATCAATGGTTGGGGTTACCGCTTGGGTTGGGGAAGAGCGAATTGGGAAAAAACCAGATGCTTGCGTAACGCTAAGTTGGGTCGGCAATTTAGTTATTTGAGTGAGCCGAGAAGTTTTCAAGGAGTATTGATCGAATAAGGTTAGCATCCACCATCCCAACAAAATAAGCGATGCTAGAGTAACGCCGACCCATAAGTTCCATTTTGGCTTCCAACTCTTACCCCGGGTAGAATCAAATTGATTTTCGACAGAAGGCCGGCTGGCTGTTCCATTCTGGATGAGAGTGTTATTCTGCGATTCTGCTAACGAAACTAATTGCCTATTTTTATTATAACTATGCGCATTGTCTTGAATTTCCTGTAATGTATTTTTGAACTCTCTGGCGGTTGGAAAACGATCTTCTGGTTTGACCTCTAGTGATTTTTCTATACAACGAGCAAACGCTTCAGAAATTTGAGGATTCCTATTTGCCAATGGGGTTAATTCTAATTGTCCCATCAAACGCGCTAATCCATCCTCGGGGATCTTTCCGGTAACAGCAGCATATAAAGTAGCGCCTAAAGAATAAATATCGGAACGCGGATCGGTGCGGGCAGTGCCGTATTGTTCAGGTGGTGAATAACCAGGGGTCATTGCTCTGGCAGCAGTGGTTGTTAGTTGATCTAGTTGGATAATTTTTGCCAGTCCAAAATCAACTAAATAGATTTCTCCATTAGGGGTAATTTTTATATTGCCCGGCTTGATATCACGATGCACAATCGGATTAGTCCGTTCCCCGAGGTAGATAAGCGCATCACAAATCGCAATTCCAATCTGGATAGCTTCTTCCTCCGTAATTTTCCCACCCTTTTCAATTCGTTGATGGAGGTCTTCGCCTTCTATGAAATCCATCACTAAGTATTGGCCTTGTCCCTCAATGATAAAATGATCGGTAACCCGCGGCAGATTAGGATGGCGGAGATTTGCGAGAATATTTGCCTCGCGTTGGAATTGACGAGCAAAATCATCCGTCGTAAATAAATTCTCTTTTAACGCAACTTCGACTCTCAGGTTTTCATCTATCGCCCGGTAAATAGCTCCCATGCCCCCTTGTCCCAGAACTTCTATGATCCGATAACGCTGCAGAATCAGAGATCCATTTTCAAGGGTCATAAGGGTTTAACTTACATAAAAAACAATCTATTGACTTAAATGTCTAAGTTTCTTACTTCTCGAGCATGGGTTTGAATGAACCGTTTACGGGGTGGCACTGCAGATCCCATTAACATGTCGAAGGTGCGGTCTGCCTCAGCAGCATCATCAATAGTGACTAACAACAATGTCCGCTTGGCTGGATCCATGGTGGTTTCCCATAATTGAGTGGGATTCATCTCACCCAAGCCCTTAAAGCGGGAGAGTACTGCTTTTTCAGCAGCGTTACCTAATTCCTGTAAAATTCGATTTTTATCGGCATCGCTGTATGCATACTTAATTTGGTTTTTATGTACAATCCGATAGAGTGGTGGTTGAGCGATATACAAATGGCCTTCCTCGATAAGTGGCTGCATATAGCGGAAGAAAAAAGTTAGTAATAATGTGCGGATATGCGAGCCATCTACATCAGCATCAGTCATGATAATTACTCTGCCATATCGCAAACCGGAAATATCAAAATTATCTCCTACTCCCATCCCTAATGCTGAAATGAGTGCTTTGACCTCGTTGCTGGCAAGGATTTTATCCAAACGAGCCCGCTCGGTGTTCAAAATTTTACCTCGTAAAGGTAAAATAGCTTGAAAATGGCGATCGCGTCCTTGTTTCGCACTGCCACCTGCCGAATCGCCTTCGACGATGAACAATTCAGTTTTTTGCGGGTCGCGTTCCGAGCAATCTGCCAACTTGCCTGGTAATGTCAAACTCTCTAATGCAGATTTTCGGATGACCAAATCGCGGGCTTTCCGGGCAGCATCCCGCGCTCTTGCAGATGTCAGACATTTTTGGACAATTGCCCGGCCCGCATTCGGGTTTTCTTCTAGGAAAGCCCCAAACATATCCCCCACAATTTGCTGTACTAAGGTTTGCACCTCTGGATTCATCAGTTTAACTTTGGTTTGGCTTTCAAATTGGGGATCGGGATGTTTGATGCTGATGATAGCTGTTAATCCTTCCCGGGTATCATCTCCGCTAAAGTTAGGATCGGACTCTTTTAACAAATTTGATCGGCGAGCGTAATCGTTAATGGTACGCGTGATGGCGGCTCGTAAACCGGTTAAATGTGTTCCACCATCAATGGTATTGATGGTATTGGCAAAAGAATAGACTGATTCAGCATAAGCATCTGTGTATTGGATAGCTGCTTCAACCGTGATCCCATCTACTTCTTTTTCTACATGGATAACCGGATGCAGAGTTTCGCGATTGCGATTTAAGTATCGGACAAACGCGGTGATCCCACCCTCAAAATAAAATGTCATCTCGCGATCAATGCGTTCATCAAGAAGATAAATAGTCACCCCTCTGGTTACAAACGCCATTTCGCGAAAACGCTGGACCAAAGTATCAAATCGAAAATCTAAATCCCCTTTAAAAATTTCCTCATCATAACGAAAAGTTGTTTTTGTACCAGTAGAAGATGGGTCCACCTTTCCAATAACAGTGACCGGGCCGGTTGGATAGCCGCGTTCATAGCGTTGAAAGTGTATTTTTCCTTCTCGGCGCACTTCCACCTCACACCAAGCTGAGAGTGCATTCACTGCGGAAATACCAACGCCATGTAAACCGCCGGAAACTTTATACCCCCCGCCGCCGAATTTGCCGCCGGCGTGCAACACTGTCATCACCACTTCTAGGGCTGGTTTTTTCATTTGGGGATGAATATCCACCGGGATACCGCGTCCGTTGTCTATGACGGTGACACTCCGGTCAGGGTGAATCACTACTTCAATTCGGTCACACGCGCCAGCAAGTGCCTCATCAATTGAGTTGTCTACCACTTCATATATCAGGTGATGTAAAGCTTTTATATCAGTACCGCCGACATACATCCCTGGCCGGCGGCGAACAGCTTCCAACCCTTCCAATATCTGAATATCTTTGGCATTATACGAATCCGTACTTCCCTTTACCACTTTACCTCCAAATACATTGTTTAACGATCCTTATCGTCATGAAAGAGAGCCTATTTTAATTTGGGCAAGCATCCCCTCCACCCACTGAGTGGCATCGCGGTAATAAACAAAGGTGGCAGCTAGCAAACCACTGGTGACAAAACCGTGTCCAGCAATCCCAATCACCATAAACCAGGAGTTTTCTTTGGGCAAGCGCCAAATAATATCTAACCCTTGGTTGATGATAAAAACCGACATAAACAATAAGGTCGTTGTCGGAAATGTAAAGCGAGTTAATCGAACACTCTGTTTAATGGAATTCCACATATTTGCCTGATGAGCAAATATTCCATGGGGCGATAGGAGCAGCGGGAAAAGCAGCCAGACCAATAACCCTAAAATAAGCAAAATGGCAAATTGGCTAACCGATATATTGTTTATAGCCAGCACAGAGATCAAGCAACTACTTGGTAATGAGATCAGCGCGATAATCGCCGTCCAAAACACAGACAAAAAAATAACTTGGATGATCCGCCCTATCCAATGCCGGAATAGTTCACCCCAGTGCAAGCGTCCTTCTAAGGTCGCTTGAGCGACTGCGTTAAAATATATCGTTCCGGCAATAATTCCGAGCAGAGTCAAGGTTGTCCAAGCAAGAAATACCATTAAAACAGAATTGGCTTGAAATTCGAGTGGTTTACCGAATGGAGTTTCGATGGGTTGTAAACCGGCCATCAAACTGAAAACACCAACTGGATAGGTGCGCAATAAAGCAAACAAATTGATCCGTTCTGCAGCTGTTTTCCAAAATTCTTGCCCGAGTCTGAACAAGTTAGTTTGTCCGCTATCGGATAAGTTAGCCATTGTTTGCAGCATTTGATCAATCAAATGGCTGATTCGCCAGTGGGGACCTAGCCAAAGAAATAAATCCAAGCTCAAAGGAAACAGGATCAAGCCAATATGGTTGGCAATTGCGTCGAATCCCTCTTTTAAGGATTTAAGCATGTTTGGCGGTTTAATGGTTCCTATCTTCGGTTCCGTATTCATACAGCGATTTTACCATAGTGAGCTATCTGTTGGGCAAGGTTAACCAATATCCAGCGTATTTATATGAAAGAAAACCGACTTTCTGGTATGATTATAAAAATATATGAGTCCACTGCAAAAAGGCTTGTT
>DYKV01000504.1 GCA_020722415.1 Anaerolinea sp.
AACTGAAGTACGCTTATCGGGGTGCGTTCCAAGTTTTTCTGCCTGCGGTCATGCGCGGTCAGTAATAAGGGAGTCAAGATGAATAGAAAGCCCCAGCCATTTCTGCCTTTTAGCCGTTGTTATCACTTCGGTAGCCGTTATGTGCTGTCCGGCAGCACGGGCAATTTGCTGAGCCTGATGCAGGCTAACCAGCCCGTGGAGCCGACACGCTTACCCTTGGGCGGAACTAACGCTATAATTAATAAACACAAAAAGGAGTTACGTTATGGATAAGCTATTGAAGTACATTACAGATCCTCTATTCATCGCGCTAATCGTTTTTATTGTGCTCTTACTCATCTTCAATATCCTGCAAAAACTAGGTCGAGGCAGAGCCTGGAAGCAGATCGCCGCCGATCTGGGCTTGCAGTTTTCAAAACACCATACGGCAACCTATCGGGATCGGCAATTGAGTGGTACTTATCGCAATCGCCAACTCACGCTAATCGAAAGCGAGTCAGCAGAGTACCACGCAGACCGGCGCCGGCTGCAGCGAGAAAGAAGTCAGACCAATACTGACACGGACATTCGGCTAAAGATGAACATCTCAAAGGGCATCAAAATGAGACTCAATCGCGTCATCACCATCGGCGAAGCCGCCCAAGTTACCGGTGATGAGGAAATTGACCGCCACTTCAACATCACCAGCGAACCGGATTGGCTGGCTAAAAAAGTACTCGCCTCTGCCAACATCCGCCAGAAACTCCCCCAAATGAAATGGGGGAACATCTTTGTTCACGATGCAGAAATCCTCTTCACCAAACGCGGACGTATTTCTGATGGCAAGTACTTACGCTTTCTGCTTGATTTTCTCAGTGACTTAGCAGACGCGGTAGAGACTGCCGCTATGGATGTGTCTTAATGTTAGAAGGCTAAATAAAACTATGGAATCCTTCAGCTCGAGGAATTAGGAAGATGTGTACTGGATCATCGTCGAGAATAAACTTATGAAGGATAATTGGATAGAAGGGTCGTAGTTATTTCCAAAAATTTCCTAATTTGCCAAGCGAGTTTTCAAGCATTTGTTAATGTCTGAGTCGTGTGCAAGAATCTGGTCAGTTTAGCGGTGGTATCTTGTTTGAGACGGCGAGTCTTGCGTCTATGAGGGTTACGGAACACAGTGTCTTAAGAAACAGCTCTTAAAAAAGTGGTATGAATAGTGCGGCGCTTCGAGAAAGTCATCGCCCTAATTGAGGTCGCTCTGCGAGCGCCGCCAGTGGATAAATTTAGAGACCGGTTACCACGGTGCACCTGAAGGGTTTTTCCCCACCAATGCGCGCCAGCAATTCTCAATTTGCTAAGAAATCGTTTGGAAGCCTTTCGCAAAACCTATCCAGCGCTCCTCAAAAAAGAAACATTTATTTACTGAACTGCAAAAAGATAAAATTTTTAACGCCAAGTCGCCAAGACGCAAAGAAATATAAAAGTGGCTCAAGAAAATGGAGAAAAAATTGGATGAAGCGAAATATAAAATCAAACGAGTAATAAGTACAGATACCCCTTGGTGATCTTTGCGCCGGCTTTGCGGGCTTTGTGGTAGAAAAAGATAAAACCACTAAGGGCACAAAGAATCC
>DYKV01000505.1 GCA_020722415.1 Anaerolinea sp.
GAGGGATAGTGGCACCCTGTTTTGTAAGATCAAAAAGCTCGGGGTTGGTGGCGTGGGGGTCGGGGACCCCTTCCAGCCCGCCGATCTGGGCGGGGGGAAGGGTGGGGATTGGCGTCGGCGACGGGGTGGGGGTGACGGTCGCGGTAGGGGTGGACGTGGCCGTGGGCGCCGCCGTGGGTGTGACTGTGGCCGTGGGCGCTGCGGGAGCACAGGCGCCCAGCAGCAGGCTGATGAGTAAGGGCAGTAGCGATAGGCGTTTCATCTTGCGTTCTCCCCGAGATGCCTTATTTTAGACCTTCTAACAATGCGCCTAATATAGCATAATAAAAGAGTTTCGGGGATCCATTTTTGTCAAATGGCAAGGGTTTAGGATCCCCATAATTAAAAGCATATTTCAGCCATGTATCGCCATCATAAACTCCCCAGAAGCCGATCATTTTACATACTCCGCTTTTTACACACGCGTAAACCACCTTGTAAGCAATTTGAGCCTGTCTTAGTTCTTTGTTTGTCTCCCTTAAGTTTTCTTGATTGATATCAAATTCTGTAATGTAAACAGGAATTCCATAACTTCTCATTACCTTAATCATCTCCTCTGGATCAGGTTCAATCTCGTATCCGTTTTGAAACATATGCATTTGCATACCCACTCCATCTATCAAGTCTTCCCGTTTTAGCGCTTCTACTATCTTTTTAGTATTTTCGTAATAACCTTCTCTAAAAGAATAATTGTATGTCTCATTGTAAAGAAGAATTGCATTATCTCCCAATATATCTCTTGCCATTCGATAACTTTCTCTGATAAGGTCTATACCGCCATAATTAGCATACAAGTAGTAAGGGAAAAAAGATGCGGGAGGGTGTATTTCGTTCCAAATTATAAACACTCTCTTTCCTTTCGTGTTTTTAAATTTCTCTGCTGCGAACTCAAATTGTTCTCTAATAATCTCCAACAATTCATCCTGTGAGCGAGGATGTTTTGATTCAACGTAATCAAACTCTATGACATGAGCCATATAATTTGAGAATCCTGCCTCTTTAGCGCCGCCTAATCTATAGTTTAAATCTCCTTCTAAAGCAGGAGAATAGGGAATAGTAGCAAAATTAAAGTTAGAGCGAACCAATGGATTTCTTTTAAGTAATTCTACACTACCAGATCCATCGAAACTTGCGCTCATATCAATATCTTGAGGTTTACCTAAATCTATAGAGAAACATCGACTCCATATCCAATTATTTTCTCGTCCTTTTACGGCAATCATAAGAGGAATGGGGCCTTCCAAGGTTTCACCAGTCTGGTTGGGGTCTGGGTTAAGATGATACGTGGCAACTACAAAGGGTTCACCCTCTTTATCATGAAGAATTTGGTAGTTTATCGCTGAGGCAACTTGCTCGGCTGTTACCTCAATTCCTGCCATCTTAATCGCATTAACAAACTGGGGGATAGGGGCAGCGGGGTTTTGAAGATCAAAGAGCTCAGGGTTGGTGACGTGAGGGTCAGGGACGCCTTCCAGCCCGCCGACAGTTTCCGGAGAAAGAGTGGGAATAGGAACAGGTGTCTCTGTTGGAGGAACAGGAGTCTCTGTTGGAGGAACAGGAGTCTCTGTTGGAG
>DYKV01000005.1:0-25026 GCA_020722415.1 Anaerolinea sp.
GGTGAACTAGATCAAGTAGAATACAAAACAGATGAGGTGTTTGGTTTCTATGTCCCCAAACAATGTCCTGGTGTGCCCGAATCCATTTTAGATCCAGCCAGCTCTTGGCAAAGTTATGAGGCTTATCTGCGCAAATATCGCAGTCTCGCAGCTCGATTTATTGATAACTTCAAGAAATATGCTGATAAATTTGATCGGCGTATTCTTGAAGCCGGACCGATGCTTTAAAGGAATGAGCTGATTCTCTTGTTTAAAAGAAAATCAGGGTCAATTTGATAGGGTAAAAAACGAGCCAGATACCGTCCGGCTATTTCTCCAATCATTATAATGGATTGTTCATCGGTTTCAACCCGATCAACCCGCCCTAACTGCTCAAATGATTGCAGCAATTGTTTATCCCGTTGGGGAATTCTCAACGTGACCGAATGCATTTTTTCAAACAAGAACTCATTTATTTTTTGGGTTAAAGTGTCTATTCCTATTCCTGCTCTAGCAGAAATAGCAACGGCATTTGGAAATTGAGTTAATGCTATTTGGGCTTGGGCAGGATCGTTCAGTAAATCAATTTTGTTTAAAATCGTGAATATGGGTAACTTTTCTGCTTCAATTTCTTTAAGAACTTCATAGACTGCCTTTGCCTGTTCCATGGCATTTGGATGGGTGATGTCTATGATGTGAAGCAATAAATCAGCTTCTGTTATTTCTTCCAAAGTCGCTCTAAATGCCGCAACCAGGGTAGTAGGGAGTTTTTGAATAAACCCTACGGTATCAGTGATTAAGATTTGATGATGATTTCCCAGGTAGACGAGGCGAGTTGTTGGGTCTAATGTAGCAAATAGTTGATCGGCGACATAAACGTTCGCATTTGCCAATTGATTGAGCAGAGTGGATTTGCCAGCGTTTGTGTACCCGATTAAAGCCACGATTGGAATGCCATATTTTTTGCGGCGGCGGCGATATTGGCGACGATGTACTTTAATTTTCTCGATTTCGTCTTTAAGGTGAGCAATCCGTCGGCGTATATCCCGGCGATCTACCTCCAATTGTGTCTCACCAGGGCCACGCAATCCTACACCACCTACTGAACCAGTTCGTCCACCGCCACCGCCTGCCTGGCGGGCAAGGTGAGTCCAGGCTCGGGTCAATCTCGGTAAACGGTATTCATACTGCGCTAGCTCCACCTGTAAAGCCCCTTCGTGGGTGGCAGCGTGTTGTGCAAAAATATCTAAGATGAGTGCGGTACGATCAACTATGGATACTTCTAAGCCAAAATGTTTCTCTAACTCGCGCAAATGTCGTGGTGATAACTCATCATCGAATAAGATAATATTGGCATTCAGTTCGTTAACCAGCATTTTTAATTCTTCCACTTTTCCCGAGCCAATATACGTTTGTGGATTCGGACGATCGAGTCTTTGGGTAGTACTGCCTACGACAATTATGCCCGCGGTTTCTGCCAATCGCTCTAGTTCGTTCAGGGAATCCGTTAGACTGAAATTGCCGCTGGTGTTGCTGATTTCTACGCCTACTAATATAGCCCTTTCTGAATAAGAGTTTGTGTTTTGGGGGATTTTTTTTGCCATCATATTATGGTTTTTTCAACCATTCTAACAGTGTTTGAGCGACAATTTTGATATTTTGTGCGGACAACTTATCCAGGGTATCTTGTGTGGTGTGCCAATATGGGTAATCAAAATCAATGATATCTACAGCGGGAATGCCTTTTTGCAAGAATGGAGTGTGATCATCAATCATATTATATTTGACCTGAGGAATGAATATTTCTCCATATCCCAACCTGGCAGCGACAGCCCAGATGGATTGCCGAACAAGTGGATCAGAATTCCCTTCGTAATATAGTTTAAGATCTTTATCGCCTACCATATCAACAACAATCGTTGCTCGTGGTCGAATTTTCAATTGGTTAACGAAAGCAGTCGAACCAAGTATCCAATCCCAGCCAGCATAATCACCATTATCTTCTAAATCAAAAAAAACCAACCAGATAGATGGATGATTCTCAGATAACAATGCGGGGATCTCCCGCGCCAGTTGCAGTAACACTGCCACGCCGGAAGCGCCATCGTTGGCGCCGGGCATAGCTTGCATTCTCTTTTCTGGGTCAGGATCACGATCGGCAGTTAAACGGGAATCATAATGAGCGCCGATGATAAAAGGCTGATCCCCTAGCCCATATCGCCCAATAATGTTAACCCCACTATGACCATTAATGGTAAATGTCTGTCTTTCAACTTGCCAGTTGTTTTTGGCTAATACTGTAGTTATATAATTCTCTACTTCGGTATGGCAAGTGCTACCAGGAATCCGTGCCCCACATTTTAATTGCTGGTTTAAATCCTCTTCTATCGCTTGTATGGAGTCCAGTGTTGGACTTGGGATAGTTCTGGTTGATCTAGAACAAGCGTTTAGGCTAAATAATAGAAAAACAATAGCGAAGAAAAGATTAGCTATGCGCATAAAATTGATCGGCATTTATTTTTTCCACGATGACATCTAATGCTTGTTGAGATTTTTCGGCAAATTGCAGATTACGTAATTTTTTAGAGATTTTTTGGTCTTCTGGGTTACCCATAAGCAATCCGTAATTCGCTTTCATTGGTTGAAAATCTTGAGCTTTCGCATGGGTGACGTAATAAATTAAACTGCCTAACATTGTCTCTCTAGGCAATGTAAGTGGTTCTCGTCCTAATATGTAGTGGGAGGCGTTGATTCCAGCCAATAAACCAGAGGCGATATTTCCGAGATACCCTTCCACTCCGATGATTTGCCCTGCAAAGTATAAATCTTCTCTCATTTTAGATTGTAATGTTGGCAAAATAATTTCTGGTGCAAATAAAAAGGTATTTCGATGCATCTGCCCATAACGAGCAAATTCAGCGTTTTGAAGACCAGGAATTAATCGGAATACCCGCTTTTGTTCCAGGAAAGTTAAATTTGTTTGAAAACCAACCATATTGTAAAGTGTATCGGCGATGTTATCCTGCCGTAATTGGACTACTGCGTATGGTCGTTTTCCATTCCGGGGGTCGCGCAATCCGGTTGGGCGCAAAGGGCCAAAGGCAAGAGCATCTTTTCCCCTTTGCGCTAAAATCTCAATCGGGAGGCATGCTTCAAAAAATCGGTCTTTTCCAGTGGTAACCCCTTGGTTGATCTCTGATTCAAAATTCCTAATCGTTATTCGTTCTGCCTTTGTTAATTCAGCAACGAAATTTTCATATTCGGTTTTCGTGAGCGGGCAATTGATATAATCTTCGCTATCGTTTTGATATCGACTGGCTCGAAAGGCAATCGTGAAATCAATCGAATCTTTCAGCACTATTGGTGCGATAGCATCATAAAAGAACAAATTCGCCTGACCAGTAAATTGGGCAATTGCTTTGGATAAATCCGGGGAGGTTAAAGGACCAGAAGCAATAATACAGGCTTGATTTGGAATGACAGGTATTTCTTGGCGGACTACTTGGATGTTAGGATGTTTTTCGATTCTCTCGCTTACCAGAGCGGAAAATGCATTGCGGTCAACAGCTAACGCCCTGCCAGCGGGAAGTTTTGTTTTTAATGCACAATCTACTAGCATTGACTGGAGGGTTATTAATTCTTGCAACAATAAACCTGAGGCGCGATCAACCCGCTCAGAGCCGAGAGAGTTTGAGCAAACCAATTCGGCTAAATTAGCGCTGACATGAGCTTCAGTGGTTTTGGTCGGGCGCATTTCGAATAAGAAAACCTGAATACCGCGTTGTGCTGCCTGCCAAGCCGCTTCACATCCGGCCAATCCCCCGCCAATTATTATGAGTTCTTTCTTCGTAATCATTAGGGGGTAGTATAATAGAAATTAGTCTAGATTACAAACTTATTTAGGAGAAGGTTTATGCGACTGCCTGGCGGAACTGAACTATTAATTATTCTGGTCATTGTGATATTACTGTTTGGAGTAGGACGGATCAGTAAGGTGGCTGGAGAATTTGGGAAAAGTATCCGCGCCTTCAAGGATGGTTTACAAGGGACTAACGCAGAAAAGAACCAGAAGACAACTGAGAAAGACGAAACTGCTAACAAAACCCCCTAATTAGTCCCTGCCAAATTTTAACTATCCCAATAACCATTGATGGAGTTTTGCTCTGGGTGCAGATATTCTCGTAAATGTGGATATAATTGGTAATATTATTTCAATGACATTCTTCACTACGGATATTGTACGTTTAAGAATAAGATAGTCATTGAATAGATAAATTAGGATGCACGAATTATCGGTCACCCAAAGCATCTTAGACATAGTCCTGCAGCATGCAAATCAAGCGCATGCGAGCAAAGTGACCAATATTTATTTGGTTATTGGTGATTTATCAACCATTGTAGATGATTCGGTGCAATTTTACTGGGACATTATCTCAAAAGATACGATTGCAGTAGATGCAAAACTGCAGTTTAGGCGTATCCACACCCAGTTCGAATGCCTTGACTGTTATAAACAATATCAACCGGATGGCGATTCGATTTTATGTCCGCACTGTGGAAGTGCCCATATCAAGGTATTAAGTGGCGAAGAGTTCTACCTTGAAGCAATAGATATAGAGAAATGAGCGAACAACAAAAAATAACCATCGTACAAAATATATTAAATGCGAATGACGGATTAGCCCAACAAAATCGAGATCAATTATTGAAAGCCCGATTATTTTCAATCAATATGATGGCATCCCCTGGGGCTGGGAAAACGACATTAATCGAAAAAACCTTACAAGCATTTACTCCTGACCATAGGGTTCTCGTTATTGATGGTGATATTGCAACTACATTAGATGCCGACCGAGCCGCAAAAGCTGGAGCTAGCGCAATTCAGATTAACACCGGCGGCGATTGCCATCTAGATGCAATCATGTTACATAGAGCATTGTCCCAAGTGGACCTGTTCAATTACGATTTGTTAATAGTCGAGAATGTTGGCAATTTGGTTTGTCCGGCTAGCTTTGAATTAGGTACTGAAAGAAAGGTACTTATTGCTTCTGTACCGGAAGGGGATGATAAACCACATAAATATCCTGGAATGTATCGGGGTGTAGATGTGGTAGTGTTGAATAAAACCGACTTGCTGCCTTATGTGGATTTTAATTTCGAGTTCTTTTCGAAGGGTTTACAGGTTTTAAACCCTAACGTACAAGTTATCCCACTATCTTGTCGCACTGGAGAAGGATTGAAAGATTGGTTTGAATGGCTGGGTAATGAATTGGATGAATTTCGAAAAAATCATTGTTGAAACATGAGCGAATTAATTGGACGGTATATCCGTATTACTGGTATTGTACAAGGAGTGGGATTTCGACCTTTTGTCTACAGATTAGCCAAGCAACATCAACTGACCGGTTGGGTGAAGAACACAAGTGCCGGTGTTGAGATTACGGTAAGCGGTCATCCAAATAATATTGAGGAATTTGAAACACAATTACCCCTTCAGGCGCCATCCCTTTCCAGAATAGATCAATTTACTAGTTACCCGATTGCCAGCGATCATTTCTCTGATTTTCGGATTATTGAATCACAAGAAATAGATACTGCATTTATTCCCATTTCCCCGGATATATCGATTTGCGAGGACTGCTTTAGAGAACTATTTAATCCTGCTGATCGCCGTTTTCTTTATCCTTTTATCAATTGCACAAATTGTGGTCCTCGATTTACAATCATAAAAGATATCCCTTATGATCGTCCAAACACGACCATGGCTGGTTTCCCGATGTGCCCTGCTTGTAGCGATGAATATCATGATCCTGAAAATCGGCGTTTTCACGCCCAACCAGTTGCTTGCCCGGCCTGCGGTCCTCAAGTGTGGTTGGAAAAACGGGATGCTTCTCTGTTCCCAAACGAGTCATTCTTGGAGAAACCCGTAATCCAAGTTGCGCAAGAGCAACTGTTGGCTGGAAATATCCTCGCAATTAAAGGGATTGGCGGGTTTCATTTAGCTTGTGATGCCTTAAATCCGAATGCTGTTTCGACCCTCCGCAAGCGAAAAGGACGGGTGGATAAACCCTTTGCAGTGATGATGGCTGATATCGACACCATAAAAAAACATTGTTACATCACCCCGGCAGAAATTGAACTGCTTGTGTCGCGAGAACGTCCGATTGTAATATTACCTCGGAAACCGGAATCGCCCATTGCTGCTGAAGTAGCTCCCCGCCAATTAACTATCGGGGTTATGTTACCCTATACCCCACTACATTATATGCTTTTTTATAACTATACTAGGCAATCTTATGCTTCATTTCCCTTAGAAGTATTGGTTATGACCAGTGGAAACCGTTCTGAGGAACCAATTGCCACGGATAACAATTTGGTTCATGAACAATTAAACGAACTGGCAGATATTTATTTAATGCACAACCGCCCAATATACATTCGTTGTGACGATTCTGTCAGCCGGGTTATCCACCTTAATGACGGGAAGTCACAATCTTATCCAATCCGCCGTTCGCGTGGTTATGCACCCAATCCTATACGATTAGATTGGGAATTACCTCAAATACTTGCTTGTGGTGCGGAACTAAAAAATACATTCTGTTTAACTCGAGAAACTTACGCTTTTCTCAGCCATCATATCGGCGATTTGGAAAATTTTGAAACGTATCAGTCATTAACTGATGGAATTGAACATTATGAAAAATTATTCCGCATTAAGCCTGAAGTAATTGCGCATGATAAACATCCCAATTATCTCTCCACCCATTATGCGCTGCAACGGGCAAAAGAAGAAAACTTGACTCTCATCCCCATTCAACACCATCATGCCCATGTTGCCAGTTGCTTAGCTGAAAATCATTGGGAAAATAATACACCAGTAATCGGGGTTTCTTTTGATGGTACTGGATATGGCGATGATGGAGCAATTTGGGGCGGGGAATTTCTGGTTGCATCTTACACCAATTTCGAACGCTATGCGCATTTGCAGTATTTTCCCTTACCAGGCGGAGATCGCTCGATCCGTTTCCCAGCGCGGATAGCATTGTCGTATCTCTATAGCCGGGGGATAAATTGGTCGGAATCGTTACCAAGCTACAACAGCTTATGTGCTGAAGAAAGACAACTGTTAAAATCTCAACTTGACCATCGGATAAACCTGGTCGAGACATCGAGCATGGGGAGATTATTTGATTTGGTGGCTGCCCTGTTAGATATTCGGCAAAGAATTAACTATGAGGGGCAGGCAGCCATTGAACTTGAGGCGATCGCAGATCCTATAGTGACAGAAACTTATCCATTTGAAACCTTATCGAGAGGTCAAGGTTTAGAGATCGATGTTTTCCCCATGATTTTACATATTATCGAAGATACCCAATTAGGTCTTATCCCGGCTAGCCAGATATCGGCTCGCTTCCATAATACGATTGCTGAAATTACACTGCAGACTTGTACACAAATCCATAAAAATAGAGGAATTAAAACAGTCGCTTTAAGTGGTGGAGTTTGGCAAAATATGACCCTTTTGACCAAGGTGATTTCTTTACTCGAACAAGCAGGATTTAATGTTATCATTCATCATGAAGTACCAACCAATGATGGTGGTATTTCCCTTGGTCAAGCGGTGATTGCCGGTTTTATGGTCAAGAATATGGCATTGTAAAGGAGCTTTCGATGTGTTTAGGTGTACCAGGAAAAATAATTGAAATCTATGAAGTAAGTGGATTAAAAATGGGGAAGATAGATTTTGGAGGTGTTACCCGGGAAGCCTGTCTTGAATATGTACCCGAAGCACAAATCGGCGATTATACATTAATCCATGTTGGCTTTGCATTAAATTTGATCAGCGAAGAAGAGGCAAAGGAGACTTTGCAGTTATTAAATCAAATCGTTGAAATAAATGAAGAAATGGTCCAAAAAGATTGATCAGACAGCTCGATGGTTTTAATAAATGGATAAGACATTACTCTCCGGGTTCCGCGACGCTGACTTAATTCAAACGCGGGTAAATGAGATCAAAAAAATTATCACCAGACCATGGGTGATCATGGAAATTTGTGGTGGACAAACCCATGCGATTATGAAATATGGATTAGAACAAATATTACCATCCGAAGTGGAATTTATCCACGGTCCAGGCTGTCCGGTTTGTGTCACATCTCTCGAATTGGTAGATAAAGCTGTTCAAATTGCCTCACAGCCAAATGTCATTTTTACCTCCTACGGGGACATGCTGCGGGTACCTGGATCAAGCCAGGATTTATTTGCGGTAAGAGCGAATGGCGGTGATGTGCGGGTGGTTTATTCTCCACTAGATGCTGTGAAAATTGCCATCAATAATCCTGAGAAGGAAGTGGTGTTTTTTGCTATCGGTTTTGAGACAACTGCACCAGCCAATGCGATGGCGGTTTTACAAGCACATGCATTAGGGTTAAATAATTTCAGCATTTTAGTTTCTCATGTCTGTGTTCCACCGGCGATGAGAGCTATTCTAAGTTCTCCATCTAATCGTGTTCAAGCCTTCCTAGCAGCCGGGCATGTTTGTGCGGTTATGGGTTATTGGGAATATCCCCCTATCGCCGCAGAGTTTCATATCCCCATCGTTGTCACCGGTTTTGAGCCCCTGGATATTATCGAAGGCGTATATCGAACCATAGTCCAGCTCGAAAAAGGGGAACATAAAGTAGAAAACGCATATTCGCGGGTAGTAACCTTTGAAGGAAATCGGGCTGCTCAAGCTGTCATCAAGCAGGTTTTTGAAATTTGCGATCGAAAATGGCGGGGAATTGGTACAATTCCAGCTAGCGGCTGGAAACTTAAGCAAGAATGGGCAAAATATGATGCAGATAACCGTTTCGATGTAAAGGCAATTAACCCCCTCGAATCTCCGCTTTGCATTGCTGGGCAAATATTGCAAGGGATGAAAAAACCATTTGAATGCCCTGCATTCGGAACAATTTGTACGCCAGAGAATCCACTAGGTGCCACAATGGTCTCCTCAGAAGGCGCCTGTGCAGCTTATTATCAATATTCACTTAATCGCTAATTTATCATCAGGGATAGAACTATGCAACCAATATCTTCATCCGACAATGAGCCATTATCCATTTTGGGAGGTTACTGCCCCATTCCCTTACCCCACCAGGAAAAAATAGTTTTAGGCCATGGCAGCGGTGGTAAATTAACCCATGATCTTATCCATTCGATTTTTCAAACAAGATTGGGTAATTCTGTCCTTAATAGCGGTAACGATGGCGCAGTTTTACCGTCTATCGGAAAAGACGATGAGATAATTGTTAGTGTTGATTCACACGTAGTAACTCCTCTGTTCTTCCCAGGTGGAGACATTGGGAAATTAGCAATCAGCGGTACGGTGAATGACATTGCCGTGATGGGTGCAATCCCAAAATATATCAGCGCTGGGTTCATTATCGAGGAAGGTTTTCAAACTGAAACGCTAGGGCAAATCATTGACTCAATGGCAGCCACAGCCAAGGAAGCAAATATTCTGGTCGTAGCAGGTGATACCAAAGTGGTTGAAAAAGGAAAGTGTGATGGTCTTTATATCACGACCAGTGGAATAGGGGTTCGGCAAAATAATCTATTGATCGGTGGCCAATTTGTGAAACCAGGGGATGACATTATTTTATCTGGATCTATTGGCGATCATGGGATGGCGGTATTGCAAGCGCGTGGAGAATTAGGCTTTGAATCAAAAATAACCAGTGACGTCGCGCCATTAAATGGGATGATTCAAATGGCATTGAATGCTGGCAAAAATGATCAAGGGAATGCGATTCATGCTATGCGTGATCCCACTCGTGGTGGCGTTGCGACAACATTAAGTGAGATCGCGCAACAATCAAAAACCGGAATAGTTATAAATGAAAAATCCATCCCTGTTTCTGAGATAGTTCAATCTATCTGTGAGATGCTTGGCTTTGACCCGCTATATGTGGCAAATGAAGGGAAATGTCTTTTTTTCGTGAGCCCTCAAAAAACCGAGACAGTATTAGAAGCTATACGCAATCATGATTATGGGAAAGATGCACAAGTTATCGGAAAAGTGGTGGCGGATAATCCGGGAAAGGTTTTATTAAAAACAATCTTAGGCAGTACTCACTTACTTGAGATGTTAAGCGGTGAAATGCTTCCGAGAATTTGTTAGGCAGATAGTTGTTTCTTTTGAACAATCAGCCAATAAAACTGTTGTTCCTTATATAGCTGAGATTCCTTATTCTGATCAGCTAACATATTTAAAACCTCCTTTGCAGAAAATAGATGGCTGCGCATGAATAGTGCTTTTTCGAAAAGGGCAATTGCTTTCCCGCCCCATTGTTCGATATCCGGTTCTTGAAGAATGAGGGTCCCGTTCGGTTTTAGTACTCGCCAAGATTCATTTAGAGCAACAACCTGGTCAGCGAGATGGTGGAATGAGTCGATCATGATCACTCGTTCAAAGTAATTGCTTGGAAAAGGAAGCTGCTCTGCATTTCCACACATTGGGAGGATGATGTTGTGATTTTTTGCTATTCTTAGCATTGCCTGACTAGTATCGAGGACAATAATATCTCTTTGAACATTCGCCAAAACCTTGGCAACTCGGCCAGTCCCGCCTCCTATATCCAGAATATAACCCTCAACAGGAAATTTTCCGATTTGAACTAGTTCTTCGGTATGCGCGGAAGGAATAACAATCTCGTAAAATGGGGCTATCAGATCAAAATGACTGGGAAATTTCATCTCATTTACCTATTATGGGAAAGAATTGGCGATATTTTAGTGGTTGGGCAAATAAAAGGAAATTAATGATGATCAGGTTCTTGTTACAATCATTGTATGTCGAAAATGAAAGTGGATCACTCAACGGTGTCCCCTCACTGTTAAAAACCTGAATCCGCAGAGGTGAAGTGGAACTTTTTGGAGCATCTGCTAATTTAATTTCATAACCACCTGGACCTAGGTAATTTGCACTACCTGTTAAACCCAAACCAAGTATCTCTGTCCCATCGAATTTTCCGTTGATTTCAATGATTTTTCCAATCACTGGCTTTCCATTTATATCGAAAATTTGACCTACAACCCCTAACCAATTACAACCCGCCTCAGGGTGTAGATAGTTTATTAAATAACTTGGTGTGCCAGCTTGAGGATAGACCACTGGTTCAGGGATATTCTCGAGTGTCATCGGAAACTTTTGTGGTGGGCTTATTGTAAGAGTCTCTTCTGGCGTAAGAGTATTTGTTGTGGATGGTATTGATGGTTCTACGGTTGTAGACGATCGCGTGGGTGATAGAGTAGGCCCGGGGGTACTGGATGATAGTTGAACGTTTTCTATGGGATGGGTTGCGGTTATTTTTGGTGCTACTGGGGTTGGGAAATTTGTACAAGAATAGAGGAAAAAGATACTTCCTGAAACAATGTACGTGAGGGCATAATAAATCTTACCAATTTTTATCATGGATGATGTTCTTCCCTATACTTTTCCCAATAAGTGATTGTCCCTAATTCTTGAACGACATTCGCTCCGCATTGATTTCCCTGTTCACATGCTTGATAAAGGGATTCTCCCCGAGCTAAGCTGGCTAACAAACCGGCTGCAAATGCATCTCCCGCTCCGGTTGTATCTACCACAGATACCTTTTTTGCTGGAACTATTCCTGTAAATGTCTCACCATTAACATAGCAGCCCTGTGACCCAAGTTTGATGATGATATTCCGAGCACCGGCGTTGTAAAAAATTTCTGCACTTTTAGCTATATTTTCTTCACCCGTTAATTTATTTGCTTCTATCTTATTGCAAAGGAAATAATCCAATTGGGGCATACTGGCAAATAAATACTCTGGCTTCCAAAAACGTTTCGAGTTGACAACATCTAATGATACGGTTACCCCAAGATCACGTATTTTCTTTAGGGTTTGAGGTAGATGTTCATCTAACAAGCCCGGCAAGACAAAAAATCCCCCGATATGAAATATTTGGATATCATTTTGAGAAAAGATGACGAAATCTAGATCCGCAAGAGATAAATGCCCATTAGCTCCAGGTGTGTGGATAAATCTTGGTTGGGCGTTATGGTCTACTAAACCGATACTAACTGCTGTGTGAATATCCTTTTCTTTTTTTACAAAAGATAAATCAAGATGAAATTGCTGCCATTTTTGGAACAATAAATCTGCGGCTGGATCGTCACCAGTTTTACAAATCAAAAAAGGTGGCGCTCCTAAAGCTCCTAAACCGATGGCTACATTACTGGCACATCCCCCGGGAGATAAGAGGACGTTGTCAAAAGAGACAGATTCGTAACGGGGTACATCATCGACAGTCTGACAGATGACATCCAACGTTACATTACCGAAGACGACGATCTTGCCCATCTTTAGAATTCGTCATCGTCTATCCAAAGATCTTCATCCTCGTCTTCTAATTCATCCCATTCGTCTTCTTCAATGAGATCTTCATCCTCGTCTTCCCATTCTTCCAGGTCCTCTAAATCATCAGATCGTTTATAGGTCATACACCCTAAATCAGGATCTAGCTCGATGGCTGCAGCACTACAATATCCATCATCTAATAAAACACAGTCAATGTAATGACAACGAATCCGAGGCATATTGTTCCTCCATACACTTTATTATTTCTGCCACTCTACTGATGCTCAATCGGCGGTGCGGAATTATACCAGACATATTTGTCAATACAGAAATAATTTCATTATAGAATCAATGATTTTTATTACCCTGGACGGACTCGGATGGCTTCTGTGACATTGGGAAGGTTTTCAAGGCGGTCGAGAATTCGACTCAATTCGCCAATGTCATGCACTTCTAAAGTTAGGTTGAACACTGCCAGGTTCCGGGATGTTTCTACCGATACGGATGACATATTAACCCCCTCATTGGCTATCAACGTGGAAATATCTCGCATTAACCCATTACGGTCGTAAGCTTTGATTTTCACCGGGATGGGGTATGTATTTTTCGGTTCACCCCACGAGACCTTTACTAAACGCTCCCGATCATGAATGCGTAATATGTTAGGACAATCTTGGCGATGAATTGTTGCTCCCCTTCCTCGGGTGATATACCCTACTATTTCATCACCGGGCGCCGGGTTACAGCAGCGGGCAATATTGGTTAATAAACCTTTTAACCCTAGGACGCTGACATTTTCTTCCGAGTGTGTACCTTCAGCAGTTGGTTTAAATGTAGTAATACCCTCTGCACTGATATCCTTTTCACCTAATGTCAAATGGTTGATGATTTTCCCCAAAGTTAGATCGCCACAACCAATTGCCTCAAAGAGATCATCCGTAGTTTTAAGCTCGAACTCACGGGCTAATCGATCTAAATTAATCTCTGGAAGACCTAAACGATGAAGCTCCTTTTCTAAAATGTCTTTTCCTTGAGTAATGTTTTGTTCCCGAGCCTGTTTTTTAAACCATTGCCGAATTTTCGAGCGCGCCCGTTGAGTCTTCACTAACCCCAAATTTGTATTCAACCAATCTCGGCTAGGACCACCACGTTTTGCGGTTAATATTTCCACCTGGTCGCCGGTTTTTAATTCATAATCTAGGGTGACTAATTTGCCATTTATTTTCGCTCCTCGGCAGCGATGACCGATATCGGTATGGACATGGTAGGCAAAATCAATCGGTGTGGATTGGGCAGGTAAATCGATGATATCCCCTTTTGGAGTGAAAACATATACCCGGTCTTGGAAAACGTCAGTCTTCATACTATCAACGAATTCACGGGCATCAGCAACATCTTGCCGCCATTCCATCAACTTTCTTAACCACAACAATCGGCGCTCATAATCTTCATCGTAATTCGTGCCTTCTTTATATCGCCAATGAGCAGCAATACCATATTCAGCATTATGGTGCATTTCTGGGGTACGGATCTGGAATTCTAACGTTTTCCCATCATCGAAGATTACCGCTGTATGGAGTGATTGATAAAAATTATCTTTTGGTGAGGCAATATAATCGTCAAATGTACCAGGTACCGGACGCCAATGGGTATGAATAACCCCTAAAGTTGCATAACAGGTGGGAATATCCTCGACAATTATGCGGATTCCACGCACATCATAGACCAGATCAAACGGGATTTCCTTCCGCATCATTTTCATGTAAATGGAATAAATGTGTTTAGGACGAGCTGTGATTTCGGCTTGAATTCCTGCTTCGTTCAAATATTTGAGAAGTTTGAGTTTAATGGTTTCCATTTCTGCTTCACGCTGGGTACGCCTTGCAGAAAGTAAATCAGCTATTTCTTTATATTTTTTAGGATTGACATAACGAAAGCTTAAGTCTTCTAACTCCCATTTTATATTCCAAATCCCCAATCGGTTTGCCAGAGGTGCAAAGATGTCTAGTGTTTCCTGGGCGATGCGACGCCGCTTTTGTTCTGGCATATGACTTAATGTGCGCATATTGTGAAGTCGGTCTGCCAGCTTTATCAGGACAACATTTACATCTTCCCCCATAGCGAGAAATGTTTTTCGAAGTGTCTCGGAGACCAGGTCATATTTACGGCTACGGGAAATTTGCTCAGCGACGCTGTCCGGGTCTGGCAATCCACGACGTTCAGCTAATTCCCGAACCGCTTTTTCTTCTTCTATTTTAGCCGACTGTTGATCCCCACGGGATACTCGGGGCAGGTTGGTTAATTTGGTTACTCCATCAACCAATAAGGCAACATTAGCACCAAATTGTTCCCGAATTTGATCAAGGGTTATATTTGTGTCCTCAACCGTATCATGTAACAAGGCAGCAACAAGCACTTGCGGAGGAACATGCATCTCGGCTAAAATACCGGCTACTGCTACACAATGGTTTATATATGGTTCCCCCGATGCCCGCGTTTGGCCGCGATGAGCTTCTTCCGCAACATGATAAGCTTTTAGGATAAGCTCCTTATCTAGCGGCGTATAATTTTCAGGCAACATCGAGAGTAATGTATCAATTTTCATAGCTAACTTTCAGCATATTTTATTTAGAAATATGTAAATAGTATACTCATTGAAATCACCTTCATCAAGGGGTAATAAGTTTCCCGCAGGCATTTCTTTGCCTGCGGGTGAGTGCTCTTATTATAATTGAAATCCCTAATTAATTCTTCTGAACAATATCTTGCTGGGAAAGGGCGAAATCCTTTGGTAAAAGGCCAGCTTCGGTAACAATGCGGGGGACAATTTCTTCCCAACCCACCGCCATAATATGAATGCCATGAATTCCTTGCAGCTTTTTTATTTGTTCAATTAACTCGAGTGCAATTGTTACACCCTCTTCTGAGGCGCCATCTCCGGCATTTTCAATCCGTTTCAACAAATTTTCTGGGATAGTGACACCTGGAACTTCATTATTCATATATTGTGCCACTTTTAAACTTTTCAATGGGGTAATCCCAACCAGAATATATACTTTGTCGAGTATATTACGTTTAGCCAGTGCATTTAACCAAATTTCCAAACCTTTCAGGTCGTACACCAAATTGGTTTGAAAAAATTGAGCGCCAGCGTTAACTTTTTTGTGTTCGCGAATGGCTTGAAATTCTGGCCGAGAAGCGAATGGAGATGCAGCGGCGCCAATAAAGATTTTTGGAGGGAATTTGATCGAGCGTCCATCGAGGTATTTTCCTTCGTCTCTCATTTTTCGCAAAATCCATATCATCTGAACCGAGTCGATATCAACAATGTCCATCCGTCCTCGTGGGTCTGGTGCCATGCGCATACTATCCCCTGAAAGACAGAGAATATTGCGGATGCCTAAAGCATTCGCACCTAATACTTCGGATTGCAATCCGATCCTGGTGCGATCTCGGGCAGCAATTTGCATTACCGGTTCTGCTCCGGCTTGGACAGCCATTGCACTACAAGCCCAGCTAGACATACGAGGAGTAGCAGATGGCGAATCAGTAAAGTTAATTGCCGTTACGTATGGCTTGACCATTTGGATGTTATGCAATAGTTTGTTGGTAGACACTGTCATTGGAGGAGCGACTTCAGCAGTAATTACAAATTCTCTAGCGCGCAAGCGTCTTTCGAACTCTGAGATCGGCTCTGTATAGGCTGGAGGATGATATTCAGAATCCCCCTGCCACCAATCTGGTTGCCGAATAGGACGAAATACGGAATCCCACACTTGGGCTCGTAGTTGTGGATTTCGGGAAACTAACCCGTTGAAGAATTTCATAACCCCTATTTTTCGAACCTGATTAATGACATCAAGCCAGGTTTCTGTACCGACTTTGTCCCAATCTAAAGGAGGAAGTACCTCTAATAATTTTTCCTCCCGGCCCATCTTAAAAGCTCGATCGTAAATTTTATACCATATACATGGCCTTGTTTTATCAACATAACAATATTCCTCTGTTGACCCACCGCAGGGTCCATTGCGGAGACCCTTGGGGCATTCCATTAGGCAGATAAAAGCGGTTTCTTGTAGTAAACAGTTACCGCACATGCGACAGCCAAACAACGGACCCTTGACGATTCTTTCAATATTTTCCAGAAGGCGTTGTCCAAATGGCTCCTTTTTGAAGGGGTAGTAAGCTGGTTGCCATCTTCTTCCAGGCGTAAAAATTGGCATACTTTGCTCCTTTTGATTAATCTACCTATAATTTATTGTTCTAAATAGCCTTCGGCGTAGATGACTTTGTTTAATAAAATTTGTACTGTTTTCCAAATTGCTACTTGTTCCGGATCGGTTTGGTCTATATCGTCTATGGTTGGTTCTTCCATTGCATTTATTCTATCTGCAATTTTCAAATAGAGCCGACCAAGTGGAGTGGATTCGTCTCTTTCTTCTATAATTCTTATGGTTTCTTTGAGTTTTTCATCGAGCGGATCGGCAATCATCATTTTCAAACCGACGCCCATTAGCATCGCACAATAAACCCGGTTGATCAATGAACGGTTTTCGCGAGGTACGGAATTTGACACATTTGACAAACCCACCGATATATTAGGTGGTGGATCCCAGGCAAATTGTAACGTACGGATTGCTTCAATAAGGTGGGGGCAATATTCTTGGCAACCGGAAACTGTCAGAACCAATGGGTCAATGATCAGATCAGAGATTGGCAAACCGACTTCTAGGGCGCGGGGGATCAAATACTCCAGGGCTATATTTACCCGATCGTCTGCAGCAACTGGAATGCCACTTTTCCCCAACGTGAGGGCAATTAATTTGGTATTGTATTTTTTTGCTACAAGAGGCACTTTTTCTAATCGCTCTTGTTCTGCAGATGTGGAATTAATAATGGGTTGAGCTTTGGTTACTTTTTTTAAACCAGCCTCAATACCAACAATGTTTGTTGAATCGAAGCTAAGGGGTACGTCTACAACCTTTTCCACAGTTTGTGCGATCCATGGAAAGACTTCTTCGCCATCCGCTTTCCGCGGACCAAGATTGAGATCTAAGGCTTGTGCGCCTGCTTCGACTTGGCGGACTGCCAGTTCTTGGAAGAATTTGGCGTCTCTATTTTTTAAAGCTTCTTTTACTTTTTCTGAAATAATGTGGATATTTTCTCCGATAATATACATGGGGTAACCCTCCCTTCTCAATTAAATGGTTTCAGAATATTGAATGCTTTTCATGGCTTTTTCCACACTTGGAAATTTGGACAAATCGGTATGGGGCAGGAACAATGCAGACATGAATGCCTCATAAAACGAATTATCGGCCGATAATTCTATGTAAGTCATTTTAGAAGCGATTTCATCTAGTCTTTTGCGAGAATGTTTATCAAGTAAAGCGTAATAAGCTCCTTTCACGGCAGTATTCCCCAAAAATCGAAAACGTTCCCATGGCAGATCCGGTAATAAGCCGATTTGGATAGACTTTTCTATGTTAAGGTATTTACCAAAAGACCCCCCAATTAAAACTTGCTCGGTTGATTCCAGCGGAACCCCGACACTTTGGGCTAATACTAAAAAGCCAGCATAAATTGCTGCTTTAGCACGTAAGAGGTTATCCACATCTACACGAGTAAATACAATATCTTCTCCAGAATACGCTTCTACTGCCCACACAACCACATATTCGAGTCCATGTTCACCTTCCCGGACACGATTGGTTGGCAGCGATGGATTCAGGTTACCAGCTTTATCGATAAGGCCAGTAATAAACATTTCTGCCAATAGGGATATTAAACCGCTGCCACAAATTCCTCTTGGCTTACCCCCTCCGATGACCCGATAAGTTGGTTCATAAGTATTGGAATTAATCCAGACCTCTTCAATTGCCCCGGTTGTCGCCCGCATTCCCGATTGAACACCGGCACCTTCAAAAGCCGGTCCAGCAGAACAAGCGCAGGTAACTAACCATTCCTTGGAACCTAGAACCATCTCTCCATTTGTTCCTACATCCAGAAAAAGGGTTAATTGATCTGCCAGATCTACACCAGCAGACAATACACCCGCGGTGATATCCGCACCGACGTAACTGGCTACCCCTGGCAAACAATCCACAATGGCGAACGGATGGGTTTTCAGGCCGATCTCTTTGGCATAGATGATGGGTGCCTGATTGAATGAAGGTATAAATGGAGACAATCGAATGTTGTTGGCGGGTACTCCCAAGAATAAATGCATCATTGTTGTATTGCCGGCAACGCTAACCTTATAGACATCTTCTGGTTTTACCCGATGGAATTTAACCCGTTTACAGGCGGTTTCCATTAATTCATTAATGGTACCGAGAACTAATTGTTGAAGTTCCGTTAGACCGCCGTTTTTATCTGCATAGATGATCCTAGAGATGACATCTTCACCGCGTCGAATTTGATCATTGTACTCTGCGACTTGAGCATGGACTTTTCCAGTCATTAAATCAACCAGCCACAGGGTTACGGTTGTTGTTCCAATGTCAATAGCTGCTCCCCACAGAGGGTCTTCCTCTGCAATGATCCCTGGTAAGATATCAACTAGCTGAACATATTTCATGCGATCATCTAGTTCTCCAATGTGGAGAAAGATCGTGACATTCCAATTACCGAGGCGTAATGCTTGGCTGATTTTATTGATTAAACCCAATGGGATAAAAATATTCCGGTAACCGAGTTTTAATGTTATCTCCTTTTTTAAGCGGGTTAAATCGTCTGTTTGATCTTCATAACTAGGTGGTGATAACTGAATGCTAAAGCGGCGCAATGATTGTTTGTATTCAGGAGAATATCCGGGTGGAATTTCGATTTCCAACGCGGTTCGATCGGACATTAATCGCCGTTCAATTTTATCTTGTTCAGGAATTCTGACTAAAATATCGCTTTCAATTATGCTTTGGCAGGCGAGTGCGTATCCAGCCTGAATGTCTTCTTTGGATAAGCGTAAGCTGCTGCGGTGTCGAACTGTGCCATCCATAACCTGGACAATGCAACGCCCACATCTGCCTTGACCTCCGCACGGTTGTAAGATATCTAGCCCCGCCTGTTTGGCTGCTTCAATGATTAGGGTTCCACTTTTAACAACAACAGGTTCTGTATTTGGGTCAAATCTTACTTTGTATTCTGCCATGACATGCTCATTGGTAGGGTTAATTGACTTGCAGAGCTAGTTTGTAGAACTTAGGTATATCTACTGCTTCCCGTGGGCCAACGCGGATCTCCCAATCGGGCAATTCAGCTTCGACCTCACCAGAGAGAACAGCCACCGACCCCGGTAGGATTAAAAGGTGTTTAGATAATTTATCAGTAACATTGGTTGACTTCACAGCCTTGGCTATTCGGTCTGCATCAAATTTACCTGCTGCCCAAGCGGTCAAAACACTCATTCCTTCTGCATCAGCAACTAATAACCAAGCAGGTAATCCAGAACCCTCAACTTCGTTGGCAACGCTAAAATAGGTGATGCTGAAATTAGTTGTGACCAACACCGGGTCATTTTCCTTGGGGTTGTTAATTTCGTACAAACCTGGTTGGACTTGAATTGGTTTCTGGGGGTCGGTATAGATGTTCTGGCGTAAAACCAGTAATGAATAAATCAGCTCAGCGGCAAACTCATCTAAGACAACAAAACCAGCATACTTTGTGATTGCCTGCGCGGCTTCAACAGGGCTGGAACAAAAAGCCAAAGTAGGATACCCTAACGCTCTCAAATTCGCCTTTATCGCCGCTCGTCGAATTTGGGTTTGGAGGATCAGGTTGTGTCCTAAATTCTTGCCATTTGGAATTAACACTAAATCTTCAATCCCTTTTGATTTAATTTTTTCGGTCAGCTCGACAAATTCATCAATCTTATCTGATTCAATGGCTAATATTGCTTTATATTTTCCGGCTAATTCTGCAAACTTTTCCCAATTTGTTGAATTCGCACAACAAACCAGCGGAGTTTCTCCAGATAATTGCGAGAGACCAGCTTCAAGAACATCTACAGCGGAGGAAATGAGGATAAGCGGTTTTTTACTGACGCTACGGATGGCGGTCACGGCAGCTTTCATTTTTGCCGGATCATGCGTATCATCTTCTACTGCAATTCCATCTACCTCTAAATCCATTCCTACATAATTTACTTGGTATTGGTTAATTCTTCTTGTTTCTTCAATTAATGCATTCTCGATCTGTGAAGTATGCAATTTAACAAATAGGCCGCTTTTGTTATAGAATGTTTTTTCATGGCGGTATAGAACTACTTCATTCCCGACTTTTACTTCGTAGCCATTCGATTTCAGTGTTATTAATCGAATGGGAGGAGCTGCTGATTCCTCTAATTGGGCTTTAGATGCTTCAGACACATACGGACAAGAGGATAATTCAACCTGTTTGGCTGCTAATTTCATTGCAAAAGCCAGGCAGGTTGGAAAGCCGCATTCCTTACAGTTGGTTTGTGGCAAAAGTTTATAAATTTGAATACCTGAAAGAGCCATAATGGACCTCCGATTAAATTTCCACTATACAAGTTCTTTGGCAGACATTAATTCATCGATCGCCCTTTTAACCCTTTTGACGCTTTCTGGGTGGCGAAGGACGAGAACATCTGCGCCTGATTCGAGTAAGGTTATCGCGGTTAGTGTTTCCCAATTGATTGCTCGATTGAGCCAATCTCCCCAAGTTTCCGGCACACCTTCACCTACTTTTGATTCTTTGATTTTCCACGCTTCGTAACCGGGCGTAACGATCATGGGCAATTGGGTCATCTTATCGCCTTGGAGAGCGGCTAATCGCAATCGCTCCATCACTGAAAAACCGTATTCAATCCCATATCCTAATGCACCCGTAGTTGGATCCATCAAAATACGGTCTAATGGCAAACCCATATCGCTGATTAATATGTTTAATTGTTTAGCCAGATTGACATCCATTGCAGTTCGTGCGCTGACCAAGTGATCATTTGCCATTGCAGTTGCCACGATTGTCCGGTAGTTTTTATCTTCGCAAATTCCTAAGACGATCCGCTCCCCTTTTGTTGCCTCCGAAATTGGGACAAGCAAAGCATTATCCGCTTCGGCTTGACCCGGTCCAAAAACAATTAAAGGCAATCCACTCGCCGCGAGCACTGATTTAACGGCTGAAACTGCTTCATCTGGTGTTGTCGGTTCCCCATTGCGATTATTTAAAGATAATTCAAGGACTAACAAATCTGCCCCAGCTTGTTCCGCGGCAACAGCCCATTTAGCTGGATCATCCATCACATCCTTCCAGGCTTCCGCTAATAACGGTGACCAGTCGTCGGGTTGCCGATCCATAATTTCGATTGCCACAACTGGGCGATTGGGTATTTCTCCCTCATAATGTAAAAAGGGCATCGTCGTTTCTCCACCAACGGTGACGGTACATTTCCGTGTCCCGCCATCTTTGGGTAATGCGCCAATCGTAACCGTGCGCACTGAACCAGGCCATTTATCTTTTGGTATTTCAACGGGCATGGGTCTCACTCCTTTGGTTTATAAAGTTTGTTTGATAATCTGTTTAAGCAACGAGTTTAGATGAGGCGCAACTCTGTATCCTCATTGGTTACGCCTGCCTTACCAAGCTAAAACATTGGTTCCATCATCAAAGCTGGATGATTATGCTCTTCTAACCAAACTAGTAATTCCTCAACAGTAGTAACATTGCGCTCATCAGCAATTTTTTCAATGAGGTCAGGATCGCCCTCACGGATAGCAACCGCTCTTAACTCCTCAGCCATCATATCCTTTAAAACACTGCTCATCCAAACCACACGTTTGAAACCTCCATCAGCCGAAATGAACTTTGGGCTGAGTAAATAAAACTTTCCTACCCCCATCACGCCTGGAGTTTGTAATCCTCCCCCTGCAATGCCGGCTAAAGTACTGAAAGTCATGCCGGCCGGAGTCATGCTCGGATCTTCTCGACTAACGACCATTACTCCATTAGCTTCTGGGATTAACATAACAATACATTCGAAACATCCACAGGCAGTCATTGGGTTCTCCATGATTGAATACATGGATACTTCCTGTACAACTCCATGAGATCCGATTTTCGCATACTCATTAGTGCCAACCCAATAGCCTTTAACTGGATCGATCACTTTCCCGAGGCGGATCGGTTGATTTGGACCGGTTGGATTAATATTGAAAGAAGCTTTACAATCCAGCCAATTATATGCACCGCACAATCCCAAGCGTTCTGGGCTGACGACACAGACATGATTAGGCGCAAAAGATTGGCACAAGGTGCAAGAGTAAAATTCCTCAACTTTATCATCAGTAAGATCAGCTAAGCGTTTATTGCGATAATCGTAAGCGGTACGGGCTTTCCCGAGCCATTGTTGCAGTAGTTCTGGTTCTGTAATGATACTAACTTGGACTTTATCAACAATAGCGCCAAAATCGGCGTGATAGCGGGCATGTAATATTTTTCCAAAATGTTCGAGATTGAAACCTTTATCGGCCGCGTTATTCGAGATACGAATCCAAGCGATATCCCTTTGCCCAATATGCTGTATCCCAGAGGCACCGTTGATAAAGTAGTGGATTTGCCTTTCCAGTACCGGTTCAAAATCTTCTTGCATTTGTCGGCCGGCGACTTTGACAATGATACCCATATCCAGGTGACCTTGCGATGGAATATTGTCAAAGGATGGGCCAATGATCTCCACTTTTCCATCAACAACTTCATCGAGAGGAGCCATGTATAAATATTCAAAACACCTCGAATGTTTTCCGCCAAATTCCACGCGCATGTCGTTTTTGCGAACAACTTCACCCTCAAAGGCGGAGCCATAAGGGACCGGCACAGGAACTTCGGCAAGTTTCACTTTCACACCGCGTACTTCGATGCATTTCTGGACAAGCCGTTCAGCTCTTTCTAAGTCATCAGCGCCTTCAATCTCATTAAATGGCATACTTACCACATGTTCGTATCTGGTGATACCAGTTGGTAAAATTTCGGGGATGATAGTATCAGCTATAACTGGGAAGCCAAAATTTATCGCTCCTGCTGCTGCAGCATATTTAAGATCATCTACTTCTCCCAGTGCTAGTACAAAAGCAAACACTCGTTCTCGGTTATATAAAAGTATCTCGCGAGCCTGGCCAGCTTTTAAGCCGCCAAAAGTTAATGCTGAACGGGTAGCAAAGCCAAGCGCATAGATCGCACTGATGGTATCTGTCCCAAAAGGAACAGTATAGGTATCGTAGCCTAACTCAACTCCTTCTTCCATGAGTTGATGGATTATTGAGCGACCATTTACATTACCCGATAAAAAGCAAAGGATATTCCGTCTTTGTAATTCCCGGACGATTTTCACCGCAACTTCGTTCGATTTTGCAGCACCTACAATCGCAGCAAAACCGGGCATGCGGCCATCAACTAATTGAATTCCCCAAGTGCGTAATTGAATGTCATCAATTGGTCCATTTAAATGCCCACCATGACCATTTTCGCTTGTATCCAGAGAAGGATAAGATGTACCACCAGCTAATACTAGACCAGGTATTGGTTCTGGTTGTTGCCCATATACAAAACGGATCGCCTCGATAGCCTCAGCAGCTAGTAAGGTAGCCATCCCGCTATCCAATGTTTCGCCCAAGTAAGGAGTCCAATGGCTTTCTGATGGTGTCGGGTGTAAGAGGATTTTTGCATGTTTGACTACCGGCTGCAGATCGGACAACTTTTCAACGGCAATACCAGTCATACCATAAATCAATGGGAGGTAATATGCCGTATTTGGGAAAGACACCTTCGTGTCTGGACCTTTCTCGGCTAATGCCTTATTCAGCATTAGCTCTGCTTCTTTTACCAGAGCATTGGCTCCTCGGATTGCCCGGGTTGCTATATAACGCGACATTTGTAGACCTCCTAATCAGCAGCTATGCCATACAATGCATTAATTTTTTCTTCAAGGGGTAATTGCTCCAGTTCATTGATGCGCCAGTCTCCGCTTCTGCCAAACCGATCGGGGCGATATTCTGGCAAACCCAAGGCAGCTCTCTTTTTATCAATATGTTGCAGTGTGCGGCGGATCATTTCATCTGGATCAGAAATAAATTCCATCTTCCCACCGTATAATTTTTCCCAACCCTCGCTGATGTATTTCAGCACGGTATCACTTTCCGATACCCGATCGGGCATACCGCCAACTGGAGAAGAGCCACCGAAAATCACATAAACACCTGATGCAACACAGTAACTTCCGATAGATAGCGCCTTCTCGCTCATCCATTCCGGGGCTAACCCAACTGCTGGAATCTGATCAATATCATCTCCCAATCCACCTTCTTCTACCATTTGGGTTAAGACTGTTAGAATGCGGGAGTTATCAACACAGGAGCCCATGTGCAACACGGGCGGGATTCCAACCGTTTCACATACTTCGCGCAGTCCGGGACCTACCTTTTCTAATCCAGCTTCGCCCAGTAAAAAGCCCATCTTTGCACTAGCTAATGCGCCACAACCGGTTTCGACCACCAGGACATCTTGTTTGAGCAGTTCCTGTGCGACATAATTATGGAGATAATCTTGTTTACTACGAGGATTGTTACAGCCGACAATTGCTCCAACACCCCGAATGCGTCCCGCCATGATAGCATCGTTGAGTGGCCGAAAAGATGCTCGGTAAGAACCGCCAAGCGCATA
>DYKV01000005.1:25126-48826 GCA_020722415.1 Anaerolinea sp.
TGATAGCATCGTTGAGTGGCCGAAAAGATGCTCGGTAAGAACCGCCAAGCGCATAATTAATATATTCGTGAGAAAAACCGGGCACAAGACTTTCTTTCTGTCTGGGAATGTAGGTCTCCCCTCGATTTTTATAGTTATCAATCGCGGTCTTGAGGATCACTTTCGCAATCGAATATGCTTTATGCTCTTCAAATTCAATATGAATTGCCCCTTTGATCCGAACCTTCGGTGAGGTGGTTATGATTTTTGTGTGGAAATTCGTTGCTAAATTGGTTAATGCCTGCATAATACATTGCACATCAACAATCATCGCCTCCACTGCACCAGTGAGAATAGCCAGTTCTTGATGTAAGAAATTCCCCGCTGCGGGTATTCCTTGACGCATCAGAATCTCATTCGCAGTGCAACAAATACCGGAGAGATTCACCCCTTTTGCGCCAGCCATCCTGGCGTACTCGATGATCTCAGGGTCTTGTGAGGCAGTTACTATCATTTCAGATAAGGTAGGTTCGTGACCATGGACAATGACATTAACCATATCTTCTTTTAAAACTCCCAAATTGGCTTGACCAAGCAGTGGTGCTGGGGTTCCAAAAAGGATATCTGAAATATCGGTGGCGATCATACTTCCGCCCCATCCATCGGCGATTGCCAACCGAATTGCATGATGAAGGATATGGATTGGATCCTGATCATCGCCGATGTGGGTTCTATGCAGCGCCTCCACAACCTCACGATCAACTCCGCGGGGCAAGACTCCTTGATCGCGCCAGAGCGCTTGGCGCTTTTTTGGCGCTCGAATTGTGGGGGCAACCTCTCCTTTTTGTTGGCCAAACTGAGCCATATATAAATCGGCTAAGTCGTTCGCTATTTCAGATGGAGAACGCCCTTCGATTGGAATTTTGTAATTTTGAGCGACCATACGGAGTTTGGCAACATCCTTAATCGTATACCCTTCTGCTTCTCCATTAGCAACCGCTTTCAAGATAAATGCCATATCTCGACCATGATCTGAATGAGCCGCTGCTCCGGCTGCTATGGAGCGGATAAAATTGCGGGCTTGGATGGTGTCAATCGTTGCCCCACAAATACCGGTTTGACCATCTTTGGTTATTCGGCAAGGACCCATCCCGCATATCTTGCAGCACATACCCACACCACCAATATTACAGGGTACTAAGTCGTCTGCCCGGGTAAACGCTGTGGATAGCCCTAATTCATCTGCACGATACAACATCTCTTGTGCAGCTGGGTCTGAGCTATGTTCTTCATGGCTGCGTTTTTCTTTCGCCATTTTATTCCTCCATTTTCTCCCGAATAAGCCCCATACCAGGGCATGGCCATAGAGGTCTACCACTATAGCTTATATTTTGAGCAAAACTAACCACGCTTTTGGTTGTTTCGAACACTTCGGTATGACGGAAGTACTCAGGCTTTTCTTGGGAAGCATCCAAAGATACGGTGTATTCGGCTGGTATAGTCCATTCCCCCAAATATCCAGCTTCGTCCAATTTCATCTTTATTTCGAGATCATTTGTAAAACCCGGATCATATTGCACCCGCACAATCCCAAAACAACTGCTGGCATAAACATCTTTGACTCCGGGGATTGCCAGCAGTAATTTCCTCACCTCCAAAACATGATGATCCCCGTACATAGTTGGAATCTCAATCGTAATTGTTTCCACGGTTCCCTTCCTTTGATCTAAATTAAATTGTTAAAGATAAGGATATGGGCTAACTCATTATCTTATATATCAAAAATTACCCCATAAAACAAGTGACATTTATTACCCTTCAAAGGCAATATTTGTCTATATATGTTTACCAGATTTGTCATTAATTAGGCGATTTCATGACAAGCAACCCAATGGTTGCTTCCCACTTCTCGAAATTCTGGGGTTATTTCTTTACAATGAGGTTTTGCAATTGGGCAGCGGGTGTGAAAACGGCATCCACTAGGTGGATTAATTGGACTAGGCACATCGCCTGTTAAGATAATTCTTTGTCTGTTGCGGTCTTTTTTGGGGTCCGGAATGGGTACCGCTGAAAGAAGGGCATTGGTGTATGGATGCAGTGGATGTTCATATAATTCATCTTTATCAGCACTTTCCACGATTGCCCCCAAATACATCACTGCCACTCGGTCACAGATGTGGCGTACCATGCTTAAATCATGCGCAATGAACAAATAAGTTAACTGGAATCGGTCTTGTAAATCTTCAAGAAGATTGACAACCTGGGCTTGGATGGATACATCTAAAGCAGAAATGGGTTCATCGCAAACGATGAAGTCTGGTTGAGAAGCTAGGGCACGCGCAATCCCAATTCGCTGACGCTGCCCGCCAGAAAATTCATGTGGAAACCGGTTAATCAATCGCGGACTTAATCCGACCAATTGCATCAACTCTTTAACCCGTTCGGTTTTCTCTGTTTCCGATTGAACAAGGTGATGGACGCGGATTGGTTCGCTGATGATGGCGCTAACCGTCCAGCGCGGATTTAAAGAGGCATAAGGATCTTGGAAAATCATCTGGGCTTTCTGACGCAATTGATGTAATTCCACTCCTTTTGCTTTCGCAACATCAAAGTTCTCAATGACTACTCTTCCTTCTGTTATTGGATAAAGCCCGAGGATAGTTCTCCCAACCGTAGTTTTTCCACAACCACTTTCTCCGACTAATCCTAAAGTTTCTCCGTGAAATATCACGAATGAGACTCCATCCACTGCTTTGACAAAGCCAGTTTGTTTTTGAAACAATAATCCTTTAGATATTGGGAAATATTTTTTTAATTTATCAACAATGACAAGTGGTGTATTATCCACTGATTTGTTCTCCGCTCGAGATATCTATCCAACATGCTACTCGATGATTCTCCGATACATTTCGTAATTTTGGAGCTTCCATTTGACAAACTTCCTTACCTATCGGGCAACGCGATCGAAACGGGCAACCTTTTGGTTTCACCAACAGGCTTGGTGGTGATCCAGGTATAGCAATGAGCTTTCGATCACGGCGGCGATCGATACGAGGTAATGAACCTAATAATCCTCTTGTATAAGGGTGATTCGGTGATTCATATAATTCATCTACATTTGCTTCTTCAACAATCAACCCGGCATACATGACATTTACTCGATCTGCAATCCCAGCTACCACCCCAAGATCATGCGTGATCCAAATTACCGCCATGTTTCTTTGCTGTTTTAGGCGAAGGACCAATTCGACAATTTGCGCTTGAATCGTGACATCTAACGCGGTGGTGGGTTCATCGGCAATTAACAGATTCGGTTCACAAGATAAAGCCATCGCAATCATCACTCGCTGGCGCATCCCACCTGAAAATTGGTGTGGATAATCTTCTAAGCGTCTTTGCGCTTCAGGTATGCCCACCATGTCCAAAAGATTAATTGCCCGTTCTCTCGCTTCAGCAGTAGTTAAGCCGAGATGGCAAATGAGTGCTTCAGTAATTTGTTTACCAATAGTTAAAACTGGATTGAGAGAAGTCATTGGATCTTGAAAAACCATAGCAATCTCTTTACCACGGATTTTCTCCATCTCTTCGTCTTTCAATGCCAATAAATTTTTTCCATCATAAATGGCTTCGCCGCTTACGATCTTGCCCGGCGGGGTTGGGATTAAGCCCATTAAAGAAAGCATGGAGACTGATTTCCCGCAACCACTTTCCCCAACCACAGCAAGCGTCTCACCAGGATTGACGCGGAAAGAGATCCCATTGACCGCATAGACGATACCTTCAGGGATCACAAATTGAGTGACTAAGTTATTAACTGCAAGTAATGGATGCATGATTATATCGCTCGACTGTGAGGATCAATGGCATCTCTTAAACCATCCCCAAGGAAATTTATACTCAACACAGTTAACAAAATCAGCAACCCTGGAAAGAACCAAAGCCAGGGAGCTGATTCAATATAATTATTTGCGCCATCTAACATATTTCCCCAAGTAGCAGTTGGCGGTTGTACACCTAACCCTAGAAAGCTAATATAGGCTTCGGCTAGTATGGCATTGGCAACTCCTAAGGTGGCTGAGACAATGATCGGTGCAATGCTATTCGGGAGGATATGACGGATAATAATTTCCCCATTCGATGTACCGGTAGCTTTGGCTGCTAAAATAAAATCATTCTCTTTAATGGATAAAAATTCTGCCCTGACGATGCGGGCAAGATACATCCAACTTGTCAAACCAATAATAACCACAATAACAACTACACTGCCACTAAAAGTCCTTCCCAGAAGAGTCAAGTTAGGAATCTTATTCCCGAAGAATTTTGCCATCACGATCAGTAAAAAGATTTCTGGAATATTCAGCATGGCTTCTGTAAAGCGCATCAAGAGGCTATCTATTTTCCCGCCATAATAACCAGCAACAGCCCCGATTAATATTCCTAAAGAAGTTTCGATGATCACAGCTAGAATCCCAATGATCATTGAGATTTGACCGCCATAAATTGTGCGCGCCAGTACATCCCTGCCGACTGTATCTGTACCAAATGGATGCTGGAGAGATGGAGGAGATAAACGAATAGGAGGATTAGTTAAATTCGCATATTTTTCCTCGACAAATAGACTGCCGCCAAAAGAATAAAGGATCAACAAAATGAGAAATAAACCTCCTACCATCGCCATTTTGTGGCGAGTAAATCTCTTCCAGGCTAACTTTTTAAGGGTAAGGGGAGGTGCCTCTAGGTCATCAATAAGGAGATTGGAGGTGGATTCAGTAAGCATACTTGATTGGGTTATTGATTAATAATAGCGAATACGCGGATCAAGCCAGGCATATACAATATCTGTTAAAATTTGAAATACAACCACAGCTACGGAAATAAGCATTAAGATGCCCATGACCACCGGAAGATCGGCTCTCTCAACATGATCCAGAAAAAGTCGTCCCATGCCTGGCCAAGCAAAAATACGCTCGGTTACTACCGCTCCACCTAACAAGAGTGGTAGGTCTAAACCTATCACAGTGACGATCGGTAAAGAAGCATTTTTTAGGGCATGGATATAAATGATTTGTCTTTTGGGTAGTCCCTTGGCTTTAGCTGTTCTAATGTAGTCTTGATTCATTACTTCTAGCATAGTGCTGCGAATGTAACGCGAATAAGCAGCGAGACTAATAGCTGAGATGCTAAACACCGGTAGAATCATGTGCAGCAGTACTTGGCTGGTTGTTTTTCCGATTTGAGGATCAAACATCCCGACTGTAGGCAGATAAGGTAATCCCCATCGTTTAAAAAGAACCGCAAAAATATACATTGAAAGCAAAGCAATAAAGAAAATTGGCATCGAATAGCCAATAAAAGAAAGGGTGGTGATGAAATGATCAGTAAAAGAATATTGATGTAGAGCCGAATAGACACCGACCAACAATGAACCAAGAATGATGACCAGTTCTGCTGCCAACATTAGGATAAGTGTGTTTGGCAATCTTTCGCCAATGACGTTTAGAACAGGTTTTCCTCGATTTACCAAAGAATACCCGAAGTCACCGCGTAAAATGCCATGTCGCTGCCCTTTCGTTTCAGCAATTCCATCTCCATCTAAATCAATTTTTGTCCAATCGTTGCCGATTAGCCAATAAACATATTGAACCAGGATCGGTTTATCTAATCCAAATTGTCTTTTTAACCTCTCACGATCCGCAGGCCTGGTTGTAGTACGTCCTCCCATGGTTGCAATTGGGTCGCCCATATTCATCATCAACAAAAATAAGATAATGCTAATAAAGAAAAGCAGGGGAATGCCTTGTAAAATTCGGTGAATGATATAGCGGATCATCTTGGTCTATAAATTAGTTCAAATAAGGGTGAGTTGAAGGAAAAATTCAACTCACCCATTTTTTAATAAAATTACTCAGCGCTGTTGAAATCCCATTCGGCGATATTGAAAAATGGAGTCACTCCCGAAATCTTATAATTAGATAACCTTTTTCCAAAAGCCCACATGTCTGGATCTTGCCATAATCCTAACCAATAAACTTTATCGTGGAAAATCTGATTAATTTTTTGGAATGTTTTTTGTCTTTCATCTGGATTGACTTGTGTGGTTTGGAGTTTGAACAAACCATCTAATTCTTCGTCGCAAAGGTATTGCCAATTGGCTCCTTGTGGATTTTCATCCGATGGAATTTCATCACAGTACCAGTAATAATAATCTGGGTCTGGAAAGTTGGTGGTATCTGACCATTCCATTATATCTAATTGGCCTGTGGCAGCCGGACCTTGTTGATCATAACTAGCAAAGAAAACATCTGAGTCATAACTTAATAACTCGACTTTGATACCGATCTTCGCCAAATCTTGCTGAACCACTGCCTGGGTATCTTGGCGAACTTCACGGATAGTGGTGCCATATTTCAGATTTAGTTCAACGCCATCTTTATCCCGTACTCCATCTCCATTACTATCAACCCAGCCAGCTTCATCTAACAACTTTTTCGCTGTCTCTGGATCATAGGGGTAATTTTTTTGCGGAGGAGTATTGTAAAAAGGTAATGCATCCCAATAACTGGCTGGGACACCGGTCTTGCCCAGCAATAAATTTTTAACAATGGATTCCCGGTCTATTCCCATGGCAATCGCTTGCCGAACCCGCGCATCCAACATAGCAGGATTTCCACGTTCCTTTGAGATAAGGAAGAACATTCCCTCATTGTATCCAGAAAATGCAGGGACAATTTTTATGCCGGCTTGTTCTAATTTGGGCATATCACTATAGGCAATAAATGTTCCTAAATCACCATCACCGGCTTGTAATGCGTTTACTTGTGACGCATCATCGGGCACAAACCTAATGAAAATTTCATCTATTTTTGGTTTCGTTCCCCAATAATTTGGATTAGCTACAAATCGGGCGTAACTTCCCGATTCCCATTCTTTAAATACATACGGACCAAAACCGACCGTTGGCTTGAGATTCCATTCCGCATTATCGATCGTGCCATCTTTATCGAAAACTGGCTTAAGAATATGAGCTGGTAGAATTCCTTTCCAAAAAGTCGCTTGCCATGGTGCAAATGGTTCATCGAATTTCATTACTACTGTATATTTATCAGGGGCTTCCAAACTGGCAAGCATATCATAAGGATACGTAGTTGCCACTGCATTTTTCGGTGACATAGTCATGTCGTATGTAAAGACAAAATCATCGCTAGTTAATGGATTGCCATCAGACCATTTGACATCTTGGCGCAACTTAATTGTGATGGTTTTGCCATCTGCTGAGATCCCTCCATTTTCGATGGATGGTAGTTCGGTGACAAGATAAGGGACGGGTTCATTTTTCTCATCGAAGTTCCATGCCCACCCATTCCATAATTGGAGGGTGATTTGTGAAAACCACATATTCGTATAAAGGGGATTTAGAGTATCGAACTCTTGGGTGAAAATAAAAGTGGCAACTTTTGGTTTTGCTGGTGCTTTAGGCGCACAAGCTGCGAGGAATAAAGCGATTACAAGGAAAATACCAATAATGTGAGACCATTTTTGATGCGATTTCATTTCTTTTTCTCCTTTCAAAATACATAAATGAAGATCCCCATTCACAGAAATAATAATGCGAACATCGTTTGATGGGAAAATGGAACATGATTAATATACATTATATATCGAACTTTTCACACGTAAAGTAATTTGGGGATTCATTTTATGTTCTGATAATATTCGTGTACAATAGTCAAAAAATTTGGAATACACAGATATGCATAATGAAAAGAGTAATCAATTTCTGGTCGAATTACAACCAATAGGTCGGCGAATCCAAATCTCGGGAAATAAGTCTTTACTTGAAGCAGCCCAATTAGCTGGCGTTGATATCACCTCAATTTGCGGTGGTATCGGAATATGTGGGGGTTGCAAGATTCAATTAATTCACGGCGAGTTGAGTCCGTATACCCTTGAAGAACAAGATACATTTACAGAGCAAGATATTCAAAATGGATTCCGTTTGGCTTGTCAAGCGTATCCGCAATCTGATGTTATCATTAATATTCCCCCTGAATCGCTCACTACCCCGCAAAGATTACAGTTGGAAGGACACCAAACAGAAATCCCTGTTGAACCCACTATTAGAACAATCCCTCTTGAGATCCCAGCACCATCCATTAATGATTTACGAGCAGATTTTACTCGTCTAAAAGACGCCCTTGCAACCACTGTACCTGCTCTCGAAGTGGAATATCCCTTGTTGACCACAGCTTCGCCGATATTCCGGGATGCAGACTGGAACATCAAAGCAATATTAAATAGCAATCGTTTAATCTCAATCTTACCATCCCAGACCCCTACCATTGTAGCTGGTATAGCAGTAGATATTGGTACGACAAAAGTTGCTGCTTATTTGGTGAATCTGGAAAATGGGATGACTTTGGCACAAGGTGGGATAATGAACCCCCAAATTGCATTTGGGGAAGATGTAATTAGCCGAATTTCTTATGTGATGAGTCATTCAGAAGCTGTTGAGACCAATGGGATGAGAATCATGCAAGAACGAATTGTCGAAGGTCTCAATAAACTCATTCAAACAATGCTTGATGAAGTTCATCAAAAAAACCCAGATCATATAGAAATTGTGGATGCGGTTATTGTCGGGAACACAGCTATGCACCATCTTTTTGCTGGCTTTCCCGTTCATCAATTAGGAATGGCTCCTTATGTCCCGGCGGTCTCTGAGGCAACATTGATCCCCGCCAGGGAAATCGGATTGCAAATCGCCAGGGGCGGACTTGTCTTTTTACCCCCAAATATTGCCGGTTATGTGGGGGCGGATCATGTAGCAATGTTGCTGGCGACTTTATTCCAATATAAGAATGAGCTCGCCTATTCAAACAAGACTGTAGTTACCCTAGATATTGGCACGAATACCGAGATTTCCTTATTACATAATCGGCAAATATATTCCTGTTCGACTGCTTCAGGACCTGCGTTTGAAGGTGCCCATATCCAATTCGGGATGCGAGCTGCTCCAGGAGCTATTGAACGCGTACAGATTAGTAAAGAGGGCAAAATACATTACAAAACGATTGCCGACCAACCTGCTGTTGGAATATGTGGTTCTGGAATTTTGGATGTGATCGCTGAAATGTATTATGCTAATATTCTTGATGAAAAAGGGGCGATCCTCAACCATCATCCCCGAGTTCGTAAACCAGATCGATACCCAGAATTTGTCCTCGTATCCGAAGATCAAACCGGCCATAATCAAGCAGTTGTGATCACGAGGCGAGATGTCAATGAAATTCAACTTGCTAAAGGTGCCATTCGGGCTGGAATCGAAATATTGCTGAAAGAAGCGGGCATTCAGGTTCAAGATATTGATGAGTTAATAGTTGCGGGAGCATTTGGGACTTATATTGACGTTCGTAATGCTATGCGCATTGGAATGTTCCCCAACCTACCATTAGAAAAGGTACATCAGGTTGGTAATGCTGCTGGAACTGGTGCGCGGTATATGCTCCTCTCTCAATTCTATCGCGACCTTGCAAATAAAATCGCAAAAGAAGTTCACTATGTTGAATTATCCAATCACCCTAAATTTACCGAAGAATTCTCTAAATCATTATTCTTCCCTAAGAAAGATTTACCCTAATTAACAGCTATCTGGTATCATTAGGAAACACAACCCAATCTCAGACCACTTCAGGAGCATATCATGTCACAAGAATTTTTTGCTAAATTAACCCAAAGCTTAGTGGATGGCGATCCTGATGCCACATTTGAATATACTAAAGGGGCATTGGCAGCTGGTATCGAACCCATGGAGATTATCAAAAAAGGTTTGATTCCAGGGATGAATATCGTTGGGGATAAATTTTCATCTGGTGAATATTTTTTGCCTGATTTGATAATCGCTGCAGATGGAATGCAAAAAGCGATGGTCCTGTTAGAACCAGAATTATTAAAACGCAACCAAGCGGTTGAATCTGCCGGAACGGTTATTTTAGGGACTGTAAAAGGCGATATTCATGAAATTGGTAAATCCTTAGTTGGCACCATGCTCTCGGCAAATGGCTTTAAAGTCCACGACCTTGGGGTTGATGTAGCTATAGAAACCTTTATCCAAAAAGCGACAGAAATAAAGCCGGATATCATTGGCCTTTCAGCTTTGCTTACCACCACCATGGTTAATCAACGAGAAGTGATCAAAGCTCTTGCTAACGCCGGTTTGCGCAATAAAATAAAAGTAATGGTGGGAGGGGCGCCGGTAACTCGCAGTTGGGCAGAGGAAATTGGTGCGGATGGCTATGCTGAAGACGCTATGGGCGCTGTCCAAATTGCCCGCCAATTGGTTAGTAAGTAATAATATCCGCGGGGGAAATAATGCCAAACAAAATTAGAAGCGTACATGATCCTCGGATCAGTTTGAATATCCTATCTAAAGAGGATATCGAGAAAATTCATACTGCCACTTTGGATATAATCGAATCAGTCGGGGTGAGATTTCCTTCACATAAAGCCCTGGATATTTTAGAAGCTAATCATGCCGTGGTGGACCGTGAGAAAATGATCGCCAAAATTCCAGGAGAGGTAATCGAAGAAGCTCTCTCTAAAGCCCCCCCAAATTATACCTTGGCAGCTCTTGAACCAGCTCTTGATTTACCACTCGATGGCACATATAGTCATCTTGGTACTGACGGATGTGGAGTGGAAATTCTCGACGCATTCACTGGCGAAAGAAGGCGAACCACCAAGCAAGATGTTTCCGATGTGGCTAGGGTGGCAGATTACCTTGATGAAATTGCTTTCCATTGGGTGCCTATCTCTGCTCAGGATTGCCCTCCTTATAGCAGAAGTTTGCATGAGCTTGAAGCAATCTGGAAGGTGAGCAAAAAACATCTGCAAACCGAATCAATTATTAATGAGAACGAAATGCAAACGGCGATTGAAATGGCGGTAGCGATCGCTGGAGGGAAGGATGCATTGCGCCAACGCCCAATTCTTTCCGTGATGCAGTGTACTACTAGCCCGCTTAGTCATGATGGAGGAAGCCTGGAGGCGGGATTAGTCGCTGCAGAAGCAGGATTGCCGATTGGCTATATGACAATGGCTTCTTGTGCAACGACGGGTCCGGTTACCTTAGCCGGAAATTTGGTAGTGGGTAATGCAGAAGTTATTTCGGCTTTGGCGCTCATGGAGATGGCTTATCCTGGCTGCCCAGTTTATTATGCGGCAGCTCAAACTGCTGCAGATTTACGGACTGGAGCGTATACGGGTGGTGGACCGGAAGATTTCTTGTTTGGCGCAGCTACCAATCGCTTAGCTGATTTCTATAATGTTCCGCTCTCGATGGGAGCTTTTGCAACTGGTGCGAAAGAGCCAGGTTGGCAATCTGCGGTGGAAAATAGTCTTTCTGCTTTTATGGCTGTATCAACACTCTCGGATATGCTCTTGGGAGCAGGATTATTACATGGTTCACGGATCCTCTCCTATGAGATGTTAATGTTGGATGCTGAGATCTGGAGTATTCTCTGTGCCACTTTTGAGGGAATTATCGTGGATGAGGAGAATCTCGCTCTCGATGTGATCCGTTCTGTAGGTCCTGGTGGAAATTTTCTCGCCCAAAAACATACTAAAAAACACATGAATGAACGCTGGTTGCCACGTTATATGGACCGACGCCCATACAATGTGTGGGAACAAAAGAAAGATGGCGCTCGAGAATGGGCATTGCAGGATGCCCAAAGAATATTGCGAGAATATCATCCACAAGCTCTTGATGAAAAACTCATCGCAGAACTCGATCGGATTATTAAAGCACACGAGGATAAATTCAAACCATAAACAGATAAATATGCCTTGACGACACCCGCTATGTATAGTAATATACGTGACGCCAGGTCCCGTGGTGTAGCGGCCAAACATGCGGCCCTGTCAAGGCCGAGATCGCGGGTTCAAATCCCGTCGGGACCGCTAGAAAACAATCTAGTCAGAAAATTATGGAAACGCCATTGTGTGAATTAATTGCACAATGGCGTTTCCTACTGATTAGTTTGACGATTTTAGTTCTGAAGATATTTTTCTAAAACCATTTTTTCGATTCGGTCGACAGCTTTTGCAATGTCATCACCGAGGTAGATGCCTGGCGTTTTTTCAATTAAGTAAGGATGTTCAATATATGCTAACCCTCCATAACAAAAGTGCGTAATTGAAGAGTGGGCAATTTCTGGCATAACTTCTTGCCAATTAAGTAACTCATTGGCTGTGTTCTCGGTCATGGCTGCCACCACTACTACTACCGGCCTTGTCTCCAAGAGGAATCGTTGAAGATCGCCTAAGGGAACGGATTGTCCTAAATATGCGATCGGTATACGTCTTCGCCTTAACAAAGAGCCGATAATGAGTAACCCACCTTCATGTAATTCATTTGGTGCGCTTGCTAAAACAACGGGTTGTTGGGTAAGGGCTGGCGGGCCGTTTGTTATCCAGAGGATAAATTTCTGTCTAAGATAATTGGTGGAGAAATGTTCGCTATCCACACCAATTTCATGATTTTCCCATTTTTCTCCAATTATATTAAAAACGGGGATGATTACTTTTGAGATAAGGTGTTCAAGGCTCAAGTTAGTTAATGTTTCATTTATATATTGATCTGCCAGCCCAGTGTTGTGTTGAAATAAAGCCGAGAGAATCGCGTTTTGGTAATACTCGAAAAGATTGCCCGCTTGTCCGGATATAGGCTGGTTGAGGGTGGTAGAATAACCTGGGCTGCTTCGTTCAATATGGCGGAGAGCATTAATCGCCTGGAGTGTTTGCATCCCTTCTTCAATGCGTTGTTTTACCCAACGAAGTTGGAGTACATCATTCTCACTGTACAACCGATGCCCTCCTTCCGTTCGCCCAGAGGAGGGAAAACTATAACGCCTCTCCCAGGCTCTTAACGTCGCCATGGATATGCCGGTCATTCTGGATACCACACCAATGTTATATAAAAGTTCTTCATCACCTGGCTGGAATTGAGGCAATGTTTTTAACATTATTTATCCCTTTAAAATTCACTTCAATATTAAGCGCTTAATTGGTTTGATAATGTCACATTAACCATTTGTTCTATAAAACTCTATGCGTTCTGTCACTGCGAGCGAAACGAAGCACTCTCCTGGTTTGCGAGGGGATTGCTTCGTCGCAAAGAACGCTCCTCGCAATGACAACTATACGAAAATGTGACATTGTCAAATTGAACAAATATTATACCTTAACTTGACGATACTAGATAAAATTTGTATAATATATCCATATTGAAAGGAGGAACTCATGCAGGTTTTGATTGCCGGTGGAAGTGGATTCATAGGGAGTGCCTTAACTGAAGCATTAATCAAGGAGGGATATCAAGTAAATATATTAACCCGCCGGAAAAATAATTTACATCCTCGCTCTAATTCACAACTCACTTATTCATCTTGGGATGGAGAAACTCTCGGAGATTGGGTAAATTCACTTGCTGAGAGTCAAGTTATTATCAATCTGGCTGGTGAAAATATTGGGGGAAAAAACATTTGGGAGGTGGCGACAAAACGTTGGACTAAGTCACGGAAAGAACTATTTCGCTCAAGCCGAATCAACGCTGGAAGAATCCTTTCCAAAGCGATTCAATCTGTAGATGTTCGTCCATCTATTTTTATTCAAGCATCAGCGGTTGGTTATTATGGTTCACACCCGTACCAAGAATTCACCGAGGAATCTCCACCAGGAAAAGATTTCTTAGCAAGCTTGTGTGTTGATTGGGAAAATTCTTCACAAGAAGTAGAATCATTCGGAGTACGACGAGTTGTTATCCGTATTGCCGGCATCGTCATGGCAGCCAATGGTGGATCTTTACCATTCTTGTTATTACCTTATAAATTATTCCTGGGTGGTCCTTTAGGAAATGGTCAGCAATGGGTATCCTGGATTCATCTACAAGATTTAGTTCGGGGGATAATCTTTTTGATGAATAAAGATGATTCGAGAGGCGCGTATAATTTTTGTGCACCTCAAGCGATAACCAATCAAGAATTGAGCAAAATTATTGGAAAAATTTTACGACGGCCGGCTTTTATTCCCCTTCCGCAATTTTTCTTTCGATTAGCTTTTGGTGAAAAAGCGGATGCCTTACTCGCCTCTCAAAAACAAATTCCACAGCGCTTGCTTCAAGCTGGTTTCCAATTTTTATTTCCAGACGTTGAATCGGCACTGGCGAATATCCTCGCTAAATAAGATGGAGATGCACTTCGCCAATTTTTCAATTTTCTGTAATTGATTAAAGACTTACACAAATGGAAGATAAGGTTGAGTTAGGTAAATCCCACCTAATGGTCTCAGCTTTGGGGATTGGGACTTGGGCTTGGGGGGATCGGAGTTATTGGGGTTATGGAAAAGATTACACATTTGCAGATATCCAGGCTGCCTTTTCGGTAAGCATTAAAATGGGGGTAAATTTTTTTGATACTGCTGAAGCTTATGGCGGAGGTTTATCAGAGAAAATTATTGGCGAATTGATAAGCAATAATCATAAAGACCTTATCATTGCCAGTAAGTTTATGCCTTATCCATGGCGATTGCAGAGGGCTAATTTTCGCCAAGCATTACGCAGTAGCCTCGAAAGATTAAGGTTGAAACAAATCCATCTTTATCAAATTCATTGGCCCTTTCCCCCCATACCAATTGAAACATGGGTGGATAGTTTAGCGGACGCTTACTTAGATGGATTATGTTTGGCAATCGGTGTATCGAATTTAAACGCTGAACAAGTCGAACGGGCGCTTTCTGTTTTATCACGGAGAGGAGTCCCGCTAGCAACGAATCAAGTACCATATAATTTATTAAATCGCAAAATTGAGCGTAATGGGGTAATGAAAATTTGTCAGGATAACCAAATCCAGATCATAGCCTATAGTCCCTTGGCTCAGGGAATTTTGACCGGTAAATATAACCTAACAAATCCGCCCAAAGGAATACGAAAGTTTATTTATAAGAGCAAATTGTTAGAAAGAAGTTCGGAACTAATCTCGTCATTAAAAAGCATCGGTGAAAAATATGGTGGTAAAACCCCTTCCCAAGTAGCGCTGAATTGGTCAATCTGTAAAGGAACAATACCCATCGCTGGAGTAAAGAATCAACACCAAGCTGAGGAGAATTGTGGTTCACTCTACTGGAAACTATCAAAAGAAGATATCAGCTTGCTAGACCGGATAAGTGCGGATATCCAAGAGTGAAAATCGCAATCTAGTGGATTCGCTGTGATATTCGCCTTTTTGACAATCTAGCATTAAATCGGGCGTTGAGGTATGGCGAGAAAATCATCCCGTCCTTTATTTTAGAGGCATCAATCCATTTCACCAAAGCCAAAAATTTGACCCGCAAGGGCTTTATATCAAGAAATACCTTCCGGAATTAGCGTTTATGCCAACTTTATACATTCATGAGAGATTTAATATGCCACTAGATTTGTAGAAAAAGGTAAAATGTATAGTTGGAAAAGATTATCTATCCTTACTTGTGATCATTCTGTTGCTCATCAACGAGCGGTAGATCCTTTCCGTAAATCACACTTGGAGTTTAGTAATGATTCAAATTTATCAAGTAAATCCGGAAAACAAAGCAGATGTTAATCGTTTTATCCGCCTGCCGTTTGACTTATATCAAAATCATCCTCAATGGGTACCACCATTGTTGATAGATTTACGTCTCTATTTAAATCGTCGCAAACACCCTTTCTATGAACATTCGGATGCCGATTTTTTTATTGCCACAGTTGATGGTAAAGATGTAGGCAGGATTGCTGCGCTTGAAAACAAGCGGTTTAATGCTTATCATCAGAGAAGCGATTGCCAATTTTATTTTTTTGATTCAATCAATGACCAAGATGTGGCCACAGCTTTATTTAATCGAGCATTTGAATGGGCACATCAACGTAAGCTCACTCGGATCGTTGGACCAAAAGGGATGGGACCATTGGATGGATATGGTATTTTAGTAGAAGGTTTCGAACATCGCCAGATGATGAACATGATGAACTACAATTATTCCTATTATTCCCAATTGGTAGAAAATATAGGTTTTAAAAAAGAGGTGGATTTTGTCTCTTGTTATCTCTCGGCAGAATCCTTCCGCATGCCCGAAAGGATTCATAGTATTGCCAAACGGGTTTTAGAGAGAGGAACTTTGCAGGTAATTCGATTTGAAAATCGTTCTCAACTGCGTCGTTGGGCAAATAAAATTGGCAAAGCCTATAATAATTCCTTTGTCAATAATTGGGAATATTATCCCCTCACCGAGGCTGAAATTCAGTTTGTGCTGAACAATTTTATCCCTTATGCAGATCCGAGACTGATCAAGATCATCACCCATAATGATGATGCGGTTGGATTTTTGTTTGGTTTCCCGGATATTTCTGCGGCACTGCAACGAGCACGGGGACGGCTGAACCCTTGGACAATGTTAGATCTTATGCGTGAAATGAAAAAAACCGACTGGATTTCCCTTAATGGTGCAGGGATATTACCGGAGTTTCAAGGCAGAGGTGGTAATGCTTTGCTTTATTCAGAAATGGAGAGCACTGTTCGCAGCTATCAATTTCGGCATGCGGATTTAACCCAGGTAGCCGAGACGGCTGTTCAAATGCGCCGGGATTTAGAAAATGTGGGCGGAAAGGCTTATAAGAATCATCGCGTTTATTGGATGAACATCTAAAACTGGTGAAACCTTTTGGGTAATTTATGGAAAATAGATCGCTTTCAAGACAAAACTGGAAGGCTGTTTCGCTTCGGTAAATTTTATTGTAAACCCAATTCTGGGCAGCTTATGTTTGATAGCTATTGATAGCATTAGACCATAAAATAGATAATATCAAATCTAAAAATTCAGATCATTCAGGAATAACAATGCGAGAAGTAGCCATCATTGGTATCGGGCAAACCCCTGTGGATGAACATTGGGACAAATCATTGCGGGAATTAGCCGGTGAAGCGATTTTGAAAGCATTACAAGACGCCCAACGAGAGGAAGTTGACGCATTATACGTTGGCAATATGATGTCGGGCATTTTAACCCAGCAAGAAAATTTAGGTGCATTAATTGCCGATTGGGCTGGGTTACGCTATATAGAAGCGGTGAAGGTAGAAGCAGCTTGTAGTTCTGGTGCAGCCGCCGTACGCCAGGCATTAATGGCAGTTAGCTCTGGTTTAATTGACTCTGCAATAGCGGTAGGGGTTGAGAAAATGACAGATGAAAAGGGGACGGAAATTACTGCTGCATTAGCTACTGCTGCTGACGCGGATTATGAGACTGCCCACGGGGTAACCTTTGTTGGTTTAAATGCTCTAATCATGCAACGTTACATGTACGAGTATGGTTGGAAACACGCTGATTTTGCACCTTTTTCTATAAATTCGCACTTGAATGCAATGACCAATCCAAATGCTCGCCTTCACGAAATAATTAGTGAAAAGGACTATGCATCTGCAAAAATGATTTCCTATCCGATTAATTTACTGGATGCATCACCAATTGGGGATGGTGCAGCTGCGGTTCTCATTGTTCCCAAAGATTCCTTAAAACCAAATCATAAACCCATGATCACCATTGCGGGTTCGGCAGCTGCATCCGACACGGTTGCAGTCCATGACCGCAAAGACCCGCTTTGGTTAAAAGCAGCCGAAATTTCTTCTCGGAAAGCTTATCAACAAGCTGGCGTCACTCCTCAGGACATCGATTTCTTTGAACTTCATGATGCTTTCTCGATTATGGCTGTTTTATCCCTAGAAGCATGCGGGTTCGCTGATAGAGGTCAAGGGCCCCGTCTGGGCTTAGATGGTATTATCAGCAGATCGGGAAAATTACCGATTGCAACATTAGGTGGATTGAAGGCACGCGGCCATCCAGTAGGTGCAACAGGCGTCTATCAAATTGTTGAATCTGTCCTTCAGTTACGTGGTGAGGCGGCTGAAAACCAGTTATCCAAAGCCCAAATCGCGATGACTCAAAATATTGGTGGTAGCGGTTCGAATATCATAACTCATATAATTAAACGAGAAGACCGATAATGCCATTAGCTGAAACCTGGTAAAATTATTTTATGTTCGAGAAATTTCTCCTCAAACCAACTGCCACCCCTACTTTGATTTATACACCTCCGGACCCGAAAGTCATTAATTTGATTATGGGGTTAGGGATATTAATTGTCTTGATTGTATTATTGGGAATCTGGGTTAATCGCTCAAAATTAAATCCCTGATTTTCATATCGTTGCAGTTCCTTCTTAATTGAAGTAAAATTATAATTAAAGGATGGGGGATATAAAAAATTACTTACATTCGGAGGTCTTTATGGCAGAAAGAAAAAAAGTAACCATTCAAAATCTCTTCCAAAAAGTAGCCAATAAAATACCTATAACCTGGTTGACTTGCTACGATTATCCAACAGCCTATTTACAAGAGCAAGCCGGAATTGATATGATTTTGGTTGGAGATAGCCTGGGTATGACCATGCTGGGCTATGATAGTACCCTGCCGGTCACAATGGACGACATGATCCGGCATTCCCAAGCAGTAAGGCGCGGAGCTCCTAATGTATTTCTCGTGGGGGATATGCCTTATATGAGTTATCAACCCAGCAACGAGACTGCTATTCGCAATGCTGGGAGATTTATGGCAGAGGCAGGTTGTGATGCCATTAAATTAGAGGGCGGTGTTGAAATGGCGGAGCGGATTCATGCTATTGTTTCAGCTGGCATTCCCGCTATTGGTCACCTTGGGCTCACTCCACAAAGCGTCTCGGCTTTAGGCGGCTTCCGCTTACAAGGAAAAGGCGCCGCTCAAGCTAAAAAGATTGCAGACTCAGCTAAAGCTCTCGAAGAAGCAGGCGCTTTCATGATCTTACTTGAGTTAGTGCCAGACCGCCTGTGTAAACTGATTACTGAAAGAGCAAAGAATTGTATCATCATGAGTTTAGGGTCAGGTCCTCATGCTCACGGTCAGCTGCTCATTTACCATGACATGTTCGGGTTATACCCCAAATTTAAACCGAAAATGGCGAAAGTCTTTGGTGAGGCGGGGAAAGTTATCTTAGAAGGTTTGCAGAGCTATGTAGCAGAAGTAACTGAACACCAATTCCCACAACCCGAAAACTGGTTTGGTATGCCTGACGAAGAATATGAGGAATTACTTCGAATGCTAGAAAGTTAGGTGATCCAGTGTTAACAGAAGATCTACGTGAACGATTAAGAATACCGTCTACCCGGCTGGATGAGATCAACGCAGTTTTATTAAATCCAGATACGCAAATCATTAATGACCTGCTCGGGATTATCCAAAAATATGGCACTCCGGAGGAAATTAATCAAAAAGCTCGTCAAGCTGGTTCGTTATCTAATCTCTTCGATTTGGTACGCCAGAAAGCCCCTCAATATTTAGAGGATTTGGTTTGGCTGCAAAAACAGCGTGATCAGCATTCTTTCATTGATGTCAAGTCTTATCGAAGAATGATTTTAGGGGAAAAAGCAGATCAAATGCAATTTGCAGAGGATTTTGCTGTAACCCTAGAGATCAGTGCTACCCAGTATTTCCCCTATATCATTACGATTGCGCGGCGGGCGATCGAAGAAAAAGCCCTTATGCCAAGTAGATATATTAAAGTACGCAACATGAAAGAACAAGAGGAAGATGGTGATTTACCAGCCATCGCAGCTGCAATGCAAATCATGGGAGCAAGCTTTGTAGAAGCCTTGGATACCAAAGGCACAGATGGATCGAATATTCATTTGGGAGGTCCGGAGACCATAACTGGATATTTCGGGGGGGTTGGTGAGCCGAATGATTACGCATTGAAATGGTTGGATGAATTTTTATATTACTATACCAACTATGGTATTCGGCAAGTGTTAAATCTAAATTCCGGGACAATTTTAATCGGTTATCTGCTTCATCGTTTAGGCGTGGATATTGAATTCAAAATATCTGTATATGTTGGGAATGACAATCCTTTCGCAGCTTTATGGACTCTGCTAGGGGCAAAACTATTTTCTCGTGAAGATGGTAAGACACCTTTGGTTGGATTTAATTGGAGCAATTCAGTTAATAATGAAACTATGGAGTTAACCGCCCAAATCCGACAGATGCTTGGCTTTGAAGATACAGTGCGCTTTGAACACCATATAGTCGAAACCTGGAAGAGTATTGTCCGTCAACCTTATAATCGGCGAGATGAGTTAATCGAGTTGGCTAAGAAGGTGCGGAATATTAGCGCGAAACATGAAGGTGGTGATCCGGAAGTAGAACAAACCCGCTCTCATCCATCCGATATCCTCGACTACTTTCGCAGTAAAGAGGAAATTACTGCGTCTGGAGATTGGGATAATTTACTCCAAAACTATTTGGATAAATTTGATGCTGTGAATCATACCGCCAGGGCATTGACCGAAAATGGATTGGCTTTTGTGGCTGCCCCTAACCTTCATCATCGCTAATTCAACGTTTTCGAAGATCTCAAAACAAGCTGCCAATTCAGGCAGCTTGTTTTGAGATCCCTAATTCCTGCATAACATGATTTACTTCTTTGTACAATGACGAATCTTCAGTTATCTCTATTAATGGTTTACCATTAGCGTCAAATTCAGAAATAAGATCTTCATCCTTAAATTTCCCAATAACAGGCAGGTTAATTTTTTCAAGGTAATTATAAAGGTTTTCGTTCAAATCACCCTTCAACCGATTAATAATCAAATATGCATTCTTAATTTTTATATCCAGCTCATTGCGAAATTGAGCTATCCTTTCCGCAGCCATCAATCCGCGTAAAGTTGGATCAGTGACGATGAGGAGATGATCAACATCACGGGTAGTGCGCCGGCTGAGATGTTCCATCCCTGCCTCATTATCAATCACAATAAAGCGATAATTTTTGCTTATTGCATCAATTATTAATCTCAGATTGTGATTAACTGCACAATAACAGCCCGGTCCTTCCGATCGCCCCATTGCAATTAGGTCAAAATCATCGCCTTCCACTAAGGCTGAACGGATATGGTAATCAAGGAAATCCCTCTTGGTAATGCCGCCAGGAAGAGAACCCATGATAGCCCCACCGCTGATAACGGTTTCCTTTACTTGATCCAACATATCTTCGCGGATATCACCTACAGTTGATTCTAGCTCGACCCCTAAAACAAAATTGAAATTACTGCTTGGATCAGCATCAATTGCCAAAACAGGGGTTAGTTTATTCATCACCAGATATTTAACAATTAATCCAGCAATTGTAGTTTTACCAACCCCACCTTTACCTGCTAACGCGATTGTTGTCGCCATCCTATTCCCCAATTTCTTGTAGATCTATTGAATGATCTCTTTTAATTTCTTTGCCATTTGAGCTGCTGCTTCTTTTAGATCCGGTACGTAATCGTACACAGCTATGCCTAGCCTATCCGCCTCTTGTACTGCCAGATTCGCATACATCACGCCTAGTACTGGAAGAGATGGTGTATTGTCTTCTAAAAATTTTTTCTCTTCTTGATTGCGGACTTTATTTCCCACCAACCACAAGCGCTGCAAACCGATGTCATTAGCTAATTTTTTTATCTGGGCAGCAGTCCCAAGACTGCGCCGCGTTGGTTCGACAACAACCAACATGGCATCTACAAAATCAACAGTGGCTCTTCCCAAATGTTCTACCCCAGCGTACATGTCAAGTATCAAAACCTCTTCTTTTCGAAAGAGTAGATGGGTAAACAATGTCTTCAGCATAGCGCTTTCCGGACAAATGCAGCCAGTGCCCCCTGTATCCACTGCACCCATTTCAAGCAGCCGTACCCCGCGATGCAAGACGCTAAATCTCTCTGGAATATCATCAACCCGTGGATTGATTGTGAAAAAGCCTCCAATGCTCCCTGGTTTAGCTCCGGTTCGTTCTTCAATTAATTCATCCATTTCACTGATGGGACGTAATCTCTGGCGTAATTCAGCCGGGAAACCTAAAGCACCTGCCAGACAAGGTGCCGGATCGGCATCTACAGCTAGAACCGGCATGCCGGTATCTGCATAGTACTGCGCCATAAGTGCAGCTAAGGTTGTTTTTCCAACACCGCCTTTTCCGGTAATCGCGATTTTCATTTCGATACTACTACCTTCTTTTCCTCTTTATTTTAGGACCTTGTGGTGTATCTTCGATCTCATATCCTTTTTGATTTATTTCCATGCGAATGGAATCAGCCAACGCCCAATTCTTCTCTGAACGAGCCATTTGGCGCTGGTTAGCTAAAGCGATGATCTCATCCGGAATGCTCTCTACAGGCGGGCGATAATCTGCTAAACCTAAACCTAATATCTGATCATAAACAAGAATAGTACCCTTTTTTACTTTGGCAGGTATATCTGATTTTAACAATTCCCATACCACTGCTAACGCGCGTGGCATGTTTAAGTCATCATTCATTTCTGAAATAAACCGATCAATCCACTCAGGGTCAGGTTCACCAGCTTCGCCCAATTCATATACCAAATTGCGAAGTCTATCTAAACTGACTGCTGCGCCATCCAGACTTTCCCAGGTGAAATTTAATTTTGCCCGATAATGCGCGCTCATGCAGAAAAATCGGTATGCTAATGGATCGTAACCCCGATCGATCAATGACTGTAATCTCAAAAATTCTCCTGCAGATTTTGACATCTTTTCAGCGTCTAATTGTAAAAAATGACCATGCATCCAGAAGTTAGCTAGATGAGTACCATAACAAGCTTCTGTTTGGGCAATCTCATTGGTATGATGGACTGTAATGTGATCTTCTCCGCCACAATGAATGTCAAAAAATTTTCCAAGGTATTTTACAGACATAGCTGAACATTCTATATGCCACCCAGGAAAACCTATTCCCCAAGGACTATCCCATTCCATTTGCCGGTGTTGATCCTTTGGGCTGAATTTCCAGAGCGCAAAATCGGTGGGGTGCTTTTTTTCACCTAAATCTACGCGCGCCCCAGCTTGCAAGCCCTCAATGTCAAGCCGCCCTAAATACCCATAATCGGGTTGTTTAGAGGTGTCAAAATAAATTCCATCGGATGTATGATAGGTATACCCGTTTCGCTCAATGCATTCGATAAATTGGAGCATATCTACAATGTGATCCGTCGCCCTACACCAGATGGTGGGTTCTTTAATGTTTAAATGCTTTATATCTTCTTTAAAAGCTTGAGTGAACATTGCGGCAATTTCCCAGGCAGTTCTGCCAACCTTTTTTGCCCCTTTTTCCATTTTATCCTCACCGGTATCCGCATCCGATACAAGATGACCGACATCGGTAATATTGACAACGTGCTTCACTTTATAACCGTTGAATTCCAACGTGCGCCGTAAAATGTCTTCAAAGATATAAGTCCGCAAGTTTCCGATATGGGCATAGTCGTAGACGGTTGGACCACAGGCGTACATACCCACTTGCCCGGGCTGGAGGGATTGAAACTGACGAATAGATCGAGTATATGTATCATAGAGTTGCAATACTCTCATTTTCTTGAATTCTCCATCAAAATGTTAGGTAAATCAGCTACCCTTTTTATTTAAGTATTATACCCTTTGAGAGTTATCCTCATCAAAAGTAATTTTAGGGAAGAGGCTAATTACTTTGACAATGTCACATTAAACACTTGTTCTATAAAACTCGATGCTTTCTGTCACTGCGAGCGAAGCGAAGCAGTCTCCTGGTTT
>DYKV01000068.1 GCA_020722415.1 Anaerolinea sp.
GACAGAAAGCATAGAGTTTTATAGGACAAATGTTTAATGTGACATTGTCAAACTACTTATAAAGAAAACTCTCATGCCGATCACGGCAATTTACTTTGGCTTGCATACCAGCGTTAGACGCCGAGATCAGCGGTGCTATACACTCCAATTGTGAAAAGTATGATCGCCTTGAGTGCGGTCAAGGTGAATAGCTTCTTTATTCGGATGAATTTTGTGCCTCCAATATTTCTTTCAATCGGGGGTGACTGGCATAAACCCCGCGATAGCTGGGAGGAAGCATGGCGGCAATCTGGCACATGATTTCGTCTGTGTTTTGCTGCAATGCCCGCTCTCGATCCTGGCGGGTAATGGGCGGAAAGGATATGGGTTTACCGATTTTTACCGTGAGGACGGGCCGTTTGAGTAAAAATATTTTGTAAATTGCGCCTTCAGTACCATAGATTGCGGCGGGAATGACGGGAACTTGGGCTTTATCAGCTAAATAAGCTACCCCTGGTTTGCCGGGGATCAACCCGCCGGTTTTACTGCGCGTTCCCTCGGGGGCAATGCCGAGCATGCCGCCTTTGACTAGATAATCACGGGCGGCTTTGAGGGCGCGGAAATCGGCGTCCTCGCGGTGAATCCAGATGCCGTCTACGGCTTCAATTAGCTGGCGAAAGAAAGGGTAACGTTTATATTTATCGGCCGCCAAGGCAGTTAAATCGGGGCGATCAATTAGGATGAATAGCAAGGGTGGATCGAGGCGGCTGAGGTGGTTGACTGCGAGTATGCAGCCATTGTTTTCAGGAATGTTTTCCAAACCGCTCACTTCTATTCGGGTAAGCAATTTGAAGAGAATTTGCAGGATATACCGGATGAAATTTCGCATAGATACCATACAAAAAGCAAGTTATTTCTGATTATACATGTTTTGGTGGAGAAAAATGATTTCCTTTTTTCATTTGCAATTACAATATTATTAGGATTTCCCAGCAATGTTATTTGCCCTCATTGAAGTGGGAGTGTTTTATCGGGTATAATTTTGCCTAAAACTATCTATTTTACTAAGGAGGATATGATGGAAAAAAAATATAGGGCTTTACGGTTCATTGGTTCGGTTTATAAAATATTGGGAATTATTGTAGGGGTGTTGACGATATTAACCGTGCTCAGTTTATGTGCTACCAGTGTTTTTGGGATTTCGCTGTTAGGGCAGCTTGGACAGCAATATGGATATGGCGGAGGAGAGGCATTGGCTGGTGGCGGCGGGATTTTGATCGGCTTGTTGATGAGTTTGGGCGCAATTCTTTATGGCGGCGGATTGGCGGTTACGCTCTATGCATTAGGCGAAGGAATATATTTGTTGATTGCGTTAGAGGAAAATACCCGGGCAACCGCGTTGTTATTGCAAAAACAGCAATAGATATAGCGCAGCACAAGCAATCCTAGCAAGCAGCTTTTTGATCGGGCAGTGAACAGAATCAGCGCGGCCGAGATTGAAACCGGTTTTCACCGAGTGAGCTTCGATGGACAACCGGCGCACCATGGCAAGCGGATTCTCGTTCCCCAGCCGCAAAATTGCACTTGCCAATAAACGCCGAAACGATCCAGTTTCGATACGGACGTACCTCGGCTGGCATGATCTAGTCCAGCAGCCAAAACCGTTCCAGTGCTTCGGATTAACTGCTTTGGAACAGGGATGTTTTAAAGGTATAATCGCGTCCATGTATCGCAGGCTTCAATCCCTTCTCGTACTGCTCATCTTGCTGAGCGTGCTTTTGTCTTCTTGTCAAACCGGCCAGGCACTACCCACAGCCACAGCAACCCTGCCTGTGACGGCTACTGCTCCAGCGCCTACCCAAACCACTGTACCAATGGCAGCGATCGTCAATGGAGAAGGTATTCCGCTCACTGAATATCAAGCAGAATTGCAACGTTATCAATCCGCACTTGGCACAGAAATGGCAACAGATCAAAGAGAACAAGTTCTAAATGATTTGATTGATCAGTTGTTATTAGCCCAAGCTGCGAAAAAAGAAGGTTTTATAGTGGACGAGAAGATGATGGATGACCGAATCCAACAGTTAACCCAACAAATGGGAGGCGAGGAGGCTTTGCAATCTTGGATGCATCAATTTAATTATAGTGAAACTGATCTAAAGAACGCTTTAGCCCGCCAAATCGCCGCTGCCTGGATGCGTGACCAGATTTTCTCCAAAACGCCTAAAACTGCTGAGCAGGTGCATGCCCGCCAAATTTTACTTTATCAAGAGGATCAAGCGAAGCAAGTATTGGAATTGCTCAAAAGCGGGAAAGATTTTGCCAAGCTGGCAGAACAATATGATCCCTTGACCTATGGCGATTTGGGTTGGTTCCCCCGCGGCTTTTTATTGGATAAGAAATTGGAAGAGGTTATTTTTGCCTTGACCCCAGGCTCATTTAGCGAGATAGTACAAACCCAAGCTGGTTATCACATTGTGCAATTAATCGAACGCGATCCAAACCGGGCATTGGAAGCGGATACCTATCAAGCAATGCAGTTGGCTGCTTTGCAAAATTGGTTAGCTCAACAGCGAAATGAAAGCCAGATTGAGATCTTAACCCATTAAACGACGAAGAATGTGGGAGGGGCTTTGATGGATAAGATAGAAAATCCAAAGGTACGCAGTTCGCCATTAAGGTACTTGACCTACTTTTGGAATTGCGCAACGGTCGGGTTATTGTTGATAACTTTGTGTATCTTAGGATTTGCTTTAGCGATATTTATTAATCCCCAAAGCGGCTTGAATCCATTTCCACCTCCGCCTCTTCCCGAAGTGCTTCAATTGCCCAGTCCTACTCCTACAGCGATACAGATCTTACCACCCACCTGGACACCCATTCCAACCCGCACACCCCGACCAACGAGGACGGCTACGATTACCCCTACATTCACCGCTACGCTTCCACCTACTCCTAGCGAAACAGCCACGGCGACGTTGTTGCCAGAGCAGGATGTACACTACAAGGTTAGCCTTGGTAGTCCGAAAGCAATAGCAGTTACCAAGTTCCACCCCGAAGTAGGCTGCAATTGGATGGGCGTTGGCGGACAAGTTTTTGATGATAAAGGCTCAGCGGTAACAAATGGATCGGTAATTCTGGTGATTTCCGGTTGGTTAGGCGGAGAGTATCTCGAGAAAACTGGTATCGTTGGGATGGCTCCCCAATTTGGCCCAGCAGGGTATGAAATTCAGCTTGGAGACGCTCCGCTTGCCTCACAAGGGACGTTGTCTATTCAGCTTTTTGATACCCAAGGAAACCCGCTCACTAATCCTCTCCCGTTTGATACTACGGATGCATGTGATCGAAATTTGATCTTGATCAATTTCACCAGGATTGCGGGGAAATAGGGTTGGTTAGAGAAGGTTTATTCCAGCGAGTTGGTTATTCGAGCTGAAGGCACGTGCATCAATTTTCCTAAGTGCGCGGGGGAGTAAAGCAAGAAAAACTCTTTTCCCCACAAAAAACAAACCTATTCTGCCGAAATTCTGCTAATCGAATTTGAGCCAAACCGCCGGGAACAGACCTGGGGTTTACTCTCCAGCTATTTCCAGCCACAATTGGCGCAGGTAGAGGGCATCCTCCTCAAGGATAGGGCTTTCACATAAGATACGTCCCTGACATTGATAATCTTTCAACGCCTGGAATATAGCCCGAACATCTAAATCTGATTCTCGAATGGGTAAGTGCTCCCGCTCTCCTTTGGCTGAGTATTCAATCCCGGAGAGATGAATGTGTAAACGGCGCAGGGCAGTCTCTCCGAGTGTTTTTCCCATTTGTTCGAGGAGACGCGACCACTCATCGTAACTGTTCATACTGCCATCACCCGCCCGGGCATGAAGGTGGGCAAAGTCAATGCAGGGTTCAACATTTGGCAAACTTTTTGCCATCAGCAATACATCATTGAAAGAACCGAGCATTGCCGATTTCCCCATTGTTTCCGGACGGAGATGAACCGAATTTCCGGCTTGCTGCAGCTCTTTTACACATTCCTCTAAGCGCCCGATTGCGATGGGTAAGACGTCTTGAGGATCTCTGCCGAAATAAGAACCGGGGTGAAAGATAATATCGGTGGCGCCGGCCAGGTTTCCATAATATGCTGCATCCATCAACCGTTTCCGCGATTTTGGCCATTCGACGTCGTCGGCATTGAGGTTAATGAAATAGGGAGCATGGACGCTGAGGGAAATGTCTTTTTCTAAAGCTGCCAGGCGGATATCGGCGCAGGTGGTCTCGGAAACTCTAACCGATTGCACCCAACCCAATTCAAAGGCGTTTAGTTCCAGCTCTGCAAGGCGCAATATAGCGCCTACCGAACCGCCCGGTTTGGGCGGGGTGGATTTTGGAGAACCAACTGTGCCAAAACGGAAGGAGGGGGGCATCAATAACCAAACCTTTCTACCAATGGAGGACCAAGGATGAGGAGACCAATTAAAATCGAACTCAAGGCGGCAATCAATACCGCGGCGGCGCCAACATCTTTGCCAACTTTCGCCAAGCGGTTTTGCTGCCCATTGCTGGCTAAGTCTGCCACGGCCTCGAGAGCAGTGTTCAGAAATTCAGCTGTCCAAACCAGGGTGATTGCCAGAATGATCACCGCCCATTCTTGCAGGCTAATCTGCAACCAAAGGGCAACAAAAAAAACGAGGATGCTAGCTACCGCATGAATCCATGCATTTCTTTGGGTGCGGATAACAAAACCCCAGCCAGCAAAAGCATGGCGGAATGAGTGGATGCGGGAGATGAAAAATTCGCGGAGGTTATTTGCCATAAAGTTATTCAATTGGGATAAGCAGATTGCTGCCTAATGCTTGCATGATCTCTGCTTGGGCGGACCACATGCGCGCTTTTTCCTCTGGGTTTGCATGGTCGTAGCCGAGTAAATGCAAGATGCCATGCACCACGAGCAGACGTAGTTCATCTTCGAGAGCATGACCGCCGCTTTTCGCTTGTGCCTCCGCTCGATCAAGTGAAATCGCTAAATCACCCAAATAGAAACTGCCGTTTTCAGGGTTTATTTCCTCGATAGAAAAAGAGAGCACATCAGTGGGTTGATCAACCCCCATGTATTGGTGATTGAGTTCTTTTAAGTAATTATCGTCTCCAAGCACAATCGTCACTGCGGGTTCATTGTCCCACTTCTTCGTGCTTAGAGTGGCTTCGGCTGCCTCTTTGAGGATAACTTGCCAGTTTTCTTTTATCCCCTTTTCAACTTTGGGAAGGAAGGTAATTGTAATCATGGTGCGCTGTGCAAGGGTGTTTCAGTGGTTTTGGGCAGTGGTTTGGTGTTCTCATCCTGAATGAATTCGCCGCTTGCGGGAATTACGGTTGGTTCGATCTTCGGATATTCGATCCGTGGGTGATAGATTCCGCGCAAGATGGAAGTGAATTCATCCATGAGTTCGGTCAGGTCGTGCAGGGTTAGGTTGGTTTGATCTAACTGTCCGCTGGAGATGCGGTTATCAAAGACGCTTTTGATAACCTGGCGTAGTTCTTTTTCATCTTTAGGTTGTTCGGCTCGTACCCGTGCTTCGCATCCATCGGCGAGCATGAGGATAGCCGTCTCACGAGAACGCGGTTTTGGACCGGGATAACGGAATTGGTTGATATCCACTTTGCTCTCATCACCGTTGGCAGCGTTTACTGCATTGGCGTATTGGTAACGAGCGATCATGGTGCCATGATGTTCGCTGATAAAATCTCGAATGCGTTTAGGTAAGCGGTACTTGCGTGCCAAAGCCAAACCATCGCTAACGTGATTGATGATGATTTTCGCGCTTATAGCCGGGTCTAGGTTATTATGGGGGTTAATGGTTCCTGCTATTTGATTTTCGATGAAAAAAGCTGGGTTGAGCGCTTTTCCAATATCATGATATAAAGCGCCAACCCGAGTGAGCAAAGGATCGGCATTAATTCGTTCGGCAGCTTGTTCGGCAAGGTTGGCTACCTGCAGGCTGTGTTGGTAGGTTCCGGGTGCATTGGTAAGCAAAAATCGTAAAACAGGATGATCTGGGCGGGAGATTTCCATGAGATGAAGGGCAGTGGTGAGGCCTAAATATTGGGCAGAGAGGAACTGCAACAAGATTGCTAATCCAGCTGATGCGATCCCCCCCACCACGACTGCGCCAGTGATCGAAACCAGCGCAATGACATCTGCAGTGCCGCTCATCTGATTTAATATCAATAGTACCAGTGCACCAGAAGTACCCGCCGTTAAACCAGCCAGGATGAAAGTCATGATGCGACGAGCTCTACCCAGGGTGAGAATTCCAAAAAGAGCAGAGATAATGGTGTACATCAATAATTCTAGTGCATTCGGTTGACCGAAGGCAGTCAAAAATCCAAGGCAGATCGAGGTGATGATGGCAATATCGCTGCTGTTGATCAATACTGCAATCACCATCCCAAAGGCAGCATAAGGGAAAATATAGGAGAATAAACTATTGATCGGTAACAGACGAGCAGTAAACAAAAAGCTGATAAAAAGCAAGCTGACAACAGTTAAGGTTCGCACGTCATTGGTGAGCGATTTCTTGCGGCGGATATAAAAGAACAAGAATGTGACCATCAAGAAAGCAACAAGGGCGTTTTGCAACCAGATTTGGAGAGTAGCTTTTGGTTTTACTAAACCAAATGCCTGCAGTGCTTCGATGTCTTCGGCTTTGAGTACCCCGCCACGCCGAACAATCGTTTCGCCAGCTTGGTAGGTACGAGTTACGGGGGTTACCGATTGCATCGCTTTTTCGCGCGCAGCGGAGGTTAAGCCTTCATCGTAGAAACTATTGGCTACCACAAATGGCTCTACCAGTTCTACAACCAGGGCGACTTGGTCTTCGCTCAATGCCAAACTGACCATGGTAGGCAAGCTGCGTCGGATTTCGTTCACGCGATCCTCGCGAATGGAGATACGCATTGCTTGCTCGAGCACCACAATTGCTTCTTGTTGGATAGCTTGCCAGCGCAAGTCATTTAATGCCAGAATGGCTTTGACTTGATCGGTTGTTAAACGGATATCCTGAAGAGATAGCAGATCGGCTGTTTTTTGGTCTTGGCTGGCGTAGCTGTCTGCTCGCACACTATTTATGAAAGCTAATGCTGCCCGCAGTCTTTCCAGCTGACGGCGAGCAATTGAGGTATCAGGGGAGGAATAAACTGGCGCTACCGAATTTGCAGCGGCTTGACGAGCGCGCTCGGTGAGGATTGCACTTACATACGTGATGGTGCGCGGGGCTTGAATATCCTGAGCGGCGACTTGACCTTCTTGTAAGGAGCTGGCATTGGTATTAAGCAAAGAAGGGATAACCAAGGCAATTGTAACGATGGTATAACCTATCGTCAGCAGCACGAGATAAAAGGCATTTCGTCGTGCCCGGCTTGGTTTATTCTGTACGTTCATTTTCGATCATTTCTGCAATCTCATCCATTTAGATGAGGATCATTTACCGATAAGATTAACTGAGCAATTTGCGAACCATTTGGCTGGCTTGATCTCCGCTTGCCCGTCCTTGCAGGCGGGGCATGAGGATTTTCATCACTTGACCCATTTGCTGTAGGGAAGTCGCCCCGACTTCAGCAATTGCCTGGCGGGTGATCTCTTCCAGTTCTGCTTCGGTTAGTGGTTTGGGCAAATACTCCTCTAGAATTGCCAATTCGTGCTGGCTTTCTTGAACAAGGTCAGAACGGTTTGCCCTTTGCGCGTCGGCAATTGCTTCGTTGCGGGATTTGACTTCTTTTTGTAAAATGCTGAGGATTGCGCTGTCGTCTAATTCTATCCCTTTCTCTACTTCAAGGAAACGGATGGCGGAGAGCGCCATGCGCAGGGTTCGCTTACGAACCTCGTCATTTTCGCGCAACGCGGTTTTTAGGTCATTCTGAATTCGTTCTTTCAGGTTCATAATTTTCATTATACCATTTATAAGGTGCGTTAGGAATATGAAGCGGAAGCGCGCAGAAAGATGATGGGAGGATAAGGCATTGACAAGCAGGGAGGGACGCAAAAGAGATAGAACACATACGATCGCGGAAGGATATAAAAATCCGTGTCTAGAATGGTTAACCCATTGGAAAGCGTACTCGTTGCCCGCCGATGAGGTGAAGGTGGAGATGAAATACTGCCTGACCCGAATCTGGTCCGGTGTTGATGATGCACCGATACCCAGAATCCGCTATCTTTAACTGGGCTGCAATGACCTTCGCCACGGTGAATAAATGCCCAATGAGTTGTTCATCTTCAGGCTGAATTTCATTGATGGAGGAAATGTGCTTCTTCGGCACAATTAAGATATGTACCGGCGCGACAGGGTGGATGTCATTAAAAGCTGTAACTAAAGGATCCTGATAAACAATTTTTGCGGGAGCCTGATTATGGATAATGCGGCAGAAAATGCAATTGGATGTATCTGTTGACATAGGCTAAGCTCAATCTAGTTTGGATAATCTTTGCTTTGGATGGCGTTTATTATTTCTCTATGATTCTACCAAATAAGCCATCATCATCTTCCTTTTCCAGCTTAACCAGGCTGATTTGATTCCAAAGCGGTCGAGGGGAAAACGCGGTCACCCGAAGATAGTTGTCGGTTAAACCGCTGAGCTGCCATCCATTCGGCCCAATAGATCTGACCGATTCCCAAAGGACTGGGAGAGTTTCCCCGAGAAAAGATTGGCGGTAATGGTGAGCAGATTGATGGAGAACCTGGCGGACTAGAGCATTGCGCCGCTTCCCTATGTCAGGTTTTATTTGACCTTTCATTCGGGCTGCGGGGGTGCCTGGTCGTGGTGAGTAGGTAAAAACATGGCCGGCAGCGAAATCCATTGCCTTGATAAATGCCAAGCTATCATTAAATTCACTATCGTTTTCTCCCGGAAAGGCAACGATGATGTCGGTGGTAATTGCCACTCCAGGGATGATTTGGCGGGCATTGGCAACTAGTTGCGAGTAGGCAGATGGAGTTGTTTTGCGAGCCATGCGCTGTAGCGTTGCCTGACTTCCAGATTGGAGGGGTAGATGGAGGTGACGGCAAAGGCGATGGTCTTCCCACAGGCGGAAGAAATCTTCGTCCAAGTCCCAAGGTTCTAGTGAGGAAAGGCGCAATCTTTCTACATCCGTATCCTGCAGGATCGCCAGGATGAGATCGCGGAGGCGTAAGGGTGAGGGGAAATCCAAGCCCCAAGAACCAAGGTGGACGCCGCTTAAGACAACCTCGCGCGCAGCTCCATAATTTGCCATAGCCGTGGGGTTAGTGATGGCAGATTGGACATCAGCTAGGATCTCCTGAATGGAACGGCTGCGACTACGCCCCCGGGCTAATCGGGTGATGCAGAAAGTACAGTGATTGTCACATCCATCTTGCACTTTGATAAATGCGCGGGTGCGGTGACGGGCTCCCGGAATGGGTTGGCGTGCAATTGGTTCTAGTTCGAATTCCGGAAGCACCTCCTTAACCAAGCTGTCTTTCAATGAATTGGGGATTACCATCGAGACACCGTCCATCGCTTGGACTGCCTGCGGTTGCATTGTTGCCCAGCAGCCAGTAACCGCAATGCGACTTGCTCCAGCCCGATGTGCCTGGCGTATTTTGGCGCGCGAATCAGCTGCCGCAGCCGCTGTAACAGTGCAGGTATTGACCACCGCTAAATCCGCTTCTTTGGCGGTTTCGACTAGGGTGTGGCCAGCCGCGATAAATTGCCGCGCATAGGATTCGATCTCGCTTTGATTTAAACGACATCCGACCATGTCTAGATATATTTTCATCTCAAGGTTTGATTATACTCAAATTATCGAACCAAATTTCCACGCCATCTTCATCAAGGGAACCAACCAGCAGGCCGATATCTCCTTGAGAAAGCTGGATATCCGTTTGGGTGGTGAGGGTAACCCCATTGATGGCTAGTGAAAGTTGATCCCCATTACAAGAGGCGCTCAAATGATTGACTGCCGGTGGAGGTTGAATAGCGTTACTTGCTGGCATTAATTTTACCCCAATTAGTCCGAATTTTCCATTGAGATTAGCGAAAATGCCATAATAACCGTCACTAGATATTAAGAGCGCATAATAATTCGCATCGTCTCGATAACGGCAAACGGCACCGTAAAGGTTATGCTCTGTGCCGCTGACTTTTTTCGTATCCACCTCTATTCGCACATCGTCAAAATATAAGCCGGGTGTGCTGACAGCCCTTGAATTCGGTTGGTGGACAGCGATACTATAGAAACCATCTACATAATCACTGGAAGCCTGGAAGGAATAAGCTCGTTTCCATTTCCCAATGGGTTGGGAAAAGTCATCTTGAAATAAGACACCACCCGAAGTTTGGAGAAAATTGAGGGGAATAGCACAAGCGGAGAGAAACCATGTCGCTGATAATAAAAATAGCGATAGGATAATGATCGAAGATCGATCTGGGAAAATCGAATGGGAGGTAGAAAGCTTATGGGTATCCATGGTGAATAAACAATTTGTAAATTTTGGGACGGGCCAACGAGAAATCAAATCAACTATTCCGCAAAGGGTATAAATTTTTCAGTCGCCATAAGTGTACCCGAATTAATTGTAACTGACAAACATTATCCAGATTCAAAAAATAACCATGGTTATCTTTCGCTAAATTCAATAGACCAAACTTGATGGCTGCTCAGCCATGTCAACTTTGATGGAATACAAATGCCTGTTCTGTCATTTCAAAGGAGCGTCGGCGATTGAG
>DYKV01000506.1 GCA_020722415.1 Anaerolinea sp.
TAAGAGAGATATTTTTTGTTCTGACATATTGTGACTCCTCCGATTGGATATTAGGCATGATTTACCATTATAGTATTACCGTGCAACTTTTACATCGAACGTGCAAATGTTGTAGACATTGATGTCGCTGTTTGGTTGCGGCATGAATGCCGCGTTGCGTTATATCGAAAAGATTTCCCCCGACCAAATGAGCATGATCGGGGGAAACAAAGGAAACATTAAGGTGCTGGCACCTTTTCAGGGGTAACTTCGGCAGCGAGAGTGTATTGACCATTTACGATAGCGATTATCGTGACACTCTTCTGTGGAACGCGTATACCGGGTTGGTATGTCACCGTGCCGGTTACTCCTTCAAATCCACTGGTGGCAGCAAGGGCATCCCGAATGGCTTTCGGATCGGTCGAACCAGCGCGTTTGATGGCATCCGCCATCAAGTAAATGGCGTCGTATCCTAGAGCTGCGAACGCACTTTCGGGATCGTTGCCATATTCGGTGTTATAGGCTTTGATAAATGCCTTCATTTTGTCTGTGCCTTTTTCTGCACTGATCAGGGCATGAGTGGTGAAATAAACATTTTCAGCTCCGCTGCCACCAACCCCGACCAATTCTGGTCCATCGTAGCCATCACCGCCGATCATTGGCAGTGTTATTCCAGCATCGCGCAGTTGCTTTGCAATCGCGCCGGCATCGGATGCCTGTAAGGAGGCGACATAGAGGCAGTCTGGCATGGGATTCTGAGCTTTGAGACGAGTAATTTGGGCAGAAAAATCGGTGTCGCCCTGCGTGTAGGTATCCTCAAGGATGACTTTGCCGCCCAATTCTTCATAGCGCTCGCGCCAATATTTTGCTAACAAAGTTGTGTACTCAGCACCTTTGTCCCAGAATAACCAGGATGTCTTGCAGCTTAGTTTATTCCACATGAACTCCGCTCCAGCTGCCGCCTGAACGTTATCGCCAAAGGGAGCGAGGAACATATAATCACCTACCTGATCGGGGAGTTTGGGGGAAGTTGCCCCAGCGGTGAGGTAAGGGATGCCGGCTTTTTGCGCAATAGGGCCAATGGCTAAAGCGGAATCGGAATCGGTGTTTCCAACTATCGCAACGACCTTGTCGCTGGTTACCAGTTGGGTAGCAATATTTCCGTTAGTCGCAGAATCGGTTTTTCCGTCGTAAAGGATGTAATCGATTTGACGACCAAGAACACCGCCCGCGGCATTAATTTCTTTAACCGCTAACTTGCTTCCTTTGGAAGCCGGGACATCCAGGGATGCCATAGCTCCCGTTAGGTTGTAAGTACCGCCAATTTTAATCGGTTCGGTGGAGGCGGCCGGTGCTTCCGTTGCAGCTGGCGCTTCAGTAGCCACCGCTGCTTCGGTTGCTGCAGGAGCCTCTGTGACCACGACTGCTTCTGTCGCAGCAGGTGCCTCCGTGGCAGAAGGAGCTGGCGTTGTTGTTGTGCAGCCAGCCAAAAGGGCAAATAGTAATACGAGTGAAATTAGTTTAATCTTCATTTTGATCCTCCGAATTAATAAGTTTATAGATGAATAGGTGTATCTGATTTTATCGGCGATTAGATTATCACCTCCTTTCCTTTATCATTATC
>DYKV01000507.1 GCA_020722415.1 Anaerolinea sp.
TGTCATTGCGGGCACTCACTAACCGTGTCATTGCGAGCCCTCTCTAAAATTGTCATTGCGAGTGCTCCTTCAAAGCCTTCTCAAGCGAAGCAATCTTCAACTTTTCAACAAAGGAAGATCACTTCATCTGCCCATCCCTCGAAGTAAACCTCGTGATGACAGTTAATTGTTATTTACTCTGATTTGACAACAATGGTAAACAAATCTATTCCGCCCGTAGGCTGGGATACATATTCCGGCCTAAACGAAGATATGTATCCTCACATACAAATTCATAAACGACGGATATCAAAATGGTATTAACCCCCATCTTAGCGACAAGCCTTCGCTTCGCGAAGGGAAAAAATCGGCGTCCTCAGGGACTATTCACGAATCGCCCGTTTTGACCTGCCCGGAAAAGCAAAAAAGGAAAAGAGCAAAGGAAAGAAGAAAAGAGATACAAAGTGTTTTTTCATTTTACATCCTTCAAGAATATTATAACCCGCCTAAACTTAAGAAAGCCTCTCAATACCATATTTCTACTGGACCCAGGCTGTCTATAAAGGCTTTCTTATCCGGAGGAAGCTTTATCCTTTCCGCCAACAGGAGAAAATTGTCCATTGCGGTTTTTCCGTAGAAAAGCATCAAAGTTTTAAATCGCTTCTCCCTCGGTAAATCGTTGATTCGCGCGGCAATAGTGTCGAAGTCAAAATTAACAAGACCCTTTTCCGCCATCTTGCGCAATATCCGCATCCGGGTATTGACCTCCTTTTCGTCCATGATAATCGGCGCCTCTGGCTCGAAAGACTTGAAGTATCCAACGAGAGATCTATGACCGCTTTCAACCGCTATGTCAATGGCCGTTCTGCCGAGCTTGTCGCGGGCGTTCATATCGGCGCCCATTTTGATGAGCTTTGCTATAGAACTATGACAGCCTTTATATGCCGCGATGTGAAGGGCGCTTAGACCGTCCGCGTTTTCGATATTCGGATCAATTCCGCTGTAAATTAGAAACGCAAGAAATCCCTCCAATATTTCAAGAGCTGCGACCTGCAGGATATTTCGTCCATCTTTTGTTTGTCTCTTCAGATTTGCCCCCCTTTCAGCCAAATAGATTAGCGCTTCCATATTCCCGCACCTTGCAGCGTAAAATAGAGGCGTCAGCCCTTCATTGTCTTCGGATTCAATGTCGATGCCCCGCGCAAGAAATTCCACCACAAGCTCCATCTGCCTTCTTTCCACAGCCAGATGCAGAAGGTTTTTTCCGCTTTTAAGGCATTTATGGACATCGCCGCCCATGTCGAGCAGGAACTGCACAATGGGGATATTCCCGGCGGCAAGCGAACAATAAAGTGGAGTGTAGCCTTCGTTGTCTTGAGCGTCTATATTTGCGCCCTTTTGAACCAGCAGCCTGACCACCTCATAATGGCCATTGTTCGCGGCATAATGGAGGGGCGTCCTTTCCAGAATGTCCTTAACGTCTATAAAGGCACGCTTCTTGACCAGTTTTTCAACCCTTTGCAGGTCGCCCTCTTCCGCAGCTTCGAGCAGATCCGAATTTATTAGCTTTAAAAAGCTTTTAAACATAGAACCTTCCATTAACTTTCTTTACCAACGGTTACT
>DYKV01000006.1 GCA_020722415.1 Anaerolinea sp.
GAATAACTGATAACAAGGCCCGATAGGGGATAGGGGCTAGCAAATTGATTTGACTGTCCCTATCCCATTAAAAATTACGCCAAACCCATTCTCCAGCGATCATCGTAGCGCAAGGTTTCAGTGTGGATATTTGTTTGGCTGTTAGCTGGAATGGGTCATTATCGAGAACGATTAAATCTGCCAGAAAACCGGGGGATAATTTTCCAACTTTGTGCTCCAAACCAGCTGCATAGGCGGGATTAGTGGTGTATGCTTGCACTGCTTCAGGCAAAGATAACCTCTGTTCTCGGTACCAGCCGTTTTCAGGAACACCAGATAGCGTTTGCCGGGTGATGGCGGCGTGCAAACCCCAAAACGGATTGGGAGATTCCACCGGCGCATCAGAGCCAAATATGATGCGCGTATTATTTTCCCATAAAGAACGCCATGCATAAGCAAATTGAGAACGTTCGCCCCAATAGCGATCAGCCATCGAACTGTCGGATGGGGCATGGATGGGCTGCATCGAGGCGATGATATTCAACCGGGCTAAACGAGCAATATCCTCAGGGTGGAGGAGTTGAACGTGTTCGATTCGATGGCGCAATGGTTGGGGAAGATTTTTATTTTCGCGTTCAACCAAGCGCAATTTTTCAAATCCATTCAACATCTCATGAACTGCGTGGTCGCCGATGGCGTGAATAGCTAAACTAAGTCCATTTTGAATGGCTTTTTTTGTCTTTTCGACCAGTTCCTCTCCGTCCAAAAACAAAACACCCGTATTTTGGGGCTCACCCTCATAGGGTTGAAATAATGCTGCGGTGCGGGGACCTAAGGCGCCATCGGCAAAGAGTTTGATACTGCCTAATCTTAGCCGGTCATTTCCAAAGCCACTGCGCAATCCCATCGCAATTGCCGCCTCAATAGCATCGGCCGGGATGCCTTTTAATACCCTTAATTTTAACAACTCTTGCTGATCGAGAATTTGTAAACTCGAAAAGCAATGCATGCTATCAAAGTCATGGACACTAGTGATCCCCATTTTGATCAAGACTTCTTGGGCGGATTGCAAGGCGTGGGCAAGTTCGGTGATGGTAAGCGGTGGAATAATTTTTTCGACGAGTTGTATGGCAGATTCAAATAAAATGCCACTCGGTTTACCGCTTTGATCGCGTTGAATCGAGCCATTTGGTGGATCTGAGGTGTTCTCATTTATCCCAGCTAAATCTAGGGCGCGCGAATTAACCCAAGCTGCATGTAAAGATTTGGCGGTCAAAAAGACTGGATGATTGGGGGCAATTTCATCAAGCTGCCGGGCAGTTCCATAACCATTATTCCATCGGTTTTGGTTCCATCCGTGGCCAATAATCCAGTTTCCTGGAGGGATTTTTCTGGCTTGTTCCGCAACGCGGTTTAAACATTCCTGCAAGGTTTCTGTCTCGCAATCAATTCTTTGCAGGGAGCGACTGTAATATTCCAAATGGATGTGCGCATCACAAAAGCCAGGGAATACAGTACGGCCGCCTAAATGAATATTCTCTACATTTGTGGATGGAAAGCCAGAATATGCTTCTTGGCGAGCGCTATCTGGCTCAACTGCAAGAATGTGTTTACCCCGAATAACGAGCATGGTGGCAATTGGTGCGGATGGATCCTGAGTGTAGATAGTACCATGATGGAGAATTTTGAGGCTTTGGGAGTTATTCATTGAGGAATTGTTGTAATAATGTGTCTAATTCTTCATTGGAGTAATAATGAATAGTTATCGTCCCACCGCCTTTTTTGCGGGGTTGGATGTCTACCCGGGTTCCTAACGCTTGGCGTAGCTGTTCTTCTAAAGCGCGCAATTCTGGTTTCTTTTCTCGACGAGCTGCCCCGGGGCGTTTTTTCCCCATCATATTCTGCACCAGTTCTTCGGTCTGGCGGACGCTCAGCTCGTGGTTAAGGATCGTCTGGAGCGCGGCAATCTGGGCTTGGTTAGTTGGGAGGGCTAAGAGAGCTCGAGCATGACCTTCGCTAATTTTTCTATCTATAAGGGCTTGTTTGACAGAGTCGGGTAACTTTAATAAACGCAGTGTGTTGGTGATAGCAACCCTGCTTTTTCCAACCCGAGTGGATATTTCGTCGTGAGATAGATGAAAAGATTCGATCAGCTGATGATAGGCTTCCGCGGCTTCTAATGGATTGAGGTCTTCTCGCTGTAAATTTTCGATCAAAGCCAATTCAAGGCGTTGTTGTTCATTCACCTGCCTTACCAGAACGGGCACATCCTCCAATCCAGCCTGGCGGGCTGCCAGCCAACGTCGTTCGCCAGCAATTAAAATGTATTGGTTGTTCTCTTCATCATAGCTGGCGATGAGGGGCTGTAAAATACCATTTTCCCGAATGGAATTTGCTAGTTCTGTTAATTCGTTTGGGTTAAATTGGGTGCGCGGCTGATGCGGATTGGCGCTGATTTGGTCAATGGGGATATTCCGCACTCCACCGGAATGGATTTGGTCTTCTTCGCTAGGAATTAACGCATCTAAACCACGACCGAGCGCAGTACGTTTAGCCATAAATCCCTCAGCTCTCTTTCACTAAATCTGGAATAATTACCCCATCGGTTGCTAGGATTTCGCGCGATAAAGCGTCATAAGCTACCGCACCGATTGACTTAGGGGCATACAAAGAAATTGGTTGCCCAAAAGAAGGCGCCTCAGCCAAACGGATACTGCGGGGGATGATCGTTTGGAAAACAAGGTTGTGGAAGTAGCGTTTGACTTCGTTTACGATTTCGTTGGCTAAATTCGTTCGGCTGTCAAACATAGTTAACAATACCCCGCGGACCTTTAATTCGGGAAAGAGGACACTGCGTACGCGCTGGATGGTGGAGTTTAGGCGGCTGAGACCCTCTAGAGCAAGGTATTCGCATTGAACGGGGATGATCACTCCATCCTGGGCAGCAACCAATCCATTTAGAGTAAGCAAACCGAGGGATGGCGGGCAGTCTATTAAAATATAATCATAACGTTCGATGACGTTTTTCATGGCTATCTTAAGCTTGCTCTCCCGTCCTATCTCACTGACTAATTCAACCTCTGCGCCAGCTAATTGTGACGATGAGGGTAGGATAGATATTTTTAACCGGGGATTATATAAAACAAAAGCTTCGAGTGGTGATGCTCCAATTAACGCTTCATAAGTTCCCCCTTGAATGATTTGCCGATCAATATTTAGGCAAGAGGTAGCGTTGGCTTGTGGGTCTAAATCAATAATTAATACCTTTTGTCCGTAAATACCCAGATAGGCGCCCAAGTTGATAGCCGATGTAGTTTTTCCGACCCCTCCTTTTTGATTGACGAATGTATAGACTCTTCCCATCTTTAATATATTTCAACCAAGGTATTTTCGATTTCAGTTATCGTTGGAATGCTATCTAGCCCAACCCGGGTGATGGAAAAAGAAGCCAATTGAGTAGCAAAACGGCCGGCTTCCCATGGATCGCGAGTATCAAAAAGACGGATAAAAAAGGCAGCCGCGAAGATATCTCCCGCCCCAGTAGAGTCAAGCTCGACTAAATCAGGCGGAGGGCGGAAGCGGCGCACATCCCCATTCCAATAGATGCGGGCGCCTTCAGCTGCCTCGGTGACAGCTAGGATGTGGCAAGATGCGGCAATTTCTTCGATTCGATCTTCATTGTAATCTACATCCTCTATACTCAATACAGTCGCATTAACATAAGGGAGGACAAAAGCCGCTTCAGGCCATTCCGTGGCATATACTATGCCTCTATCATCCCAAGCACGCATCCAGCCTTGAGGGGTTATCCCAATAAACGAATCCGGGAAAGACCTTACCAAACCTGGTTCGATCTCTTGAGCGACTGGCGCGATATGTAATATGGGAACTTTCCGCCAGGCTTGGGGAACGAGATAAATATCGAGTTTATCGGCGCGGTGATAAATCGTTTGTAACCGGCCGATGGATGTGTTCAGGTTAGAAAAGGTAGTGCTTTTAAGGGTGGGAAGATTGATAATTGGGATATTGGCTAAAGTCTCTAGGAGGGTTTCATCGGCAAAGGAGGTGATTATCGCTGGGCGGAGACCGAGCGCCTTGGCGGTTAAAGCTGCATAGGCAACGCTGCCACCCAAGCGATATTCGTCCCCATAGCAGTCGCGGGTTAGATGGCCAATAGCTAAATAATCAACCGCGGGGATCTTTTCTAAGTTGGTGTTCATATATAAATTATAACGAATTTTAGCTTCATTAAGAATGTCTATCTTGGCGAGCAGACGTAGATCATCCCATTTGGTTATTTAAGAATTCCCTTCTAATCCATTTGTCCCAAGAAAGACAAATGGAGGTAAGTAATGGATATTTTATTTCGGAATGATGGTCACTTTGCGGCGCGGTTCCACGCCGATCGATTCGGTGGTAACGCCGGGGTATTCTTTGAGTTCTAAGTGAATGATCCGTCGCTCGTTGGCAGGCATTGGTTCCAGGATTTGCCGTCGTCCGCTTTTAATAGCTTGCTCAGCCATCCGGCGGGCGAGATGACGGAGCTGATTTTCCCGCCGCGAGCGGTATCCTTCGACATCAATCATAATTGGGACAGCTTGGTTGCTCTGTTTCCCAATAATTAAACTGGTGATATATTGAAGGGCATTGAGGGTTTCAGCTTGGGGACCGATCAACACTGTTAAATCTTTCCCGCGGATGTCTATATAAATAGTTGGAATTCCCTGTTCGGCGGAATTTTTTGTAGAAGCGCTGACCGAGGCTTTGATATGCATCTCCTCCAATAACCGCCGCACCACTTCTTCCGCTTTGAAAAGCAATTGATTATCTGGTTGAGTGTGAGTGGAGATATTTTCAACTGCCAGCTTTTCTTCAACGACCTGCTCAGAAAGCGGTGCAGGGGGGGGTACCGGCGGAAGAGCTTCTTTGATGGTAAGCCGAATGCGAGCTTGTCGAGCGCCTATCCCAAATAATCCCCGGCTGCCTTCATCAAGGATATCTATCTGAACGCTGGATGATGGAACGCCTAAATCTTGCAATCCGCGCTGGATTGCTTCTTCTACGGTAGGGGCAATAATTTCCAAGCTGGTCCTGTTTTCTTTCATTTTGATTTTCCTGTGCTTTTTTCAATGGATTTGGAACGCGCTGGGATCAGGTTGCGCCAATTGACTTTTCCCATTGCACCATATTGGATAATGCCGACTAGATTGCTGGTCACAAAATATAGCGCTAACCCTGAAGCCAGGGTATAAGCAATATATCCGATGAATAAAGGCATATATAAATTCATCATTTGGGTCATCTGAGCGCTTTGATCGCCGGGTGAGGTTGTGGGGGTCATTAATTTGGTTTGTAAGTACGTAGTGATCACCACAATAATCGCTAATACAGGCACACCAAAACCAAACACATCTAACCGTTCTGGTTGACTCAAGTCCATCCAAAGAAAATTATTGTTCAAAGGGATGATTTTGGCAGCATTGATAAAAGGGTAAATGTGTTTTGAAAAATCGAATAATTGTAATGGCGTAACCGCAAGTGCCTGGATGATCGCTTGATACAATCCGATAATAATTGGAAATTGAATGAGGGTTGGTAGACAGGATCCAAAGGGGTTAATGCCCTTCTCCTTATAGAGGCGCATTTGCTCTTGGGATAGTTTTTGTTTGTCATCTTTATATTTTTTTTGGATTTCCTGCCATTCTTTCGACTTTTGTAATTCCTGCAATCCTTGGGAACTTTTCATCTGGCTGGCAGTGAGGGGGTGAGTTATCAAGCGGATCAGGATGGTGAATATGATGATGGAAATACCAAAGTTGTTAATCAAGCTATATATATATAGCAGCACATTTACCATTGGGTTGATAATAAATTGATCCCACATAATACTTTTCCGAGTTTCCTATTTTTTGGCTAGGCTAAAAATCCAACTTTGTTCACCCTGTTCGTTCAATGCAGCCAAGAGATCATCTTTGCTAACCAGGGGAACGAATAACATGCTATCGGTGTATTCTACACTGGCTAAGAGTTTTGCCGAAAATGTTTTACTCCATAATTGATTCCCTTGCAGGTCATAAGCATAGAGATTGCCAGCTTCATTGCCGATGATAATTTTATCTTTTAAGATCAATGGAGAAGTGGTGATAGCGGAATTTGTTGATACTTTCCAAATCTCTTTCCCATTTTGGGGATTGAGGACGATTAAATCGCCAGCTAAATCGGTGATGTAAAGCCGCCCATCTTGCAAAACTGGATCTCCCCAAACCCAATTATGGGTTTGATAAGTCCAGCGATCGGCTTTCGTTTTCGTGTCGAGGGCATGCACCAGATTGCCAAAGGTCCCGAAGTATAAAACACCATCCTTGTCTAAGGCTGGGGTACCCACGATTGAACCTTCCAGCAAGTTGGTCCTCCATGCCAAACTGCCATCTTGGGTGTTAATAGCGTAAATATAATGGTCCATCGAGGGGACATAAATACAATTACAAGCTTCATCGAACACGGGGGTAGCCCAAATTGCCCCTTCGGCTGAGAAGTCCCATAATTTATTGCCTTGTAAATCCAATGCATAGAGCGCTTTACCGCTGGTTGGAGCATAGATACGATCGTTCGCGATCAGCGGAGTGGCGACGTAGTTATACTTGGATTCGCTGAATTTCCAATTTTCTTGTCCATTTTGGGGATTGATGCTATAGAGAACGTGATCGTACCCGCCAGCGATGAGCTGTTGATCATCAGGGGTCAAAGCTGGAGCAGCATAGAAGGAGATTTTATTATTGACCTCGGCAGGATAGCGCCATTTTTCGCTGCCGGTTTTCACATCGAGGGCAATGATTTGCTGATGATAAGCGATATATACTCTTTCTTGGTTAACGGTCACGCCCGGCCAGCTTGAGGCAGTCATCGTGCCGGAACAAGCTGAGAGGGTGAAGGTCCCAAGAAAGATGAATAAGGACAAAATCAAATTATTTCTCATTCGCTAGTTATTCCACTCTATCGTAATTTATGGTACAGGATCGTAACCACCTGGGTTAAAGGGGTTACAACGCAAAATTCGCCAGATGGCTAACAGGCTGCCTTTAATAATCCCATGCTTATAGACAGCTTGGTACCCGTAATGTGAGCAAGTTGGATAAAAACGGCAAGTGTTTGCCGGCAGAGCTCGTGAAATGGTAAGCTGGTATAGCCGGATAACGACCAGTAAAATCCAACGAGGAAGATTTAGGAGATTGAAGGGTAAATCCCTCAATCTGGGTTCGGGAGGGTCGAAAGTAACCGGTACTGGTTTAGCTGGCATATTCCTCATCTGTAAGTATGTGATTAATTTGCAACGCTTTGGCTAAAGCTTTTGCAAGATGGTCATACGAGGCAGTAAGCAGGGGTTTACGGGCAATCAAGATAATGTCTACTCCGGGGATTAATTGTTTTAACCATGGCTGAATGCACGCGCGCAGTCTTCTTTTCGCACGGTTGCGTTGAACAGCATTACCAATGGAACGCCCGGCTGCCACCCCAATATGGGTTTGCATAGTGGTATTGGGAACATAGATCAACACGAAAAGCGGGTGAGTATATGTTTTTCCTGTGTTTCTCACCCGCTGAAAGTCGCTTGACTTTTTCAGGCGATAGCGGCGATCCACGAACCCAATTCATCCCAGTGTTTAACCATCTGGTTCAAGTCTTTAGTCTTGTGGTGATTAACCTTTCCAATTCACGTGTTTTACATGGTTATTCTTGGTTACGGTTAACCTATATCGGCCTTGCAATCGGCGGTTTTTTAATACCTTACGGCCACCTGAAGTAGCCATGCGTGTGCGGAACCCATGCACTCTTAAACGTCTGCGTATTTTTGGTTGATAAGTCCTCTTTGTCATATATTATCCCGTTATTTGAAAATTTCTATCGTAAAAAACGATTATAACCGAAGGCAATTAGTTCGTCAAATTCGGTTTGATTAAATTCTCCAGACTGCGGAAAGCTAAGAAACCAATTAGAAGCTGTATCCAAAAAGTAACCCCTCGATATGCTAACGAGAGAATGGTAGCTGTGCTTAAGGAGACATAAAAAGATGAGATGGTCAATGTCATTGCTCCTTCGACAAATCCAATGCCGGCTGGGGTGGGTGAGATGATCATAAAAAGGTATCCCATGCTCCATCCAGCAATGATCGTTCCAATCGAAAGGGGGGCTTTGAAGGCAACAAAGATTAAGAATAATATGAAAACCAACAATATTTTGTTCAATAAAGTATGCAGAAAAGGGATGAATAGGTTACGTGGGTTTTTCCTGAGAACGGACAAACCTTCTGCTACCTCGTTGGAAAAGTCGAAAGCTCTTTTTTCGGAGAGGTAAGCACGATGCAAAAATGGACGGATGATGCGGTTAATGTTTCGAGCCATCCAGGCTAGGATTTTGCCTAATGACAATGGAGAACGCATTCCTATATAAATCATTATGGTCAGCCCAAGAGCTAAGCAAAAAAGGATCAATGAAGCGATGATTTCGGGAGCGTTCAGGTCGTTTCTCCGAAAAAGCACAAATAAGCCTAGGGTCAACACACAGAGGAAGGCTGCATAATCAAGTAGAAGGAAGAGAATCCCAGCTAGAGTAACTTTACCGCTTGGTAGATTAGTTTTGCGCGCCTCTGATATGAATACTGCCATACCACTAAACCCCCCAGAAGGCGCCACCACGTTGGTAAAATTGGCAGCTGAGGCGAGCAAGGTAAGCCGTTTTAAGCGATCATGGATACCCAATGCATGATAAATAGCCTGATAGGTGGCGCCGAGATTTATTAACCAGAGTAACTCCACTAGCCCCGCTAGAGAGATAAAGCGCCAATTGCCCTTCTTTAGTGTATCCCAAATGGATTGCATTTCGGTGAAATGACCAATTACAAACAGTATTCCGAGCAGAAGGGCGACGGCAATTAAAAATCTACGCATGGTTCAGGCGGGAAAGCGTCTTCAACTGGGGGAGATTAGCTTCTCCGTCGTCCACCCATGCTTAAGACCAATGTTGCGTAATAGAGCAGTTGTAATACTGCCGTGACTAGTGCTGCCACATAAGTCAAGGCAGCCGCGTTTAGGACCTGGTTGACGCCATGCATTTCTTCTTCACTATAAATTAAGCCTGCCTCCCGCAAGAGTTGTTTTGCCCGAGCAGATGCGTTCAATTCTACCGGTAAGGTTGCCAAGGCAAAAATTGCGCCCCCGGAGAATACCAACACACCTAACCAAGCTATCTCTGGGAATCGTAATAAAAAACCAATCATCAGCAAGATCCAGCCGAGATAGGAACCGATATTCACTGCCGGGACGAGAGCTGAGCGCAAGCGTAAGGGTACATAACTTTCCTTATCTTGCATTGCATGTCCTAATTCATGGGCTGCCACAGCAACTGCTGCAACAGATGCCCCTTGATATACATTAGGAGAGAGGTACAGTGTTTTATCTCTCGGATCATAATGATCGGTTAAGTTCCCGGGCGTGGTGGCAATATGGACGTTTTGTAAACTACCATAGCGGATTAATTGCTCTGCAGCTTGAGCTCCACTGATTCGTAAGCGGGTTGGCACTTTGCTCCATTTTGAATATGAGGAGCTAACATACCATTGCACCAAAATCATTAAGAAAAAGGCTGGCGCCATAAAGAGTATGTATCTCGGATCTAGAAAGAACATATTTACCTCCAATATGATATTTTTACTGACTAAGCAACTCAATTGCCTTGTCTAATTGTGGGTCGCGATTAGCGGCAATGTCTGCATCGGTTAAGGTGACCACAATATCCGGGGTTAACCCAATTTTATTGATCGTTCTCCCGTTTGGGGTTAACCAACGGGCTACAGTGATGCGTACCGCACCTTGATTGTTAACCAAATCGGTCCAGATCTGAACAGAACCTTTTCCATAGGTGGTCACTCCAACCAGTTTTCCGCGCTCCAAGTCTTGGATAGCTCCGGCTACAATTTCAGATGCAGAAGCGCTGCCCTCGTTCACCAGTACAACAAGCGGGATATCCGTGGCAATTCCTTTGCCTGTAGCTTTATAGGTGTCCTTATGGCCATCCCCATATTGTTCGTATACAATGACGCCCTCTTTGATGAATTCCGAGGCGATATCGATGGCTGAATTAAGTAACCCTCCGCCATTGTTCCGTAAATCGAGGATGATACCTTTTGGTTTTTGAGCCAGTAATTTCTTGAGCATGTCATGAAAATCTTGGGTGGTCTTTTCGTCCCCAAATGCGAGAAGTCGAATGTAAGCGACATTATTTTTCTCCATCCGACCGATGACGTTAGTGGATTTTATACTCGATCGGGTGATGGTCACATCAAAAGGTTGATCTACTCCCGGCCGTTTGATCGTTAGGCGCACCTGGGATCCGGCAGGTCCTAACACTTTTTGGCGGACAAGTTCGCCATTAATGCCGGTCATATCTTGTCCATCAATTGCTATGATTTGATCGCCGGGTTTAAGTCCGGCTTTCTCAGCCGGAGAATCCATCATTGGGGCAATGATGGTCAAATATTCTCGAGTTGTATCCACGTAAGCGCCGATACCTTCATATTCCTCGCCGGATAATTGGGCGTTGAACTCTTTCAGTAAGTCAGGATCGATATATGAGGAATGTTCATCGCCTAAGGCTTCGATCATCCCTTTAATTGCCCCACGCATCAAGGTTGTATCATTGACTGGTTGGTTTACATATTCCTGATGAACTAATTTCCAAGCTTGCCAAAAAGGTGTGAAAAGTTGATCAACATCTTGGGTTGATCCGTTTTGGGTTGTACTTTGCAATGGTTGGGGATTTTGGCCGGGCAATACCAAAAAAGAATTGCTCTGGTTCCCGGCCGATAAACGACCGGCAAAGAATCCTGCTGCGCAAGACCCAGTAACGAGCGTTAGGATAATCACCAAGATCAAAGCGACATTGGGTTTTTTATTTTCCATATTTTCTCCTAATTAACAACTACTTGTTCTTAACATATCACATATAAATCAGAAAAAGATAAAAATTTGATATAGAAATGATTAATCTTGATTGGATGTAAGACCTAACAAATGCTGAATATAATCATTGAATGAAACCGGGTCATTCACTGAACTGGTGTATTCAAGCAAAGTTTTCCCGTCTACACCATATCTTGGATGGCAAGAACTTGGCTTTGCTCCATAAGGAGCTTCAATGACAAAATCAACGAATGGAGCCACAATATCCGCTCGATCCAGTTCGGGGGTGATCTCTTCAGCAGTGATGACGACTAAATCAGCCGTGATAGATAGCTCTTCATCGAGAGCTTTATTTTTTCCGATAATTGCATTGCCATCGGGATCTGCCAGCAAAGCATGGATGATGACGATGTCTGGTTTAAGCGCTGGGAATGCCATCAATAGTTCTCCGCTGTATGGATCTACGATAGTTTTGACGTCGGGTCGCAAACTTGGTAGGTCTGTCCCAATCCATCCACGCCCGGGCATAAAGTGGATGCCTGCCATCTGGGCGCGTAATCCAAATGCGAGGCTGGCTTCGGTCTCTTCTAATATAGTCAATTCTCCTCGGTTCCCATAATAAGTAAACATAGGCGCAAACCCAAAAGTTTCCAGTCCAAAATAACAACTTCTTACAGTTTTCACCAAACCCGAACCAATCAAGAGATCCCCTTCATAACCACCGGTTAAACTTAATAAGGTTAGATTATAAGTAAGCTGCGTTTGAAACGCGTGTTTTATTAGTTGGGTTACAAAGGTGACCGGGCGGCGGTAAAGGGTCATCCCGCCAATTGCTATCATCGAATTTGGCTGGATAAGGGGCATGACTTCTTTGAAATGGACGAGCTTATTCATGTTTGGGGAATGGAGAACGATGGTTAATCCACAACTCTGGCAGTTGCTGACGTAATTCTTTTAATTTCGGGACGATGAGCTTTGCCGCTGGATCTGGAGCATGGTCACCGATTAAGATGGTGAACATTCCCAATTGGGTAGCTGGAGCAAGATTGGATAAGGAATCATCCAGATACACGACCCTTTGGGGATCTTCAACCCCAGCTTTTTGCAATGCGAGTTGATAGGCTTCTAATTCTGGCTTGCAGTGGAAATTTATCGCCCGAACATCAATAATTCCGTCAAAACAACCTTCGAGATTGATAGCATGCAGCACTCGGTTAGCATGCTGATAATCTGCATTGGTGAAGATGAATCGGCGATGGGGAAGGGTTAGGATCATCTCCCGTAATTCTGGATCGGGATGGATGTATTCTTGGAGTGGAATATCGTGAACGAACCGGAGATAATCGTCAGCATCAACTTGGTAATGCAACTGCAAACCCCGCAGAGTGGTGCCATAAGTTTCAAAGTAATGGCGCCGTAACTCTGGTATTATATCCCATGAAAGACCGAGCCGTTCGTTCATGTAGAGCGACATGCGCTGTCGAATCACTTCCCAAAGACCGCTGTGATTGTCATAAAGGGTTCCATCTAAATCGAAAAAGATCGTTTCAAAATTCATGTGCAAAGTATAACTGAAAAAAAGAAGATTGGGAGAGTTTTTCTGTTGGACAGAGGGTAAATAGGTAGATGATGCTAGTATAATGTTGAAGAAACCAAATGGCTATTCATATATTACCAACGGAAATTGCTTCTCAGATTGCTGCCGGCGAAGTGGTCGAGCGACCCGCCTCGGTGGTAAAAGAATTAATTGAAAACGCATTAGACGCCCAAGCAAGCCGGGTAAGTATTGTTGTTGAGGGGGCGGGTAGGGACTTAATTGAAATCAGTGATAATGGCCAGGGGATGGATGAAAATGATATCCGCTTGGCTGTATTACGCCATGCCACCAGTAAAATTGAAACAGCCGCTGATCTCACTCATATCCGTTCACTTGGATTCCGTGGGGAAGCTTTAGCCTCAATAAGTTCCGTGTCTCGTTTTCAGATCACATCCCGCACACAGTCTATGAATCATGCTCTGCGGCTGCAAATTGAAGACGGAACACAGATTGGTTTCAGCGCGATCGGGGCTCCACAGGGCACCACAGTGCGGGTCGAGAATTTATTCTACAATGTACCTGCTCGGTTAAAATTCCTCAAGCATGATCAAACCGAACGCAATCGCATTGATCAGGTGGTCGCCCATTATGCGATTGCATTCCCATCCGTTCAATTTATCCTCAATCAAGAAGGAAAGAGCAATTTAATCACCAGCGGAAATGGCAACCGCACGGAAGTATTAGTCGAGTTGCTTGGATTAGACATAGCCAAGCAGATGATCGAAGTCGTTTTTGAGGATAGAGACATTCGGATATTTGGCTTTGTCAGCCCGCCACATGTAACCCGCTCTAACCGCAAAGAAATGCATTTTTACGTTAATCAAAGGCCGATACAAGATAGTTCGCTCGCAGCCGCGGTTATTCAAGCTTATCATACCTACTTGATGGTGGGGCGTTATCCGGTTGTTAAAATATTTATCGAGATTGATCCCGCTCTAGTAGATGTCAATGTGCATCCTGCCAAAGCAGAAGTTCGGTTTGCCAATCCTAATTGGATATTCAGCCAGATTCAACATGCAGTGCGGAGAGCTCTCATGGCTGCTTCACCAATCCCCCAAATTACTGGACTCCCTACATGGCAGCCTAGCTGGAATATGCTCGATCGAGAACGAGAAGTCGAAGGGGTAAATCTCCCGGAACCGATATTACAACAATCCAACCGTTTAGAATCGATGAATAACGTAACTCGAGAACGCATCCCTTTGCTGCGTCTGATTGGGCAGATTGCAGCGACTTATTTGGTGGCAGAAGGACCGGATGGATTGTATCTCATTGATCAACATGCAGCGCACGAGAGAGTTTTATATGAGAAATTCCTCAAAACTCAAGATCAAAAAGCGGTATCGCAAAATTTACTTGAATCAGTCATCGTAACATTACCTCTAGCCCAAGCCAGAATTATCGAAGCCCAATTAGAGATCCTTAATCAAATTGGTTTTGTGATCGAGGGTTTTGGGCAAGCCACTTTTAAAATCTCGGCGCTGCCGGCGATTTTAGGCGGGATGCAGCCTCAAGCTGCAATATTAGCGGTGGTAGATAACCTTGAGGAAGATGAGACTCCCTTAGAAAAAGAGAAGACCAATAGGTTGATCGCCCGAATTTGTAAACGAGCTGCGGTGAAAGCTGGTCAAACTTTATCCATAGAAGAGCAGAAGGCTTTATTAGCCGATCTGGAAGCTTGTGAAGCACCTCGGACCTGTCCCCATGGACGCCCGACAATGATCCACTTATCTGTCGCTCTGTTGGAAAAGCAATTCGGACGGCGAGGAGCGATTTAGTTTACGCGGATCAGAATAAGAAAGATTCTGACATAATCAAATATCACCAATAATTTAGCAAGCAAGAATTGATTTAATCATCTTTCGGAGGAAGAAATGCAAGCAATTTGGCTCGAAGACCAAAAATTATCTTACCGAAATGACATTCCTATTCCAATACCGGCTAAAAACGAGGCATTAATTAAGGTCAGCTTGGCGGGTATTTGCGCGACTGATCTGGAATTGCTGCGGGGTTATTATCCATATCGGGGAATTCCGGGACATGAGTTTGTCGGGGTTGTGGTCGATGCTGCCCAGCAGACAGATATAGTTGGTAAGCGGGTTGTTGGAGAAATCAATATTGCCTGTGGTCATTGTCGCGAGTGTCGGTCAGGGAACCCGCATCATTGTGAAAATCGTTCCGTACTGGGGATTGTTAACCATAATGGTGCATTTGCGGAATATTTAACCCTTCCGATAGAGAATTTACATCTAATCAACGATACTATCGCTGAGGAGCAAGCTGTATTTGTTGAACCTTTAGCCGCTGCGCTGGAGATTTTGGAGCAGGTCATGATCAGACCGAGCGATAAGGTTTTGTTAATTGGTTGTGGACGGCTTGGATTGCTGATTGCACAAGTGTTGAATCTTCATAGTGTTTCTTTTGTTGCGCTTGCTAAATATCCTCATCAGCAAAACCTATTGGCGAAATGGAAAATCCCCTATCTCACTTCAGCGGATCAAATTGAAGAGAGGAGTTATGATCTCGTGATTGAGGCAACTGGCTCACCGGCTGGTTATAATTTAGCTCGAAAAGCTGTGCGTCCCAGAAAGACAATTGTCCTAAAAAGCACCTATCATGGCAATCTGGAGATTAACCTATCTGCAGTTGTGGTTGATGAGATCATGATGATTGGATCGCGCTGCGGACCATTCCCTCCAGCAATTGAGGTATTAAGGAAAGGGAATGTGGATGTGAATTCGATGATTATGGGAAGGTATGCTTTGAGCAATGGAATTCAGGCTTTTCAAAAAGCAGCTGAAGCCGGTGTGTTGAAAATATTAATTGACCCGGCATTGAATAGTTGAGTTTTGCCGATTATTCTTGGCGAAGGCTGAGCAGTTCTTCAACAATGCGTGGCAGAACAGTTGCCACATCGTCCGAAAATACCACATCAGCCCGGACATCCAAATAGGTGGGGGTGCGATTGATGATGAGCAGATGGGCTCCGTTTTCGATCGCTTGCATAGGTAAACTAGCTACTGGCAACACCTCCAAAGAGGAACCGGCGACAATCATTAAATCACAACGGCGGCTGATTTTTTGTGCTTTTAGCCAAGGTTGATAGGGCATCTGCTCCCCAAATAAAATCACATCCGGTTTAAGAATGCTCCCGCAATTCGGGCAATGGGGAATGGTTCCATCTTGAAGAAACGCAGCGATATAAGGTTGCGCAGCAACTTTGAGAAAACAAGCTGGACAGGTCATGGTTTTGAAAGTTCCATGTACTTCAAGGACATTTTTGCTGCCTGCTTTTTGATGAAGCCCATCCACGTTTTGGGTGATGATAGTTTGAATGTAGCCAAGTTTTTGCAGTGTGGTTATGGCTTGGTGAGCTGGATTTGGCTGGGCAGAGAAAATTTGGGCAGCCAATGGTTGCAACCAACGATAAAAAGTGATGGGATCGTATCGAAAGGTGAAAAAAGAAGCTACCTCCAGCGGTTCTATTTTTTCCCACAAACCTGTTTGCGGTGAACGAAAATCTGGGATGCCAGATGAAGTCGAGATACCTGCTCCGCTCAGGACAACCCCACGCTTGGATTTGCGTATGATTTCTGCTGCGCTGTGAATAGCTTGAAAGGTCAGCGGGGGTTTGGTTGTCATTCTGTTGCTTATTCTACAATAAGGAGAGTATTTTTCTAGCCAGTTCGTTATATTGTTGGACGGTTATACTTTCTGATTGGTGCAAGTAGATGGGATGGTTTGAAAGAGCGGCATGATGAGCCAGTTCAGGGGCAGGAGTAAACATTTCATCGATGGGTATCTTCAACTGTTCTTGAATTTGGGATCGGGTGAACATCACATCGGCGCGCACCCGATTATACAATACCGCTTTAATACGTGACTGGGAAATCCCTTCATTAAGGAATGCCTCAATTAATCCATTTTCCATTTTAATAGCTGCCCAGGTTGGATCAAATACCAAAATAAGGAAATCACAACTCGGGTAAATTGGTTGAAAAAGGGGATTGTAGCCGGCCCCAAGGTCAATAAGGACAATTTCAGCAAATGCACGAAGTAGGTTACTTATTATCTGAAAGTGTTCTCTACTGGTGGGGATTTTTGCTTCGCTAATATCGGAGGAAGATAAAAGAAGATGAACACCTGGCGAATATTTGACTAAGCATTTGTCGATCTCGGCGGAATTGATTTCAAAGTCTTTTTTTTGGAGGAGGGTTTGGAGCCCCTCGAATTTCGCATAGCCAAGCTCAACGCCAATCGTACCCATGCCTGGCCGAAAATCGGATACAATGACACTTTTTCCTCCTATTTTTTGCAAAGCGATGCCTAGATTTAGGGTTAAAGTAGATGCACCAACCCCGCCTTTGGCGCCGATAACACCGATTTGGATACCTTTAGGAGTTTCTTTGCTCTTTTCTGCAACGCGAGATTTTTGCACTCGGGCTAGCACTGCGCGGATATGGGCAAATAATTCCCGCGGTTGGGTTGGTTTGGTAAGGTAATCGTCTGCACCAGCTTCAAAGCCTATCAATTTATCCTCCACTTGATTTTTAGCGGAGAACATAATGATTGGAATTTGGCTTGTGCTAGGGTTATTTCGTAACCGTTTGGCAACTTCATAACCATCCATCTCTGGCATCATAATATCCAACAGTATGATATCTGGTTGTTCTTTTTCTGCGCTGGATAATGCCTGAAGACCATTATTTGCCGCTACTATCTGATACCCCTGACGCTGAAGCATTAACCCCACTAAACGTAAAGTATCTAAATCGTCATCAACGAGTAATACTTTTTCGGGCATTCTAAGTCCTTTTGTTATGGAAATATATACTGCGCAGGCTAAGAGGATATTTTCTTATTGGCGAGTATCTCTAGTTTTTCCATTATAATCTTTTTTAGAATGTTTGACAAATTTGGAAAATACTTTTACCAAAATTTTCCGTTTAGCCGTGACCAGATTATCCTTGTGGGCGTTTCTGGAGGTCCGGACAGTTTGGCATTAATGTCTTTATTGGTGGAAGCAGGGCAGAAAATCGTTGTAGCCCATGTCAATCATCAAATCAGACCCGAAGCGGACGAGGAAGAAAAGGGAGTTATCCGATTATCGGAAAAGCTCGGCTTACCCTGCATCACCAGCCGAGTGGCAGCAATAGCTTTTGCCAAGCAGGAATCATTATCGCTAGAAGAAGCCGCTCGCATACTTCGTTACCGTTTCCTCTTCCGTGAGGCGGAAAAAAACCACGCAGTTGCCGTCGCAGTTGGGCATAATGCAGATGATCAAGTGGAAACTTTTTTATTGCACCTGTTGCGCGGTAGCGGAGTAAATGGCTTGAGAGGGATGAAATCTTTCGCATTACCTAATGCGTGGAGCAGCCAGATACCCTTGATTAGACCGTTATTAGGGATCTGGCGTTCCGAGATTTTAGACTACCTATCCAGCAAAGGAATTCGTCCCTTTTGGGATCGATCGAACTGGGATAATCAATACACCCGCAATCGTATCCGCAATGAGCTTATCCCTATGCTCGAAGGGTATAACCCAGCTATTCGTAAACTGATTTGGCAGACCTGTGCAGTTTTGAATTCCGATCTAGAAATATTAGAAAAATTAGAGCAGGATTTCTGGAAAGATATCTGTCTCCATGAAGATGAAAATTCCATTGAATTCGATTTAGTGGAACTTAAAAAAAACCCTTTGTCAATGCAAAGGCGAATTGTGCGGAGAGCATGGCTGAAATTAACGCGAAAACCAGAAGAGATTGATTACGAACATCTCTGTCAGATTACCGCTTGGATTAATCAGACACTGAGTGGAAAAAGAGAATTGGATACTTCGGTAACCTGGTTCAACGAATCGAAAAATGCTTGGATAATCCGAAAGGGATTTGAGCGAAGGCGAGCCCCATTTCCGCAATTACTGGATAAGGCAATTGTATCCCTCACCATCCCTGGCAGAACGAAGATTGGTGGGGAATGGTGGTTAAAGGCAGAGATAATAGAAAACAAGATAGATGAACCCTGGAAAAATAGTAAAAATGAAAAAAAGTGGGAAGCCTGGATTGATTTGAATAATTGTCGCTTGCCACTATTAATCCGCACATTTCAAGCGGGGGATCGCATTGATCCTTTCGGTTTAGGGGGTGCGCAGGTAAAAGTATCGGATATCTTCGTAAATCGAAAAATTCCTTATCGGTTTCGCCAATTTTATCCACTCATTTGCGACACATCCAGAATCATCTGGTTACCAGGATATACCATTTCGGAAGCGGTGCGGATAACTGACCAAACGCAAAAAATCCTCCATCTACTCATCGAGAGAGAGATGGATCCGAAAAATGTGCCAATAGGATGAACTAACAAATATTTAAGAGGTGATGTCGTTAACCAAACGGTCAATCTTCATGCTTATCTCGCGCCATTGCACTTTTGAGAGACCGAGTTTTTGCCGCAGGTGATCCTTTTCCATTCCGGCTAAGACATCGCGCACCGCACAAGTCCACCGGCACATATCAAAGGATATGTGCTTATGTAAACCAGCCTCAACCGAAAGGTCTTCTAGTAAATATTCCAATCTCCTTTGAGACCATGGAAAAACTTGATCGGTGATGTGATATTGCTCACAATATTCATGATAAATTTCCAACCATTCTACTGGTAGTTTAATTTTTCGTTCCTTATACCGATATTGGGGATTGTTGTAGCGGACAAAGAGAATAGGCTGGTCTGGTGAGCTTTCGTCAATGTGATTTGTTGAAAGTGCTAGGCATTCATTCTTTTTCAACCCTGTGGTAATTAAAAGGTAAAAAAGGGTATAGTATCGGGTATCTGGTTTAGCAGACTGACGATACTTTTGGCAAACCTCTAATACCAGTTCGACATCCTGGGGGGATAATACAGTTGGTAATGGACTTAGCACAACCTGCTGAACAAGCTTTTCGGCGGGGTTGTAAGGGATAATGGCATATTGATGCAACCAGCGAAAGAAGGATTTCAAAGCCGTAATGCGCCTTGATAATGTCTTCGGGCTGCAAGGTACGCCGCGGCTTTTTTCCATCCAAGTTAAAAAACGATTTAAATCAGCGGTGGTGATATTACCCAAAGCGTGGGTAGGGGATAAAAAGCCAGCGAGCAATTTCAGATCATGGACAAAGGCTTTGATTGTGTGAGGTGAATTCCCTTGATCGGAGAGATAAACTGACCAGGCGGTGATAGCTGGGGTGAGCGTGGACCGGCTGGTTATGTGGGCAGTTAATGTTTCCTCAGGCATATTTAGTTCCTTATTTTCGCATAGTCATTCCATAAAAGAGTTTAGCGAAAATTGAGTAATTTGTCAATGTTTTTTGGGGGATAAATTAGTCGAAAGATGCGCCTATAAAACAATCGACACTTTTTTCTCGTTCAGAAAGGTGTGCCTTTTGCCCGATGGAACAAAGGCACTGTTAAATCACTCCGCTTGTAAAGAAAAGGTTTGCGGAATTTTTATAAACCCAATTCGGGAGCAATACCCCGCATCGCAACGATGACATTACCGACATGCTCCCATAAGTCAACTCCAAATTCTTGAGTTGCTTTTTCTATTTCTTGACGGTTTGCGCCAGCGGCAAAGGCTTTATCTTTCCACTTCTTTTTAACGGAAGATACTTCTAGATCTGATAGGGAGCGGGATGGTCGTACCAGCGCTACTGCGGTGATCAAACCGGTGATTTCATCACATGCATACAGTGCTTTTTCCATTCGGGTTGTCCGTTCAATTCCCGTATGGTCAGCATGACTAAGCACGGCATGAATAATCTCCTCTGGCACACCGTGTTGTCGTAAGATTGGCGCTCCTGCTTGGGGATGCTCTTGTAGGGTAGGGTGAATCTCCCAGTCAAAATCATGGAGTAAGCCTACAACCCCCCAGAGTTCGGGGTCTTCTCCGAATTTTTCGGCGTAGAAGCGCATAGCTGCTTCGACAGCCAGCATGTGGCGAATTAGGTTTTCATTTTTTACATATTGGTGGACTATATCAAGCGCTTGTTGACGATTCATTGAATCTCCTTTGGAAATATTGGCTCTGGGTTTCCCAGTACCGGTTTGGGGTGAATTATCCTTAAATCAGCAATTGCGTTGAGTGTTGCCATTGTTTCTCGGAGATTCCAATATAATTTACTGAGTTTCCTATATGGATGAATATCGGAAGCTACACCCACAGCCTGGATGCCAAGTTGTTGACATGTGTAAAGTGCACGTGATAGGTGAAAGGATTGGGTTACCAGAATGGCGTTATCTACCCCGAAGATGAATTTTGCCCGATAACAGGTATCATAAGTCCTCCTTCCGGCGTAGTCCAATACGATTGCCTCTTTAGGAACACCCAAAGATATTGCGAATGTTTGCATAGCTAATGGTTCATTGTAATCATCCCAGCGATTATCGCCGCTAAATAGCAATTTAGTCACCTTCCCTTTATTATATAACTGGCTGGCTACTTCTACTCTATCGCGCAATACAGTTGTTGGGCGACCACTGCGATTTAAACCGGCTCCGAACACAATTGCGATTTGCCGAGTTGGTACCTCTTCTATGCTGTAAATGGAGTGTTTTATTGACCAATATACAACCCAGCGCAGCAAAAAGGGAGAAAAGAGAATTACCGTTACGATTAAAATAATTAAGCCCATTGCACTTAATCGTGGAAAAATATTTCGCATAAATGAAAAATATTTTACCATGAAAGAGGATTGCATTCTCGACCGTGAGGGGTTACAATCCATCCGTTATGGAAACGGAACATGTATATCAAAATACCTTAAATTATCTCTACAGTTTTGTAGATTACAGCTTGACAAAAGCGGATCGCTTAGCTCAAGCTAAATTTGACCTTTCGCGTATGCAAAGTTTGCTGGCAAAGTTGGGTAATCCGCATGACACATATCCTACAATCCACATAGCCGGCACCAAAGGGAAAGGTTCGGTAACCGCGATGTGCGCAAGTGTTTTGCGTGAGGCTGGCTATCAAGTGGGGATGTATACCTCTCCTCACCTGGAAGATTATGCTGAGCGTATACAAGTTAATGGAGCAAATATTCCACATAGAACATTGGTTTCTTTGATTGAAGAAATAAAACCAGCCGTAGAAAATATCAAAGATTTAACAACATTTGAGATCACCACTGCCCTGGCTTTCCTTTATTTTTCCCGCAGGAATGTAGATGTTGCCGTTGTAGAAGTAGGCTTGGGTGGACGTTTGGATGCCACCAATATTATTCATCCGGTCGTTTCTGTGATCACTTCTATTTCGTATGATCACACTTTTGTATTGGGAAATACACTGGCAGAGATTGCGCGGGAAAAGGGTGGAATAATCAAAGAAGGTGTTCCAGTGGTATGTGCGCCTCAGGAGCAGGAAGCCTGTGATGTCATTGCTGAAATTGCCATAACCCGACATTCGCCGCTCATTTCAATTGGGCGGGATGTCATCGGGAAAAAATTAACGCAATCACTTGATTTCCAAGACATTGAAATTACCGACTTTCTGCAACCGGAATTTCCTCCCCAGACGAATAGTGGGATGGAAGGAAAAAGAATACATCTTCAACTTCCATTACTGGGTGATCACCAAGTTGAGAATGCAACGGTAGCTTATGCAGCTTTGCGCCAATTTCAACAGAGAGAGCTCCCGATAACTGATGATCAGATTATCCGTGGGTTTCGGAAAACGGTTTGGCAGGGACGTTTCGAGATTCTTTCCCGTCAACCGCCAATTATTTTGGATTGCGCTCACAATCGAGAATCCATACAACAACTGGTGAAAACCTTGCAGCAAGTGTTTCCGGGACATAAACCAGTATTAATCTTTGGCGCATCAGAGGACAAAGATATACCAGGAATGTTTTCAGATTTATTGCCACAGGTTGATGGGGTTATTGCCACGCGTTCATTTCACCCTCGGGCAATCGCAGCGGAGAAACTATTATCCTTGGCGAGACCTTATCAAAAACCGATTACAATTAATGAAAATATCTCCGATGCATTATTGTCAGCTCTAGAAAATATAAAGCCTTATCAGTTAATCATTGTGACCGGCAGTATTTTTGTGGTTGCTGAAGCGAGGCATGCCTGGTTTAATGAAGAACGATTTGCACCTTATAGAGCAAAATAAATGAATGATTTTGAGATGAACAAAGAAGTTTGTTTAATTAAAGGTTAGAAGATGAAAAACATGGAATGGTTTAACCAAGATCACGAAGATGAGTTTGGAGATGCGCTCTATCGGCGGACTGAAGAGCTCTACCAAATTCCGGATAGTATTCCCAATAAAAAAGGATTAATCGAATGTCCCGTTATTCCATTACGGGATTTGATCGTTTTTCCCCACATGATTTCACCGGTTTTCATTGATCGGGAAGAATCGATTCGGGCAATCGAAGAAGCCCAGATACTCGATAAAACGGTTATTGGGTTAACTCAAATTGATGCGGAGGTAGATTACCCAGATAAGCACGATTTTATCCCCATCGGGGTAGAGATGGCAGTGGGGCGAGTATTGGAAATGCCAGATGGCTCAAGCTCCGCGCTGGTTCAGGGCCGTCGCCGGGTTCAGATTGTCCAATTTGTCCATTTTGAGCCATTTATCAAGGTTCGTGCTCGCCCCATTTATGAAGTCCAAGAAATTGATAAAAAAACCGATGCCACAATGCGCACGGCTTTAGAACTGTTCCATCGCTGTGTTGACCTCAATCGTAGCCTGCCAGAAGAAGCCTACTTATATGCGCTCAATATCACTGAGCCAGGGTGGCTGGCTGATATGATAGTGACTACTATTGCTCCATCGTTAGAAGAACGAATGGAATTTCTCCAAATCCTTGATCCTTTAGAGAGAATAAATAAGGTGGTAAGTTTATTAGCCCGAGAAGCAGATGTCCTTGAATTAGAAGATGAAATCCATACGCGGGCTCAGAGTGAAGTAGACCGCTCCCAACGAGAATATTACTTGCGTGAACAAATGCGTGCTATCCAAACAGAGTTGGGAGAAGGAGATATTTGGACACGTGAATTGGAAGAGTTGAAGGCACGCGTAGAGCAAGCTGATTTGCCCGAAGAAGCTCAAGCACGGGCATTAAAAGAAATTGAACGGCTAACTCAAATGCCACAAATGTCTCCAGAAATCGGTATCCTGCGCACTTATATTGATTGGATTTTAGAATTGCCTTGGAAACAGGAAACACCAGATAACTTAGATGTAAAACATGCTGCCGAGATTTTAGAGAGGGATCACTATGGAATACCAAAAGCAAAAGAACGTATTTTGGAATACATTGCTATTCGGAATTTAAAACCTAAGCGGATTCGTCAGCCAATTCTATGTTTTGTGGGTCCTCCGGGGACTGGCAAAACTTCCTTAGGTCAATCCATCGCCAATGCGCTCGGGCGGAAATTTGTCCGGCTTTCGTTGGGGGGAGTGCGAGATGAGGCAGAGATACGCGGCCATCGGCGTACCTATATTGGCGCCTTACCCGGGCGCATCTTGCAAACTATGAAACGCGCTGGAACAATTAACCCACTTTTTATGCTCGATGAAATCGATAAATTGGGAGGGGATTTTCGTGGTGATCCTTCAGCAGCTTTGTTGGAAGTTCTCGACCCGGAACAAAATTATGCTTTTTCTGACCATTATCTAGAAATCCCTTATGATCTCTCGAAGGTGATGTTCATCACGACAGCCAATTATATCGGTACGATTCCAGCGGCTTTGTTAGATCGCATGGAACTGATTGAATTTCCTGGCTACATCGAGGAAGAAAAGATGGAGATTGCCACTCGTTTTCTCATCCCGCGTCAATTAGAAGAGAATGGATTAGAGGAAGTGCCGCTTCACTTTACACCTGCGGCAGTGACAAAAATCATTCGAGAATACACTTATGAAGCTGGGGTGCGCAATTTGGAACGGGAAATTGGCAAGGTTTGCCGAAAGATCGCCAGAGCGAAAGCCGAAGGTAAACGGCACCCATTGCAGATCAATCCTAATTTGGTTGAAAAATATTTAGGGCCCCCGCAATATTTCAACTTAGAAGCCGAGCGGAAAAACGAGGTTGGAGTGGCGACTGCAATGGCATGGACGGAGTATGGCGGTGAAATTATGCCAGTTGAAGTGTTGCTTGTGGAAGGGAAAGGCGGAATGCAAATCACTGGGCAGATTGGAAATGTGATGCAAGAATCAGCCCAGGCTGCCTTGACTTATCTGAAATCCCGCGCTGAAGATTTCAAGTTAGAGGTGGATTTATTTGAAAAAATAGATATCCATATCCATATCCCCGAAGGAGCTGTACCAAAAGATGGTCCAAGCGCAGGAATTACTATTTGTACGGCGCTCGTCTCAGCATTTACCGGGCGAGAAGTATTAAAAGAAGTGGCAATGACTGGTGAGATCACCCTGCGCGGTCGGGTGCTTCCGGTGGGCGGAATCCGCGAAAAAGTTCTGGCGGCTCATCGGGCCGGCCTGAAAAGGATAATCATTCCGAAACGAAATACGAAAGATCTCATTGATATTCCTAAGCAAGTGCTTTCCGAATTAAATATCACTCCTGTTGATCACATGGATCAGGTTTTAGATATAGCTTTATCGTCTCTCCCCCCTAAACGAAAAGCAACGCGTTTGATGCGGCGATTAGCGGACGAAATCAAGAACGAGGAAACTAATTTTCAAAACGAAGAGAAGGCGAAAAAAAGAGGGCAGACTACCCTCATCCAACCGGGAGTGTAACATTTATGCAACGTGCCTTATTCGTATGGTTCATCTTGACCCTCCTCTTGGTGTCATGTGAAAGTAGATTGCCATTCGATCCACTGGATCAAAAGACAGCAACCCCTCAGTTGATTGCTAGCGTCACCCCTGACCGCCCAACCAAAACACCATTGCCTACGCAGACACCGTTCCCCAGATTTAATGAATCTGTTTCGGTGGTATTTCTCGGAGATGATCAATTTCTAAATGTATATGCTAACCCGGGAGAAAAAACCAATCCCATCGCTCAACTTGCACCTCACATGGTTGGGATCAAATCGAGCGGGAAGGTACAAATGGATAATGAAGCACTTTGGATTGAAATAGAAATCCCTCAGGGTGGGAAAGGTTGGGTTAATGCAGAAAATATCACCTCCTTTATTTTACCGACCGATTTTTGCAATAACCCAAAAGTTCCAAAAACTGTGGAGGCGATAATGAATGCCATCAAAAAGCGTAGCGAAGGGGATTTTTTAGAGAGGATCAGTCCGGTGCATGGTTTAAGGGTAAGATATCTTTGGCAAAACCAAGAAGTTAATCTGGGGAAAGCGGAGAATCTCAAGGGTATATTTACCGAAAACAAAGTGTATGATTGGGGATTCGATCGTTCCCTCAACCAATTTGTGCAAGGATCTTTTGGGACGAACATCTTACCATCTCTAGAGTCTGTTTTCGATGGCAGTAAAACTTTGTGTAATACCTTAGACCAAGGCATTGCAGCAGATTGGTCGAATGGCTACATTGAATGGCCTATTCCATATATAAATTTGAATTACATTGCGCTGTATCATCCCGCAAGTGAAGAGGATGCGTTAACCTGGCGAACGTGGGCGCTCGGAATGGAAGAAATCAATGACGAACTATATTTAACCACCATGGTTCAATATAAGTGGGAGTATTGATTGTCTTAAACGGGGTTTCACCTAATGATATAATTAGGCAGTGTAATAACAGGGTAAATCAAAAGGAGTGAATATGCAAATATTAAACCTACCTGGTCCAAAGGCAAGGGCTATCGTAAAGCGCGATCAGGATGTGATTTCCCCCTCTTATCCGCGTGGTTATCCTTTTGTGATGGATCATGGCATTGGCACAGAAGTATGGGATGTAGATGGCAATCGTTTTTTAGATTTTGCTGCAGGTATCGCAGTGGTATCTACTGGTCATAGTCACCCAAAAGTGGTCGAGGCAATCACTGAACAAGCAAAAAAATTTCTCCATATATCCTCGGATTTCTATCATGTTAAATGGGTAGAGTTAGGGGAGCGTCTAAATGATATCGCTCCATTTTTAGATAACGCCATGTCTTTTATGACAAACTCGGGTACCGAGAGCGTAGAGGCAGCCATCAAACTCGCCCGCCATTACACTGGCAGAACTGAATTTATTGGTTTCTTGGGGGCATTCCATGGCAGAACTATGGGCGCGGTGACATTTACCGCCAGCAAACCTGTTTATCATCGTGATTTTTACCCATTATTAAATGGTGTTACTCATGTACCTTTTCCGGATCCCTATCGTCCTATTCTTATTCCGAATGAAGGGGAAGATTATGGTGAGACTGTTGTCCGCTATATCGAAGAGCAAATTATGGGGCATGTTTTACCGCCGGATAACATTGCTGGAATCCTAGTCGAGCCAATTCAAGGAGAAGGTGGGTATATCGTTCCAACCCCAAAATTTTTTCCAGCGTTACGGCGACTTTGCGACAAATATGGTATTCTCTTGATTGTAGATGAAGTTCAAAGCGGGGTGGGGCGGACTGGAAAATGGTGGGCGATTGAACATTGGGATGTAGAACCGGATATCGTTTGCGCAGCAAAGGGAATTGCTTCTGGATTACCGATGGGAGCAATGATTGCAAAAGAGTACATCATGAATTGGCCAAAAGGCGCCCATGGAAACACTTTCGGCGGTAATCCACTTGCTTGTGCTGCTGCTCTGGCTACAATTGAATTAATTGAAAACGGGTATTTGGAAAATGCAGCCACCATGGGTGAGTATATTATGGACGCGTTAGATGAAATCCAAATGCGCCATCCATCAATCGGAGAAGTGCGTGGAAAAGGATTAATGATCGGAGTAGAGTTTGTTCAAGATCGGACTACAAAAGAACATGCGGAAAAACTGCGCGATTTAATTGTGGATAACGCATTTCGCCGGGGTTTATTGTTATTGGGATGCGGGAAGAGTACGATTAGATTTGCACCACCTTTATGTGTCAGCCGGGCAGAAGCTGATGAAGCGCTGGAAATTTTTGATGAAGCGGTTACTGTAAGCGAGAAAGAGATTCAAGCCGTTGTTACCTGATTTTCGCGTTCGTCAGAGAGATTATTTATTAGAAATCAGCCGGGCGATAACTCAAGAATTAGATCTTGATAATCTCCTGGCTCGTATTTTACATGTGTCTATCGAGATGCTGGCTGGGCAAGCTGGTTTAATCGCCTTGCGAGATGATAGAGGAGCTTGGTCAGTCGCAGCTTCGATTGGTGTTGCTGCACCCTTCCTTGGATATTTAGAAAAGTTATTAAGTCGTATTTCGGAGCATGATGACCCGAGTTTATTTGAACTAGAAGAGATTAATCAAGTTGTTCAGCAACTCACCCGGATTGCCAGTTTTGGATTATTAACCGGAGTGGGGTTACCGCTAATCGTTCATCAAAAGATCATCGGGGTTATTTTTATTTTTCGAAATTATGCTGGCGTTTTTTCATCTAATGATCGGGCTCTATTACAGAGTTTTGCGGATCAAGCAGCGATTGCGGTATTTAATGCTCGTTTATATACGCAAATCAATCGAGAACGACAACGGCTAAATGCCATTCTCGACTCTGCAGCCGATGGCATATTGATTATCTCAGCCGATCATCGCATTGAAAGAGTAAATCCCGCATTTGTACGGATGGTTGGCATTCCCGCTGAAGCCTTACGCGGACACCGTCACGAGGATGTCATTGTATTAACCTCCCAAAAAGAAGGTATGACTTTAGAGGTAGCAGAGAGGGATGGGTGGCCCTTGACTCCAAACACGACCTTATATGTTGAGGGAGATTTAAAGCGGCTAAACGGTGTGCCTTTGCCGGTTGGGATCACCTATGCACCGCTAATGAATCCAGATGGTGTTTTGGTTAGTATTATTGCAACCGTGCGCGATATCACCAGATTTCGTGAGGCTGATGAGTTAAAAACTACCTTTATTTCGGTCATCAGTCATGAATTAAAAACACCGGTGGCTTTAATTAAAGGCTATGTCTCTACACTCCGCCGTGATGACGCGAATTGGGATCCATCGGTTATCCAAGATAGTCTAACTGTGATTGAAGAAGAGGCAGATCATTTGACCGAGCTTATCGAAAATTTATTGGATGCTTCCCGCTTACAAGCTGGGGTATTGTCTATGAATTTATCTGATTTAGCTTTAGGTCCTTTAATTGAACGAATAGCTCAGAAATTCCAGACTCAGACAACTCAACATGTAATTGTTGTGGATCTGCCGCCTAATTTTCCAGTGATTATGGCTGATGAAAATCGAATTTCTCAAGTTTTATCCAATCTTATATCGAATGCGATAAAATATTCACCTGAAGGCGGCCCGATTCGGATTAGTGGCCAAGTTCGGCCGGAGCAAGTCATTGTCTGTGTTTCAGATGAAGGCAGTGGTATTCCACCTGAAGATATCCCATTTGTCTTTGATCGATTTTATCGCGCTGAAAACATTAAAAGGACCACTAAAGGCGCCGGTTTAGGACTGTACCTTGCCAGGGCTGTTGTAGAGGCGCACGGCGGTAATATTTGGGTTGATCCTAAAACAGGTAAAGGTACCAAAATTTGTTTCTCGTTGCCGAAAGAAACAAAACAAAAATAAATCAATACTGATGGAGATAGTATGACAAAAACAATTGTAAATTGTCCAAATTGTAAACGGCCAATCCAGGCTGACTTAGATCAAGTGTTCGACACAAATACCAATCCAAGTGCAAAACAAAAATTGTTATCTGGTGCATTTAATATCGTTCAATGTCCGAATTGCGGATATCGCGGAGCAATTGCAACTCCGATTGTGTATCACGACCCTGATAAGGAATTATTATTGACATTTGTCCCCCCTGAAATGGGATTACCGCCAAATGAGCAAGAACGGGTGATCGGTGGATTGATCAACCAGGTAATGGCGCAATTGCCTCCCGAAAAAAGAAAGGCGTATTTGTTAACGCCAAAACAATCGCTTACTTTACAAGGATTGGTTGACCAAGTACTAGAAGCAGATGGGATTACGAAAGAGATGATCCAAGCTGGTCAACAAAGACTCTCTTTAATCCAACGATTGTTAATGGCTTCATCAGATGAGGTCAGAAAAGAGATTATCCTCCAAGAAGATGCACAAATTGATGAGGAATTTTTTGGATTATTAGAGCGATTAGCCGAAGCAGCGATGGCGAGTGACGATAAAACTTCTACCCAGCAACTGGCAAATTTACAGAAGCTGTTACTAGAAAATTCTAGTTTTGGCAAACAATTGAATGCTCAAATTAAAGAAGTCGATGCTGCGGTGAATTCATTAAAGGCAGTTGGAAAAGGACTTACTCGGGAAAAATTGTTGGACATCGTTGTAGAGGCACCGAATGAAGAGCGGGTGAAAGCTCTGGTAAGTTTAGCCCGTCCGGGGATGGATTATATATTTTTCCAGTTATTAAGCGAGAAAATCGAGAAGGGGAAAGGGGAGAAGAAGGAAAAATTAGCGAGATTGCGCGAATTATTATTGAAATTTACTCAAGAATATGATCAGGAATTTAACGCTCGTTTGGAACAAGCTCGCCAACGGCTTGAGAAGATTCTTGCTGCTGATGATGTTGAAAAGGCTCTTGTAGAAACCAGCCCAGTTATTGATGATATCTTTCTATCAGTATTAAGCTCCGCGCTTGAGGACGCAAAAAAGAATAACCAAAACTCACGCCTGGAAAAATTAACAAAAATCGTCACGATGATTCAACAAGCAAGTGCTCCACCTCCCGAAATGGAATTTATTGAAAAATTACTGATGGCAAAGGATGAAAAGGAGCAACGGAAAATCTTAGCAGAAAATAAAGCTCAGGTGACCCCTGAACTATTTAATACTTTAACCACTTTAGTAACCCAATTTCAAAGCCAGGATGGGCAGAATCAAGAAAATGCAGCCATCGCCCAACAATTATCAGATTTATTCAAAGTCGTGCTGAGCTATTCGATGGAACAGAACTTGAATGCTCAGTAAAGTGACGAGTTATTTAAACGTAAACCATGTCCTCGGATAGTTTGGATATATTCATGCTGAGGATCAAACTCTGCGATGCGCTCCCTCAATCGTCGAATGAGCGCATCCAGGGCTTGTTCTGAGACAAGCAGCGCTTCTTTTCCTCCCCAAATTGCTTCAATCAATTCACTACGGGACACTAATCTATCAGAGTTGTCATATAGCTTCTCTAGCAAACGGTATTGTGGAGCTGAAAGGGGAGGGAGGACTTCTTTTTCTCTGATCCAGACCCGGCGCGAACGCTTATCTAATCTCAATGATGGATTTGCAGTCGGGACAAGCTCACTTGGTTGCTCCAATGGGAGTGTCGCGTCTGAGCTTATGTAATAAAAGCTCTGAGCTAACGCTATCTGAATAATATCCCCATCTTGGAGAAATACCGGTTCGAGGATTTTAATTCCGTTATGATGGGTGCCATTTTTACTGGCTAAATCTTCTAATATTGTTCCCTCTCTTGTATTGGTCACTCGGGCATGGTGTCGAGAGACCTGGCGTTCTGGGATGACTATATCGCAATCATCGCCACGCCCGATGATGATTTGAGAGAGAATGGACCAGCGTTGTCCATTCAAAGGGCCGCTTTGAGCGACCAGAATTGGAACATCATTACTCTTTTTATTCATAAGCGCAAATCTGCGATTATAATAACACAAAATAAAAATGAGTAGTCTCTTATCCGATTAATTCGGATGAAATAATAATCTGCAAAACTATCACGCCGGATTAGTTTTGTCCAGAAAGGGTATCTCAATGCCTACGCCATTGAAGGCAGGAGAAGTTTTAAGGAATCGCTATAAAATCCGCCGTATCATTGGCCAAGGAGGGATGGGGAGTATTTACTTGGCTGATGACTTGCGTTTAGAGGGGCGATTGTGTGCGTTGAAAGAAGTTGAGCACGATCGCACTCTCACTGCGGATTTATTGAAAGAAGCTCGCGAGCAATTTTTCCGGGAGGCAACCATCCTGGCTCGGCTGGATCATCCTAATTTGCCAAAAGTTTCTGATTATTTCTCAATCGGTGGAAGAGATTATCTCGTGATGGATTTTGTGCCCGGGAAAGATTTGCGGATGTTAATGGTAGAGGCGAAGAAAAAAGGCAACTTTCTCAGTGAGATAGAAGTACTTGGTTGGGCGAATCAATTGGCAGATGCTTTATCCTATCTTCATAGCCAGAATCCACCGATTGTTCATCGAGATATAAAACCTTCTAATCTAAAATACACGCCCGGCGGGGTTTTAAAGTTGGTAGATTTTGGATTGGTTAAAGTTCTGGTTAGTGATGAAATGACTGTCACGATTGTGCAAGGTAAAGGCACTGCGGTCTATACACCGTTAGAGCAATACGGTGGAGATATCGGTCATACCGACACGCGTAGTGATATATATGCATTTGGGGCAACACTTTATCATCTTTTAACCAACACCCCGCCGATTGAAGCGCACGAACGTTTTCTTCATCCGGATGCGTTGATTCCGCCGCGCCAAATTAACCCGAATATTAGCGTTCGCACTGAAAAAGCTATTCTATGGGCAATGAGCCTTCACCCTGAAGAGCGTCCGGCCGATGTTGAATCTTTTCGCAAAGCATTATTAGGTGAATTCTCTCCCATGGCACCGCAAAAAATCAGCATACCTGCCCCAACTTTTTTTGATTTGATCAGTTCACCGGTTGAAATGACTTTGGCGATCGTTTCTATCGGTTTGGTTTTGTTGAGTTTTGTATTAACATTTATCCATTAAGGGTGGAACTGTTGCCGGTTTCTGATCGTGCGAATCGCCCAGACTAAACTTACGCCAAGCACTGCCCCTAGTAAAGTAAATACAATCACACCAAATGTCCCTAGGTTTTTAAGTAATAGCAAACTACCCGGCAATTGTAAGGCAAGGTAGGAGTAGGCGATTAATCCACCAATAATACTACTCAGCCCGCTTTGCACTCCAGCGCGAATCTGACCGAGGAAGAGGGCAATTTGATAACTTGCATAACCAATAATTGCGGAAATGATCAATGCAGTTAACCAATCAATAATATTAGGATGGAGCACTCTTGGTGAGGCTGCCTTTACCTCTGCTGTAATTTCCGCCGTGGGTGAAGGAGGTGGTATTTCAGTAGGGGTTGCTGCCTCGGTTGGGGTGATGATCGTGATTAGTTGGACTTCTTCTTTCGGTATCTCTAAACGAATAATGTCAGACTGTTTGGCTGGTTCGCTTTCGGCGCGGATTTCCCAAATGCCCGAACTAGTAATCTTAATTAACGCACGGGCTATTCCATCTTTGGTTGTAATTGGCTGGGGTAGACTCACTAATTCCCCTGAGGCATTGATGATGAATTGAACTGGAGTGCCATCGGGAACAATATGTCCATTGTGATCCAATATTTGACCCGTGCGGACGGGTAATAGGTCGCCAACTTTAAACACCGGGGTTGGTTGGGGTTGAGGCGTGGTGGTTTGCGTGGATGAAGGTGATTCATTTACGCTCGTATCAATGGCTAAGGTGATCGTCTGGGCTGGGTCTGGAGAAGTTGCGGTAATTAAATCATATCCAATCCCTGGTACAGAAACTGGCAGAGCACCTTGGGGGATTATTTCATGGAATAATAACCGAGCAGCGGTTTCGATAAATACATCGGAATCGCTATAAAGTGCGTAATAGGCGCTTAATTTGGAAATATCGGTTGCATCAAGATAATAAGGAGCACCAAACGCAAACACGATCAATTTTTTTTGCTGAAAGAGATCTGGGCGTTCGGCTAAGAATCGTTGGATGGCTTGAGAATTGGGGTTATCTTTGCTTATATTTAGCATAGCAAAGATAATCCAGGTTGCGCTTTTTATCGAACTCTCAATTGGAGGTGCGGTGGGATTCTTGTTAAGGAGTAGAAGCAAATCTTCAAAAGAGTATGATTTTATGTTCGATGGCCAGATCTGGCCACTACCTTGAGAACCATACAATCGTTTTATGGTTTCGGCTAATGCATCTACACCAATAATAGGTTGAGGTGGACATTGACTACATTGTTGCGCCAGGCGGACATCGGTAAAAATAACTAAATGGTCTGATAAACGGGGCGGATTAGGCAGTTCGCTGGCAAGCTCTTCGGGTCTTGGGCTAATCAACGTGGCAGCCTGTCTAGCCACATCGAGAGTAACCTGTTGAGAAGTACCTATCTCAGAGAGTTTAGTAGCAGGAGGCTGTACCATACCGAGAGTAAACTCTGGATAAAGGCGATATTTTAACGTTAGAATCCTCAAAACCGATTGATCGACTCGTTGCGCAAAAGCGGGATCCTCCTGATACTTTTGACGGAAAAAATCGACAATCCGGCTAATGGTAGTATATGAGTCGGGATCATCGTCAGATGTGATATTGCCCAAGTACAGGATGTCATTGCCAGCTAAAAATGCATTCAAGGTAACCAAACGGCCGTCGAATTTTTGATTGTTCAATTGGTAGAATTTCTTTACGGAGGGGCTGCCTAAATTATCGCAAATGACTATGCCCCCGTTTTCCCTCCAGCTTGCTAGGGCCGGTAAGCTCATCAGTATATTGAAGGCTTCCGGATCTAAACTGATTGGCCGCGTGGTTGTCCGGATATTCTCTTGGAAGCCTTGATAACGGATGTGGGCAGCCAGCAATGCATCTGCCCGGCTTTCAGCCGAGGTTGAGTTGCCCGTCACAGCAAAGAAGGGCATTAAATCAAAATTTTTCAGTTGTTCCAAAGATTTTCTAACCGTTGCCACTTCAAATTCCGGCGGGCGGTCCGAACCACCATTACCAGGAAAATTTTTCGGTACAACTGCCATTTTCCCTTGACTGCCTTCATGAACTCCTTGAATAAAAGCACTGCCCAATGTGCTTACCCAGAATGGATCACCGCCGAAGGAACGGGTGCCCAAGTCAATGGAACCTTCTGGACGAGGTGTTTCTAAAACATCCAAGGCTGGCCCAAGCAATAAATTAAATCCGATGTCGGTTAATTCTTTTCCTACTATAGACCCAACTTGTTGGGAAAGCTGCGGTGACCAGGTCGCGCCAAGCGCCATTGCATCTGGAAAGGGGGTTAAGCCACTTAATATTTGGTCATTTGGGGAGCCGCCACCTTCCTGAGAAATGCCGATAAACAAGGGAATGAAATTAATTGGAGGGGTTGGTGTGGTTATTGTTTCGGTGAGCGCAGTTTGTGATTGTATCCATCCGATATTTTGCAAATTATTCGTCAACGCTAATGTATTTTCAAGTATTTTGTCTGGTTGGTCGAAATTATCATTTGCAGCAGATAAAATCACTCCGCCAATATGATAGTTGGTTATCAAGTTGTAGATTGGCGTAGTGGAATCGACATTGGTTCCCTTGAAAGAAACTAAAAATAATTGTCCAACTTTTTCGGCGGGTGATAGAGAATTGAGTAGATTATGGGCTTTATCTGCTGGATCCTGCCCTAGCCGTTGAAGATTTGCTCGAACGGGTATTATGTTAGACAATAGCCCGAAAATAAGGAATAATAGAAAAAGCAGCCGGTTGATTCTGATCATTCCAATAATTTTTCCCTCTCGAGAATTTCTTCTAACAAATGTTTGCGTTCAGACCCGCTGAGTAATTCCAGTTTTCGGATGCCCAATGGATCAATCTGATTGCGGAGAATATCTATTTCTGTTGAGGTTGGCAAAGGCGTTTCTTGGAGTTCTGGGGAGATGGCTAATGGAAATCCAGTATGTTTTTGAATATCGTGGATATCCACTCCAGGATGATAGCTGATTAATCGCATTCTTCCATCATGAAAGTCAAATTCACCCAGGTTAGAAATAAGCGCCCTCGTGCCTTGCCCAACGCTCCGTTTCGGAGAATGTCCCATGCCGGAACAAACATCTAGCTTTTCCACAAATGTTATTTTCGAATGGTGGGGAACATAGAGATAAATGTCATTTATAAAGGTGGTAACATCCGGTATACCGCCCGTGCCAGGAAGGCGTAAACGAGCTTTATGCTTGCTATCCTCCAAATAATGGTTTCCAATAGCGATGTTATTGAAATTGCCAAACGGATCCACCTGAGCTGGTCGGAAAAATTCCTTAGGCTTAAGGGAAGGCAATATATCTGCCGCTGCTCGAACAAATCCGACATTGGTTAATGAACGGTCTAGCCACAGTCTTTCAATGTTGGTGATGCTCATCGGCGCTGGTTTCCGACAAATTCCCTGACCGATTGCAGAGGTAAAGTATAGATGAGGAGCATGGGTTTCTCGGGCAAGTAAGTAAGCAGCAGTTACTAATGGGGTTGCCAGTCCTTGAGCAACTATCTCTCCATCTACAATGTGTCGTGCCATACACACAACCATGATCTCATCTGCTGTGATGTCCATTAATTTTCCTCTAAAATTTGTTGATATACTGAAGCTTGGATGTTTCCGCCGCTCATCACCAAAAGAAGAGGGCGTTTGGTTATCCGATTTGAGAGAACCGCCGCCAGGGTTAAGGCAGCAGAACCCTCGATAACCTGTTGATACCTTTGCCAAGCATAACGGATTGCAGTTTTGATCTCATCCTCAGTGACGAGGATAAAATCATCAACCAATTGTTTGACGATAGGGATAGTAATAGAAGAAGGTTCAACTTCTCCGCTTGCCCCATCAGCAAGGGTAGGCAGTTCGGTTATATTGTCTTGATGGTTATATTTAAAAAGGTGATACATGAATGGGGAAGCTTCGGGTTGAATTCCAATCAATAATGGGGCAGGATTGCTGTCCCTACCAAGCTTGGCTTTGATAGCTGTACCGATACCGGAGATTAATCCACCCCCTCCCACTGGAACGACCCATGCGGCGATCTTATTCTCTTTTAGTTGTTCTATTGCCTCCATCGCAATTGTTGCTTGACCAGCGATAACTTGTCCATCATTATAAGGGGAGATGTAAATTGCCTGGTTTTGTTGGGCATAATCTATCGCGCTTCGTTCTGTGTCTCCATAAGAGCCAGGGATAAAATGGATTATCCCGCCATAGTCTTGAATATGGTTGATTTTTATTTGCGGTGTGCTTTGGGGAACAAATATGTGAACAGGGTCTTTTGTGATGGAGCAGGCATAAGCTAAGCCCGCACCATGATTCCCTGCTGAAGCGGTGATTAACCCTTTCTGCCTTTCCCAACTCTGTAAGGAAAGGATTTTATTGACCGCGCCGCGTGCCTTAAATGACCCGGTAATTTGAAGGTTTTCCCACTTGAAATAAACATCCAACCCCGCATCAAATGTAATTGGGGTCTGTCGAACATAAGGATTAATCCTCTGCCTAGCTTCAAATAACCATTCGGTTGGGATCATCTTTCCAAGCCTTCGCGATGTAATAATTATTGATTCGGATGAAGAATTTGTTGGGCGAGGATTGGGTCATCTGTGAATAAACCATCCACTTGCATTTGCTGCAATGAGCGCATTGTCTCCGCTTGATTTACGGTATAGACGTTTACGAGCCTTTTTTTCTGATGATGATATCTGACCAAGTCTAAACTCACATCGCCATAATATGGATGAAATGCTTGATAATTCAGCCATTCAAATAATCTTGATCGAGCCAGTCTTCCTGGTTTCCCAGCCTCGGCTAAAAATCCAATTGGTATTTCAGGCAGAAGGTGCTTGATTTTCCATAGAGCAATTGGATTGAAGGAAGAGAAAAAAACCCATTGCTGTAATTTATTTTTCTTGACCAATTCAGCAACTTTGTTGGGCAAATTATCAAAGATGGATGTATAGTTTGTGATCTCGATATTGATGAATATTTTTTTACCAACCAGGTCGAATACTTCTTGTAAAGTTGGTATTTTTTCACCGGTGAAAGCAGGATCAAAATGACTGCCCGCATCAAGCTTCTTAATTTGGGATAAGGTCATTTTTTTGATTGTCCCATTGACTCCACAAGTTCGACGGGTGGTCGGATCATGAATTACAACAACCTCTCCATCGGAAGTCAGTTTTACATCAAGTTCCAGTGCTGGTACGCCTTGTTTTACTGCAAGGGCGAATGCCGCTAAGGTATTTTCGGGAGCGTAGGCGCTGGAGCCACGATGGGCGAAAATTATTGGTTTGGGTAATTCGAAAAGTAAATGTTGCATAGAAAGTTTATCCAAAATAGCATCGAAGATCTAGATATCAACAAAATAAGCTTCTGCAGCCCGGTCTAACAAATCTTTCGACATAACTGGTTCTGTTCCTAGATAGCGGGAAATATCTAGGATTTGGTCACAGAGATCACGGGGATGAGAAGCGCGCAATTTTCTGCCGCGCTTGATATACCACTCCTGAAGAAGATACCGAAGACCATCATCGCTGTACGCGACGCCTTTTATGGCTGCAATGCGCTTAAATATTTCTCGGTACTCGTTAAAACTTGGATTGCCGATTTCGATTTTATGGCGCAGGCGGCGTAAGAATGCCTCATCTACTAAATCCTTCGGTGGCAGGTTAGTAGAAAAAACTATCATTACATCAAATGGAACTTCTACTTTTCGCCCAGTCTGAAGGGTTAAGTAATCAATTCTATTTTCAAGAGGAACGATCCAGCGGTTTAACAAATCACGCGGGCGAATTTGTTGACGTCCAAAATCGTCAATTAATAGAATTCCTCCATTTGCTTTTACTTGAAATGGCGCTTCATAGTATTTGTTAATATCGTCGTAAACTAAATCTAATCCTTCCATCGTCAATTCGCCCCCCGTGATGATAAACGGACGCCGAATTTTTACCCAGCGTAAATCACGTTTTCCGGTGGCTTTCAATGTTCCAGTTCCCAGTGTGGTTGTATCATCCTCGTGGGCTAGTTGATGGTTTACACTGTCATACAATTTCACAATCTGCCCGTCTATATAAATTGCGTATGGGATATACATGGTATCTTGTAGGACCATGTTTCCTATGCCTCGGGCTATGCTGGTTTTTCCATTTCCGGGAGGACCATAAAGAAACATAGATGTTCCTGAGTTGATAGCCGGTCCAATCCGCTCATAGGTGCGCTCATTCAGTACTAGGTTGGAAAGGGCTTTATGGAGGATGGCGGAGGTGAAAAAGGATCTACCACGGCTTTGACGGAGAATAGACATATTGTAAACATGGATAGGGACTGGGGCTGGTCCGGCATACTGGCTGCGTTCCATTGCCTCGCGGGCACGCATGATGCCTGCACCTGTTATCCCATATACATAAGATCCTTCGCCCAATCCCAATTGCTGTGAGGATTTTATCTCCACAAACTTTTCTTTTTTTAACGATTCAAGAATTTGATCGACAATTCCAGCGAAAGGCAAGGCAATTTCTTCTGCCATTTTAAAACCGCTCATGTATCCTTGAAAGTACAAGATTTTAAGTGCTAGATCTTGTAACCATAAAGACGGAAGTCCGGTTTCTTCGATCGATGTGATTGGGTGAGGATGAAAGCTGCTTTTTGGCGGCAGATTTATGGTTTCTATTCCCGGTTGTGAGTTTGATATAGCCATTTAACTTCCTCCAAAATCCTAGCCATTTCTCTTATAGATTATAGCACGGCTACTTGATTTGTATTGGTCTTCGTGCCTTACAGCAACGTTAATTAGGTATAATGGGTACATGAAAATTAGTGTCATTATCCCTGTTTACAACGAAATTAATACAATAGCAGAAATACTCAAACGCGTAGAAAGCACCCAAATACCATCCGAGATTGTGATCGTGGACGACGGGTCTACAGATGGCACACGGGAGATGTTAACCCAATACCAAAATAAAAACTCCTACCACATTGTATTCCATGATAGGAATAGAGGTAAAGGAGCAGCGGTTAATACCGGCATTCAAGCTGCCACGGGGGATGTCTTGATCATTCAAGATGCTGATCTTGAATACGATCCGCGAGAATATCCAAACTTGCTCAAACCAATTCAGGAAGGGATTGCTGAGGTGGTGTATGGATCACGATTTTTAGGTGGTGCAAGACGGCCAATTCTGTTCTGGAATATGGTGGCGAATAAAATACTCACCCTGGTCACTAATATCCTCTATAATAACATCTTGACCGACATGGAGACCGGCTATAAAGTCTTCCGCCGCGAAGTGGTTCAGAGCATAACGATTCATGCTCGCCGTTTTGATTTTGAGCCAGAATTTACCGCTAAGATATTAAAAAGAAAAGTGCGTATCTATGAGGTACCGATTTCATTTAACCCCCGTGATTATTCCGAAGGAAAGAAAATTCGTCTAAAAGATGCTTTTGAAGCAATGTGGACTCTTATAAAGTACAGATTTGTAGATTGAGTTATGATTTATTGAGATGGCTTTATGTCCCGAACCACTAATTGCAAGTAACTGTTTCCATTAAAATCATTCTGTTCTATTGTATATAAGATATCGATTTGCTTGGGAAGGTTATTGTAGAGCTCACCTTTATGAAAAGCGATACATGGGTAAGCATCATTTACTTGAAAGCGGAGATGAGATAGATTTTTCCCTACTAGTTTTACGTTTTTGGGGGTTAAGCCGCGGGTCACGAATAGCGGAACTGGGTTGGCGATACCAGTTGGCTGGAGATGTTCTAAATCATTAAAAAAGTTAATCCCCTGGTGTAGATCAAGCTCCATATCGGCTAAGATAATCGGTTGTAAAAGTGTACCTTTGAGTGAATTTTCTGTGATTTCTTTCAAGCGGGATACTAATTCTGGAAAAAGATGACGCTTAATGGTAAAACCAGCTGCTGCTGCATGACCGCCATGATGTTCCATTAAATCAACACACTGGTCAAGTGTTTCAGTTATATTTAATTCTGGTATTGATCTAGCGGAACCTCGGATAAATCCGTCATTGATGGTGGCTACGATGGCTGGGCGATAGAATCGTTCGCTTAAGTGCGAAGCTACCAGCCCAATTACCCCAAGATTGAAGTCAGGATGAGCGGCTATAAGGATATAAGGGTTTTCTTCTTCTTGGAAAGCCAACTCGCTGGCGATGTTTTCAAATTGATGGGTAAGCACTTGGCGTTGGCGGTTATGGTTATCTAATTCTTGAGCCAGTTTGCTAGCTTGAGTTGCATCGTTGGTGAGCAATAGATTCAGGGCAGCCATGGCAGACTCTAAGCGCCCGGCAGCGTTTAGTCGCGGCGCCAGCAAATGCGAAATATGTTGCGCGGTTAATTTTTGTGGAGCTATTCCAGCAATGGCGATTAGCGCGCGAATCCCTGGCCGTTGACTAGACCGGAGCTGTTCTAATCCGATTCGGGCGAGGGTGCGGTTCTCATCCACTAAAGGCACCATATCGGCAATTGTCCCTAAAGCAACGAGCTCAAGATATTGTTCTGGCTGGATATGTTTCTCGGGTTTTAGTTTTTGATAAGCTTGAATTAACTTATAGGCAACCCCGACGCCAGCTAGTTCTTTAAATGGATAGGGATCATTTGGTTGTTTCGGGTTGATGATCGCAACTACATCAGGTAATTCATTTAAGGGTTGGTGGTGATCGGTAATGATCATGTCAACCCCAATATTTTTAGCATGTTCAGCTTCAATCAAAGAGCGTACTCCACAATCCACGGTGATGATCAGCTTTACTCCTTGCTCTTTAAGATCATCGATTGCTTCAGAGCGGACGCCATATCCTTCTTCAAAGCGATTTGGAATGTGGTACATTACGTCTGCGCCACGTAATTTTAAGTAATCGGATAGAATCGTGGTAGAGGTAACCCCATCGACATCATAATCCCCATAGATTGCGATGGGCTGGCGATTGCGAATTGCATATTCGATTCGTTCAATTGCGGTTTCAATATTTAGAAGCAGCAATGGATCATGCGTGTAGTCGAGATTTGGGTTAAGATAGCGGTGTGCATCAGCAGAGCTTGTGATTCCACGGTTGTATAATAACTGCCTAAGGGTAGGATGATATTGGGATAGAGCCTCGTCAATCTCGGAGGGAATTGTGGATGCAATTTTCCAAATAGGGCTGACTTGATGATTCATCATTTCGGTTTGAGAGATAAGTATAGCATAGAATGTTAGGTCATGGATATTAATTTGCTTCTTAACTGTTCTATGTTGACGCAGTGAAAAAAGACTGCTATGATGATAAATTGAATGAATAAGTTAGAACGCCAATCCTCTTTTCATAAAATCGGTCTTTTTTTTAGTCAATATTTACGATGGTTATCGCCCGGCATTGGTGTTAAACGCTGGTTTATTTTAACTTTAATGGGAACTACTTTAATCGGGGTGGGATTGGGGATTGTCTTGTTGCACATCTACCGTACAGCTCCAGACACCTGGTGGCTTCCCATCCTTTCTACAGCATCCTTGCGTTTTTTATCGCGGCCCTTACGGGCGTTAATTTTCGTCGGTATCGGCTTGGCAATGATATTAGGTGGGATTTACGGAATGAATCGTTCATTGATGAAACCTTTCATTCGTCCGGGCCGAAAAGTAGTGGATGAGTTGACCCAACATAGAAAACTGGAAAAAGGACCGAAAATTGTTGCCATTGGTGGTGGACATGGGTTATCAACTTTATTACGGGGGCTTAAAGAATACACCTATAATATAACCGCTATTGTCACCGTGGCAGATGACGGCGGTTCATCTGGTAAATTGCGAAGGGGATTTGGCGTCTTACCACCAGGGGATCTGCGGAATTGTTTGGCTGCATTATCCGATGATGAAGCATTACTCTCCCATCTCTTTCAATATCGTTTCCCGGATAGCCAAACAGGATTGGATGGTCATTCGTTTGGTAATTTATTTATCACCGCTTTAAGAGATATTATGGGCAGCTTTGAAGAAGCAGTTGCCGAATCGGGCCGGGTATTAGCTGTGAAGGGACGAGTTCTGCCCTCGACTATTAACGAGGTCAACCTGGTTGCTGATGTGAAAATCCCAATGATAGAAACCGATGTGCGGATTGAAGGGGAAAGCGCAATTCCAAAATCAAATGGAAGAGTTAAAAGGGTTTTCTTACAACCCGAATCTCCCCCAGCCTTTCCCGAGGCGATTAAAGCGATATTGAATGCAGATTTAATTGTGATTGGTCCAGGAAGTTTATATACCAGCATTTTACCTAATTTGTTGGTTCCAGACATTACCCGTGCCATTCGGGGCAGCAAAGCACTCAAGGTATATGTTTGTAATATTGCTACCCAAAAAGGGGAGACCGACCATTATACTTGTGGTGATCACATTCGGGCTTTGGAGGACCATATAGGGAAGGAAATATTCGATATTGTGGTCGTAAACCGCCATGCACACTTTGCGGTTGGGAATAAAATTGAATGGGTGGAACTGGAACACGGGTTGCAGCGCCAATATCGGATTATGCAGGAAAGATTATTTGATGAGATGAATCCGTCTCGACATGATTCAAATCGTTTGGCTAAATTTTTGATGGAATTGTTGAACAATCCAGAAAAATGGATGACCAATAGTACATATCGTTTGTGAATTAAAACACATAGATAACACAAAAACGAGATTATCGAGTAAAATAATGTTCGTTGATGATATCAAATTAATAATTTGAAAAATTATATTTCTCTCTCTCGGAGGTTACAATGACTGTAAAAGTAGGAATTAATGGTTTTGGCCGCATAGGACGACAAGTCCTCAAGGCAATCATTGACTACCATGGCGGCGAGCTGGAAGTTGTCGCATTCAACGATATTGGCGATCTAAACACAATGGCTCATTTGTTGAAATACGATACCAATTACGGCCGTTTCAATGGTACTGTCGAAGTCGTCGAAGATGGTTTATTGATTAATGGAAAAAAGGTAAAAGGGTTTAAGGAAACTGATCCTTCTAAAATCCCATGGGGCGATCTCGGAATTGATATTGTGATTGAATCAACCGGGTTATTTACCATCAAGAAAGACGGTATTAATAAAAAAGGCAAAGAAGTAAAAGGCGCTGAGAATCACATTACTAAGGGTGGCGCGAAGAAAGTGATTATCACTGCTCCAGCAGAAGGAGAAGATATCACCATTGTATTAGGTGTTAATGAGGATAAATACAACCCCAAAATCCACCATGTGGTATCGAACGCCTCCTGCACCACGAACTGCCTTGCTCCGGCGGTCAAAGTGGTCAACGACAAGTTCAAAGTAGTCCGTGGCTTTATGACCACCATTCATTCATATACTAATGACCAGAAGATTTTGGATCTGCCCCACAGTGATTTACGGCGCGCGCGCGCAGCGGCGATGAATATTATCCCCACTACCACAGGCGCAGCCCGAGCATTAAAACTGGTTATTCCAGAAATGGCTGGCAAATTAGATGGCTACGCCTTGCGGGTTCCTACCTCTACCGTATCTGTGGTTGACCTTACCGTAGAACTAGAAAAATCTATCACTACGGAAGAATTGCGCCAAGCATATCGAGATGCCGCAGCAACGAAACCATTAAAAGGCATTTTGGAAGCAGTAGAAGAACCATTGGTGAGTATAGATTTCAAAGGCAGCACCTACAGCTCCTCAGTAGATCTTCCTTTCACTACGGTTTTGGGCAAAGAGAGCAGCAATTTTGCGAAAATCGTCAGCTGGTATGATAATGAATGGGCTTATTCTGTGCGTACATCTGACCTAGCTGCGTTGATGGCAAAATCGCTCTAAGTCATTGATAACAGAATTGTCCCAAAAGGAAGCAGCAATCTTGAGTGTAGTAGAGGGTTCCCGCGCAAAGAGACTTTCTCCACTCTGCCAAGGGCATTCTCCTTTTGGGACTATTGTTGTCGGTTCTGTTATCAGGCATATCCGCTTTATTCTCAGGGATGGAGTAGTTTATGTTCAATAAAAAAACCATTCGTGATGTAGATTTTAAAGGGAAAAGAGTCCTTGTTCGAGTAGATTTCAATGTCCCCATTAAAGATGGGGTCGTGACAGATGATACTCGCATCAAAGCGGCGCTGCCCACTCTACAATATTTACTCGATCATGGAGCATCGTTAGTGCTTTGCTCACACCTTGGTCGTCCAAAAGAAGGTCCGGATCCGCAGTTTTCGATGAGACCGGTGGCAGACCATTTAGCTAAAATTATCGGAAAACCGGTTGCTTTTGCAGAAGATTGCATCGGCCCAGTAGCAGAAAAAGCAGCCAAGGCACTAAAACCGGGTGACATCCTTGTATTAGAAAACACCCGCTTTCATAAAGGTGAAACGAAAAACGATCCTGAAATGGCGAAGCAATTAGCTGCTCTAGCAGATATCTATGTAAATGATGCGTTTGGAAGCGCTCACCGCGCCCACGCATCTACCGAAGGCGTAGCAAGATATTTACCCGCAGTAGCGGGATTCCTTATGGAAAAAGAAATCCAATATCTTGGCCAGGCAATTGCGGATCCAAAGAAACCGTTCGTGGCGATTTTAGGCGGGGCAAAAATCAGCGACAAGATTGGCGTGATTCGCAATCTTCTCACCAAAGCTGATCAGGTGTTAATCGGGGGAGGCATGGCAAATACGTTTTTCAAAGCCCAAGGATATCCGGTGGGAGATTCTTTAGTGGAAGATGAAGCCCTGGAAACCGCCAAGCAGCTACTGTCTGAAGGCGGTACTAAATTGAGACTTCCAGTAGATGTCGTGATTGCCAATAAGTTCGAAGATAACGCAGAGAAGAAAGTCATCAGCATGGGACCTGTTCCAGACGGATGGCGGATTATGGATGTGGGACCAGAAACGGTAGCCACCTTCACTAAAGTGATTATTCCAGCCGGGACGGTGGTCTGGAATGGACCAATGGGCGTTTTTGAGTTTCCGAACTTCGCCGAAGGAACCTTTGGCATTGCCAAAGCGGTTGCAGAATGCAAGGGTGTGACCATTGTTGGCGGCGGTGACTCTGTTTCAGCGGTGAAAAAGTCGGGTGTGGCGGATAAAATTACCCACATTTCCACCGGCGGCGGCGCATCCCTCGAAATGCTGGAGGGATTGGTCTTACCCGGTGTTGCGGTATTACAAGATAAATGACATAAACTGTATCCTTGAAGGGAGAATTAAATTCTCCCTTCTTTTCATGGTAGTTACCAAAGGCAGTTTTTGCCCTGAAGAAAACCCTAGATGATCAATGTTTCCCTTTTTTCAGTATAATAATTTGACTTTGTTAGTTAGGTATCTACCATGACAGATTGCGAGTCGGGTTTCATACCTGACCTAATGTAGATTAGGTTTTTTCTAGTTAAAGCGTCGCTTGGGTTTTTTTACCCGAATGCATGCATAAATCCAGATAAGAGGTGAACATGGAGAAAAAACGCATCCCATTGGTTGCCGGAAATTGGAAAATGTATAAAACCATTGCCGAAGCCAGACAACTCGTGCCGGACTTAGTAGCCGGGTTAGACCCGATCGCAGGTGTCGAGAAAGCCATCTGTCCACCATTCACTGCTCTTTTACCCGTGAAAGCGTTGCTTGAAGGTTCTTCGATCCATTTAGGGGCGCAGAACATGCATTGGGAAGACAGTGGTGCTTATACGGGTGAAATTTCCCCACGAATGGTGGCAGAGCTGTGTACTTATGTGATCATTGGTCATTCTGAGAGGCGAGCATATTTTGGCGAAACTGATGAAACGGTCAATAAGAAGGTTAAATCTGCTTACACTGCTGGTTTGATACCCATTCTATGTGTAGGCGAAACCCTACAAGAAAATGAGGCTGGTAAAACGGGCGAAGTCGTTGAACGCCAGATAAAAAAAGGTTTACTAGACGTCAGATTAACTCCTGAAAAAGATGGCTCGATCCCTTTGGTGATCGCTTATGAGCCAGTCTGGGCAATAGGAACCGGGCGGGCTGCCAGCGGGGAAGATGCGAATACGGTTGTGTCTAAGTATATTCGTCCTAGCCTAGCCCAATTGTTTGGCCTCGCAGTCGCCCAATCGGTGCGGGTGCTGTATGGCGGGTCAGTGAAAGCCTCGAATGCAAGCGAATTTTTTAACCAACCAGAGATTGACGGGGCTTTAGTTGGCGGAGCAAGTTTGAAAGCGGATGAATTTATCGCCATCGTCAAATATGCTGTATTACCTTAGTATAAACTTAGCAGCATAGTGATTGATTTAATTGGCTTGGTTATATTAGTGCCTTCTTTTGTGCTCATTGAACGGCGGGTACATTGGGAGGCACAAACGCTTTTCTATAATCTGACTCATCGTCTCGATGTAGCGTTGGTAATATTTTCTTTATTTCTTTTGCCGGGGGTGATTGTGCATGAATTGAGTCATTTCCTCATGGCTAAATTACTTGGGGTATCCACTGGACGGTTTTCTCTCATCCCCAAAACATTGCCCAACGGGAAATTAAGACTCGGTTACGTTGAAACCGTAAAAGTAGATTTTCTCCGCGATAGCCTGATTGGGTTTGCACCTCTGCTGATTGGAAGCATACTAATTGGTGTTATTGGGGTCTCGAAACTCCATCTCCTCGATATCCTTAATTCATTCATCCAAGACCCGCTTCACCAAATTAAACCCTCCCTGTTATTCCTTGTTCATCAACCAGACATTTGGCTTTGGTTTTATCTGCTCTTTGCGATCAGCTCCACGATGATCCCCTCTGCATCCGATCGGCGTTCATGGTTTTTGATTCTCGTTTTCATCCTCCTGATCGCGCTGATCGCCTGGCTATTAGGGGGAGCAGTTTGGCTGGTCAACATCTTCCGAGCTCCCGCAAACAGTCTATTGCGCGCTTTTAATCTGATAATCGGGTTGAGCCTGATCGCGCATATTTTGGTCTGGCTGCCATTATTCGGTATGCGTTACCTGACAAAGATGAAATAATCGGATATTTTTACGCCTATTTTCTTGATTATCCTTTAAATCCTTGTATAATTACCCACCAGAGAGATTAAGAGAATTTATTATAGAATAAGTCAATTTTGAAATCATCAGATAAATTTATTGGAGAAAAACATCCCCTAGAGGATGGGCGGTTGATGGCAGAAAATTGGTACGCTTTACGGTGTAAGCCCCGCAAAGAAGACTTGGTCTACCAACAGGTGGTTAATCAAGAGATCACGGTATATTATCCCCGTTTACGGGTCAACCCCATCAACCCGAGGTCAAAAAAGATAAAGCCCTACTTCCCGGGTTACATGTTTGTGCGGGTGGATTTAGATCAGTTGGGGTTGTCTTTTTTTCAATGGATGCCGCATACTCATGGGTTAGTCAGTTTTGGCGATGAACCAGCCATTGTTTCGGAACACTTGATCGCGGCAATCCAAAAAAGAGTCAATGATGTGGCAATAGCCGGGGGAGAGCTTTTCATTGGTTTAAAACAAGGTGATTCGGTATGGATTCGGGAGGGTCCTTTTGCTGGATACGAGGCGATATTTGATGCGCAGTTACCAGGCAAAGAGCGGGTGCGGGTTTTATTGAAGTTATTGAACGAGCAACGGCATGTGCCTTTGGAGCTGAATGCCGGCGCGTTAACCCGCAAACGCTGACCGAGCCCATAATTTTATTAAGTTACAGGTAATCTATTCGGGTTGTCAAATAGGCAGGAAGAAGGTAATTAAATTTATTGGTTGAGGTATCTGCATGTCAGAAGGGCGGAGCGCGGGAATATGCAGAGCAGAACCATATATAGGCGATGGCAATAAATTGTCCCTTTAAGAGCGCACTGCAATCTCTTTCATTGGGTTGATCGTTGCCAGCGCAGCGAGGCAATCTCTTCCCCAACCCTATCGGGTGATTTCCACAGTGTCAGCGACTCCCCTTCGGTTGTTTGCTATGGTGAGTAGGAATACTCGTCATCTCAACTTGACAAGCGATTACCCCGGCCGCTGCTGCTCCTGTTCGATTGTTTGCCCAGCAATTCTCAATTTGTGTTGAAA
>DYKV01000508.1 GCA_020722415.1 Anaerolinea sp.
CTTCCTGTAGTCAGTAAAACGTATTCCTTGAAGAAAATGCATGACTTCAAAAGGTAAGCAGCATCTGATCGTCCGACATTCCATTTGACATCTTAATTGGTATCCGGTAGTTTTCAAAGAGTTAAATAGGATTCGAATGAATACAATCTTTGTATCCAGTCGGCAACATATGTCATTACAGCAGCACATTAGATGAAAGATCGGTTCAGGTTAAATCAAGAACTGCTGAAAATAAAGCATCTCAAAAAAGGAAATTTATCCAAGAAAGATACCTCCACTGCTTGCGGTGTGGAGCTCATGAAGATTGACAGAGGTGAAGTTGCACCTGCGATAGAAATACGGTGAGCCAGAATCTATTTTGAACAACATCCCATCGGCTAAAGATCTCTTCATAGCTTTCTTCAGGCTTGGCTTGACGGCCTTTGGCGGTCCAGCAATGGTGGCGCATATCAGAGACCTTTCCACTCAGCGCAATCAATGGCTTGATAAAAATGATTTTAAAAACGGTGTTGCCCTCTGCCAGTCCATACCAGGAGCCACAGCCATACAGGCAGCTGCTTATGTTGGATTCAAGGTTCGTGGAATACCCGGAGCATTGGCAGCCTATGGTGGCTTTGGGTTACCAGCCTTTATTTTTATGTTGTTTCTGTCTGTTCTATATGCCAAATTCAGCAATCTTCCCAAGTTCATCTCCTTGTTTAATGGTCTTCAGGTGATCGTAGTTGCAATCATTTTTAACGCAACTTATTCATTTGGCAGGAACATCGCAAACAATTACAAGAACATTCTCGTTGCTCTTTTAGCTGCTATTTCATTCTGGTTCGGTGTAAGCCCTTTTATGGTTATTATTGGAGCGTGCATCCTCGGTATGGCTCTTTTTAAAGAATCCCCTCCAAGCGCCGTGGTCAACTCCGAAACAAAAAAAATAAAGTGGAATGCCAGGCAAATCATTGGTCTCCTGGTCATTTTTATTATCTGTTTTACCGGGCTCTATTTCCTAAGCGCCATCCTCTTTAATCTGGTGGCTGTTATGCTAAAAGTAGATCTCTTTGCCTTCGGAGGAGGGTTTGCATCTCTTCCGCTCATGCTTCATGAAATTGTCATTAATAGAGGATGGCTGGATAGTAAGACCTTTATGGATGGGATAGCCCTCGGTCAGATAACACCCGGCCCCATTATTATTACGGCAACCTTTGTGGGCTATCTGGTTTATGGGTTACCAGGTGCGCTTGTGGCAACAATCGCTATATTTACACCTTCATTCTTTATGATGATCACTATAGCTCCAATTTTTGACCGGCTGAAAAATTCGGTCTATTTTAAGAAAGCTATAGACGGCATATTTGCATCTTTTGTGGGGCTTCTCTTGTATGTTTGTTTCAAATTTACAATGGCTGTTCCATGGGACATTGTAAGGATTCTATTAGGATTTGCTGCATTAGGCGCTTTGCTTCGCAAAGTAGATGTCTTGTATATAGTGCCGGTTGGAGCTGTTCTTTCTGTATTGGTTTTATGAGTATTGTTTTAATGGTTCAGTCTTTCGAATGGTAATCCTCACTTCAATCCCAAACAGAAAATCATTTAGTAGTAGGTG
>DYKV01000069.1 GCA_020722415.1 Anaerolinea sp.
GCGGGATAAATCCCCGCCTTAGTTCATGGAAGTCGGCTAAAGCCGACTGGCTGGACAGCCCGAAGGGCTTTTTTGTACTGAGGCAGGGCTTCCAGCCCGCCGAAATTGGCAGAAAATAGCCAGCCTGAATAGTGACAATCTGAGTTAACCAGTAAACGTCCCAAATTCGATGAACGCTGGATAGGTTTTGCTAAAGCCTTCAGGATGATTTCAACACAAATTAAGAATTGCTGGCTTCCAATTGGGTAGATTGAAGGGAGCGCAGTTGGAGATGGATGACGTTAGAATTTGTTGTGAATAACAGCAAAGAGAGTATCTTTCCTAACCGGTGCTTGTCGGCAAGCTTGGCTTCGTTCGAGGGCATAAGCGTGCCTTGGCAATCCGGCTTCGGCAGTTGATAGGTTATCCATCAATTGGCTTTATGAAACACTTGGTCAATGCCACATAGCCGTTTAAAATACTTATGATGCCGAGTCGAAAGAAGATAGGTGTATTCGTGATTTTTGCGATGATTGGGATAGGCGGACTGATCCAGCAAGCACCGCTTATCGAGTCACCACCATCCCCAAACCCTTCTCCTCTGGGTGATTTCTCCTTCACCTTGCTAAACTTCTTGCTATCATTCCCGTATTTTGTCTTGGTTTTCTTAATTGGTTTAGTTTATACTATCCCTTTTTGGTTGATTATCACAGGTGATTTCATTTACCTATATTTTCTTGCTTGCCTGACCGTTTCGGGTTTCGTTCGATATAAGCACAGGTTTTCGATATTGCACTGGGCAATAACCTTTGGAGCGCCTTTTCTTCTTATTTTCCTGATTCTGTTTTATCCGCGTGCGCCACACATTTCTGTGGATGATTTATTGGATTATTTAGGAATAGAATTGATTATGTCGCTGTATTTCTTTCTTTTATTTTGCATGGGCTTCTTAGTTCTGGATGCCCTCAAGAAGCGAAATATTACCTCACTCTAAGCCGCGGCTAAGCTCAATGCCGAGGGATGGGTAAATTAATTTGTGCGAATAAGGGTACCCCAGAAGTTAAGAAGGGTTATAATTCTGGCTTGGATGGTAAAAACAAAACCCTCCAGAAACTCAATTAAACAGGAATTTCAATATGCCAGTAATTTTGTTCACTGCGCCTTATATGATCCCAGTGCTGGATCGTTTTCGACCGCTCTTAGAGAGTTATCAATTTGACCTTATTGTTCCACCCGTAACAGAACGGCTAGAAGAAAAAGAATTGTTGCCCTACGCGGGCAAGTTCGATGGAACTATCTGTGGGGATGATCGTTACACGGCTCGGGTGCTGGAGGCATGCGCGCCCCGCCTGAAAGTGATCTCAAAATGGGGTTCTGGTGTTGATTCGATTGATCACCAAGCCGCGGCGCGGTTTGGCGTCCAGGTGTATCGTACACCCAATGCCTTTACCCTTCCGGTTGCGGATACGGTTTTGGGTTATATATTGGCGTTTGCTCGCCAACAACCTTGGATGGATCGGGCGATGAAAGCCGGCAAATGGGTGAAGATCCCTGGCCGTTCACTGAGTGAATGTACTTTGGGGGTCGTGGGCGTTGGAAACACAGGCAAAGCAGTAATCCGCCGCGCCCGCGCTTTTGGTATGCGAATTCTGGGAAACGATATTATTGAAATTGCCCCCGATTTCGTCGCTGAAAATCATGTGGAAATGACCACTCTTAAGGATTTGTTGCAGCAAGCGGATTTTGTCAGCCTAAACTGCGATCTTAACCCCACCAGTATTCATTTAATCAATCGGGAGACTTTGGCGATGATGAAGCCTACTGCAGTATTGATCAACACCGCCCGTGGCCCGATAATCGAAGAAGCAGCCCTGATTCAGGCATTGCAGAGTGGGCAGATCGCTGGCGCGGCGTTGGACGTTTTTGAGGTTGAGCCATTACCTCTCGATAGTCCTTTGCTGCGCATGGATAATGTAATGTTAGCGCCCCATAACGCTAATTCCAGCCCAAGCGCCTGGGAACGGGTGCACCGCAACACGATCCGAAATTTGCTTGATGGGTTAGGGATCAGCAGTAGGGATTTGGATGAACGCATTAATTTATATCTCAAATGAGGATAACATGGAACCAGAGAATCGCTTTGTGTTGATCACTGGAGCAGCGGGAGGAATAGGCCGAGCGACGGTCTTCCATTTTGCCCGTCAAGGTTGGAAAGTGATTGGGGTGGATCGGACAAATTTTGGTGATGATTTTCCGCAGGACGGTAAGTTCATCCAATCCGATATTTCCATCAGCCAGAATCTGGAAGCCATTTTTGGAGATATCCGCCTTTTTACTGATCGACTGCATGCCTTGATAAATAATGCAGCAGTCCAAGTAGCCAAACCACTCCTCGAGACCACAATAGAGGAATGGAATGCAGTACTTGCGTCCAATTTGTCCTCAGTATTCCTGGGAGTGAAATTAGCCTATCCCTTTTTGAAGGCGGCTGGAGGTGGAGCGATAGTCAATGTCTCGTCGGTGCATGCGGTGGCGACTTCTGCCAACATCGCCGCCTATGCAGCTAGTAAAGGAGGTCTACTGGCTTTCACCCGCGCCATTGCGATTGAATTTGCCAAGGATAACATTCGCGCCAATGCAGTCTTGCCAGGAGCAGTGGATACCCCGATGCTGCGCGCCGGGCTTGGACGGGGGCATGTTTCCGGTGCAGATGTGTTGGAGCGTTTAGATAATTTAGCCCGTAAAACCGTCAATGGGCGGATTGGGCGTCCGGAAGAGATCGCCCATGCCATTTATTTTCTGGCTGATGAGGCGCAATCTTCGTTCATGACCGGCCAAGCGCTCATTGTAGATGGTGGGGCGACTGCCCGCCTCAGTACAGAATGAATCCATCGACACGGGAAACATTGCAACATATCGTCCCTGCTCCCCTCTGGCAAAGCGCTAGTCGGTTAAGGTATGCCCTCCAACGCGCTGCCCAATGGCCTATGGCTACCTTTCATCCCTGGAGAAGGAAAAGCATTCAGGCTTTAGCAGCCTATCAAAATCGTCACCCTGGTGAGCGCTGCTTTATCATTGGTAATGGGCCAAGTTTGAAACAAACCGATCTCTCTTTGTTGAAGGATGAAATCACTTTTGGCATGAACCGCATCTATTTGGCTTTTCCAGATTTGGGTTTTACCACCACATATTATCTTTCCATTAATAGCCTGGTAATTGAACAGTGTATCCATGATATCCTTAGCCTACCGATGCCGCGCTTTCTTTCCTGGCGATCGCGCTATGCTTTCCTCTCCCCCCCTGATGAGAAGACCATTTTTCTGCATACTACTTATACTGGGCCGGTCTTTGCTCGGGATGTGCGTCGCCGTCTCTGGGAAGGCGCAACGGTTACTTACGTTGCATTACAATTGGCTTACTTTATGGGATTTGAACAAGTCATATTGATCGGAGTAGACCATAACTTCAGCACCCAAGGAAAACCAAACGCCACGGTTGTTTCGCAAGGGGATGACCCCGATCATTTTCATCAAGGTTATTTTGGCAAGGGTTTTCGTTGGCAGTTACCAGACTTGGAAACCTCGGAGCGGGCATATCGCATGGCAAGACAAGCATACGAGCAGGCTGGCAGACAAGTCCTCGATGCAACCGTTGGGGGGAAGTTGCAGGTTTTTCCAAAAGTGGACTATCGCTCGTTATTTCCGTAATGGTAAGGGTAAGTGCCGTTATAAGTTTGGCGTTGTTTTTTCAATTACATGATAGAACCATCTTTCTCGGGTTGGAAAATCATCTTCTCTAATAAATTTTATTGGCTGGCATTAATTCTGACCGCTACGATCGGGGTTGGGTTGGTTTTGTACAGCACGGTATGGGGGGCGGGGTTAATCTCCGATTCATTCCAGTATATCGCTACCGCGAAAACGGTTGTCCGCCAAGGTTATTGGGGTTATCTAGCGGAGGACGGGTCATTCATCCCTTTAACCCAATACCCACCATTATTCCCAACTGTTTTAGCGCTCCTCGAATTTTTCGGGGTTAATTCATTGCAAGGTGTCCGCTTTTTAAACGCCTTCTTGATGGGGCTGAACACATTATTAGTTGGAGAAACAGTGCGGCAGATAACCACGAAAAATATCTGGGGGCTTCTCGCCGCAATTTTTTTTACAATGAATCGCCAGTTTATCGAAGCCCATGCCTGGGCGTTAAGTGAGCCAATCTATTATTTTCTCGCCATGGCTGGGATCCTTATCTTGGCGATTTCAATCGAACGGCAGGATCGGCGCTATTGGTGGGCGGCGCTTGTATTTGGTTTGGCTGCCTTAACCCGTTATATCGGGGTCAGTTTGATTGCCAGTGGTATGCTGGTCCTGTTGTTGGGAAGAACGCCTATTAAAACCAAACTTCTTCGTTCCTTTGGGTTCGCTGGATTGAGCCTGGCGCCGCTTGGGCTGTGGACGGTGCGCAACGCACTGCTCACAAATACAATCAATAACCGGGCTTTTTCTATTGTTCCATTGAGCTTAAAAAACTTGCTCTCATTGATCCAAACTATTTTGGGATGGTTTATCCCGCCAATCTGGGTGATTGGACACGAAAAGATTTGGCTGCTGGTGATTATTTTCGGTGCTTGTGCACTTGGCATCTGGCTAAGCTTATCTTGGAATAGGTCACAAACAAGCCTATTTCAAACCATATTGATAAAACCTTTATCCATTTTTTGGGTTTTCGCCACGATTTTTCATCTTGTTTTTCTGGTTTTAGCAAAAATTGGATTTGATCACAACATTGGTTTTGGAGATCGTTTATTATCGCCGCTCTGGTTAGGAGGGATTATCTTAATAGTGACACTTCTGGCAGGGTTGTGGGATACGAAAAACGTCCTGGCTCGCTGGCTAGTAATCCTAAGTGGCAGCTATTTATTGGTTTATTTTCTAGTCGGGAGTGCATTGGCTGTGCCTGCTTGGCATAAACAAGGATTAGGTCTAGCCCGCAAGAGCTGGCATCTTTCTCGGGCGATTCAAACCTTGCAGGGTCTCGACACAGCCCTCGTCTATAGCAACTCGCCTGCAACAGTCTACCTTTGGGCTGGTAGTCCGGGACATTCTTTAAACGAATTTAGCCAGATACGGACATCAAAGCCAGCTATGACAGTTTATTTGGTTGTTTTTCATCATATCCCGGAAAATGCTCGTTTGCAGCGATTGCGAGAGGGCTTGCCAATTGTCATAGAGGATCGCATAGCGACCATTTACCGCTATCCGCCTTGATGTTACCGAGCAGATTTTAGTTATTGAAGGTTTCCCCTGAATGGGTCTTTTTCGTTGTTATAATCTAATTTACCACTTATTTTCCTAAAGAGTTGCCGATGACCAATTTTTCACCTCAATCTACTACCGTTATTGCTATCAAAGATAAGAATACCTCAAAATGGATTGGCTTTTTTTTGTTTGCAATCATATTACTGGGGGCGTTTCTGCGATTATATGATCTGACTGATCCGCCTCTGGATTTTCATCCCACCCGCCAATTGCGCGGAATGATCATTGCTCGTGATATTTATTATCAAATCTCACCGAACGCTGATCCAATCAAACGTGATTTGGCAAATGCGATTGCCCGATCAACCGGTCGTTATGAACCTCCTATTCTGGAAACGTTGGTCGCCTACACTTATCGAGCGGCAGGAAATGAGATATGGTGGATAGCGCGAATTTATAACACGATCTTTTGGATCATCACCGGGTTGGCGCTTTATGCCATCGCCCGCCGGGTGGGATCCGATTCAGCTGGATTGGTTGCGGTTGCTTACTTGATGATTTTGCCATTTGCGGTGCAAGCTAGCCGCTCTTTTCAACCCGATCCAGCTATGACAATGTGGATTGTATTGAGCGGCTATGGTTTGCTGCGCTGGTCAGAGACAGCTTCGGGGAAATTTGTTTGGCTGGCTGGACTGTGCGGTGGTATGGCGATCTTAACCAAACCTGTGGCAGGCTATATGGTGGGTATGGCTGCGTTATCGGTTGTCTTAGCAACGTTAAGTATACGGCGCGTTTGGCAGAATATGCAGGTCTGGTTTATGGCGCTGCTGATGCTTGTCCCATCAGTATTATTTTATCTTTTTGAAAGGCAAGGCGGGATAAGTAGCTATTTTTCCAATTGGACGCTTGCCCTTTCCCATTTATTATCCGATCCATCCTTTTATGTCCGTTGGCTGTCGTTCCTCCAAGGTTTATTTGGGTTTACACCTATCTTACTTGGTTTAGTCGGTGTAATCCTTGCTTCGCCGCGCTTGCGTCCGATCTTGTTGGGTTGGTGGATTGGCTATGCTATCTATGGGTTGTCGCTCCCTTATCAAATGTACACTCACAACTATTATTCCATCCAGCTTACTCCCATCATCGCTCTTTCTCTTACCCCTATCGCAGAATTGATCATTAGGCAGATAAGAGAGCAATCCAAACTATGGAAGGGTTTTTTTGCCGCTATAATCGTTGTATCGCTTGCATTCATGGCATGGCTAAGCATTGCAGCTGATAAGGCGGAAAACTATCGCACTGCACCCGCTTATTGGCAGGAGATTGGCTCGAAATTACCGGCACAAGGGAGGATTATTGCCTTGACCCAGGATTATGGTTATCCGCTGATGTATTATGGTTGGCGTAAAGTTGCTTTATGGCAAACCAGTGGAGAGAAAAACTTGGCTGATTTACGGGGGCGGGAAAAAGATTTTGATAGTACTTTCACCAATCGAATTGATGGAATGGATTACTTTCTCATTACGGCATTCAACCAATTTAACAGCCAAACTGCTTTGAAGAAGACCCTCACCGAAAAATATCCTATTTTTGCTGAGGGGAATGGTTATCTGATTTTTGATCTGACTCATCAAAAATGAACAAAGCAAATTACCCCGCATATAAATCATGAGCGATCTACCTCTCGTTTCGATTGTGACGCCTTCCTACAACCAGGCGCAATATTTAGAAGCCACCATTCAGTCGGTGCTGGCACAGCGGGAGGAGAATAGCTCGACTTTCCGTTTGGAATATATCATCGTGGACGGTGATTCGACCGACGGAAGCCAAGAGCTCATTAGCCGTTATGCGAATCAGCTTGTTTGGTGGACTTCGGAACCCGATCAAGGTCAAGCCCAGGCGATCAACAAAGGATTCGCGCATGCCCAAGGTGAAATCCTCGGTTGGCTGAATTCGGATGACCTCTATTTGCCATTAGCCATACAATCCGCGGTGGATGTTCTGCAAGCTAATCCAGAAGTGGGGCTTGTTTTCGGAGATGCTTTATCGATTGATAGGCGTGGTCACCCGATTCATCAGCTCCATTTTGGAAATTGGACTTTGGCGGAGTTGATTCGGTTTCGGGTAATCTGTCAACCGGCGGTATTTTTCCGCCGTTCTGCTTGGGAAAGCGTTGGAGGACTGGATGAAAGCTATCACTACATGCTCGATCATTTGCTTTGGATAAAAATTGCCCGTCTTTTTCCTATCCAACACGTGAATGGTTTATGGGCTGCTGCTCGGCAACATGCGGGGGCGAAAAATATGGCTCAAGCAGCCCACTTTGGAAAAGAGGCTCAGCGCATCTTTGATTGGATGTTAACCCAGCCGGATTTGGCAGAGCAGGTATACATAGCCCGCAATCAAGTTCGTGGTGGGGTATATCGTTTGCAGGCACGATACTTATTGGATGGAGGTTATGCTGCTGAGGCATTTAGAGTATATTTACAGGCATTAAAAGAAAACCCGGTTTTTGCGTTAAAACACTGGCATCGTATGCTTTATGCTATATTGAGTAGGTTGGGTGGCAAGGCTTTACGCGGATGGTATTATTCTACCAGTTATCGGTGGAATTTTGCCCGCTTGCGTAATTTGCCATTGCGTGGCTGGCCGGGTATTAATTTGGAAGAGGATGAATTAACCACAGATGGTTGAAGCAGGTCCAATTCTGGTCACCGGTGCGCATCGTACGGGTACTTCCTGGGTGGGGAAGATGCTGTGCGCCAGCGGGGAGGCCGCTTATATTAGTGAACCGCTGAATGTATGGCATCGCCGCGGGGTTTTTAGGACACCAGTACAACATTGGTATACGTATATCTGCACTGATAATGAAGATCATTATCTGCCGGCGTATCAGCAGTTGTTGTCCTTTCGCTACCACTGGTGGGATGAAATGTGTTCTTTGCGCTCACGCAAAGACATTTTGAGGATGCTGCGCGATGGCGGTATCTTCTTACGCGGTAGGATATTTCACCAAAAGCCTTTACTCAAAGACCCATTTGCAGTTTTTTCCATTCCCTGGTTTATGGATCGACTGGGTTGTCGGGTTGTGGTCACCGTGCGTCACCCAGTGGCTTTTGCCAGCAGCCTGAAAAGATTGGGCTGGCAATTTGATCTGACGGATTTACTAGCTCAACCGTTACTCTTGCGGGATGGATTAGAAATATTTCGCCCTGATATGGAAAAATTCCTAGAAACACCAACAGATATCATTGGACAGGCGGCTTTGCTTTGGCGAATGATATATGGTTGGATTGTAACCCTCCAGAGTCGCGGGTATCCACTAATAGTGGTAAGGCATGAGGATTTATCCTGGCAGCCCATTGAGGGTTTTCGGCAGTTGTATCGTCAATTGGACCTGAGGTATACGGAGAAAGCTCAACGAGCTGTTGTCGAATCAAGCAGCGCTGAAAACCCCAAAGAATTATCTCGAGAAAAACGCCATTCTGTGCGATTAGACAGCCGATCGAATCTCGTTAATTGGCGGAAGCGATTGAGTGAGGAGGAGGTAGAGCGGATTCGCCTCGTAACGGAAGATGTGGTTGAATTATTCTACGGGAGTTGGGAAGCAGACCTTACCCCGGCTCTCTCTGCTAGAGAGGACAATATAATAGATCAAACCAGTGGCAATACTTCCTCTGGTGGAAATCTCAAGGCTGGCTATTCTCCTTCTAGCAAAGCGGAAGAAAACCCTTCCCCAAACCGATCTACCGCGGAAATAAGAGATGAGAACTTGATTTCCAAGACCCTTCACCCACTCGGTGAGGAAAGCAAGCCGGAGCTGCCCCTGGTTTCGATTGTCACACCCTCTTTTAATCAGGGCCGTTTTTTAGAAAAGACAATACAATCTGTGCTCAATCAGGACTACCCGAAAATAGAATATATCATTGTAGATGGTGGATCTACGGATGGTAGTTTGGATATCATTCAACGTTATGCCGATCGCCTGGCTTGGTGGGTTTCTGAAAAAGATCATGGTCAGACTGATGCGATTAATAAAGGTTTTGCAAAAGCTACTGGTGAGATTTTTGCCTGGTTAAATTCAGATGATACCTACTATCCTCACGCGGTCACCGAAGCGGTAGAATATTTATTAGCTCATCCCGAAGTGGGCATGGTTTATGGAGATGCGCATTTAATAGATGAAGAAGGAAGGGTGGTAGGAAAATTTCCTGCCCGCCAGACAGATTACCAGCGCTTACGGAGTGGTTATGTTCACATTCCCCAACAAACCGCCTTTTTCCGTGCCAAATTATGGCGGCTTGTTGGGCCATTAGACCCTTCCTTTTTTTTCGCAATGGATTATGATTTATGGGTGCGGATATCGAAGGTTGCGCCGCTGGTGTACGTGCCACGTTTGTGGGCGAGCTTTCGCTTGCATGGAAGTGGGAAGACAATATCTGCAGATGACCGTTGCTGGCCAGAAATGCTGCGTGTGCATTATCGGGAGGGCGGAGCATGGTTTTCGCCTATCGTTATCAAAAGCGGAATCCGCCGTTTGGCAGCTCCATACTTACACTGGAAAAGGCGACGGATGATCAATAAATAGAGGACAAGGCAATTTGGAGATAAAACCAACTCGCTTAGCAGAAGTCTTGCTTATTGAGCCAAAGATATACCATGATCAACGTGGGTCTTTTTTGGAGCTATTTCATAGCCAGAAGTTTGCCGTGGCTGGCTTGCCGGACCATTTTGTGCAAGATAATTATTCTACATCCTGTAAGGGAACTTTGCGTGGATTGCATTATCAGATTCACCAAGCCCAAGGTAAATTGGTCCAAGCCGTGGTGGGTGAAATTTTCGATGTTGCCATAGATATTCGCCGTAGCTCAACCAATTTTGGCAGATGGGTTGGGGTACGGCTTTCTGCCGAAAATCGCCATCAATTGTGGATACCGCCAGGCTTTGCTCATGGGTTTTATGTGTTGAGTGAGCGTGCAGAAGTGCTGTATAAAGTGACTGATTATTACGCGCCGGAGTGGGAGCGGACCTTGCTTTGGAACGATCCCCAATTAGGGATAGCCTGGCCGTTATTGGATGGCACGAATCCGCTTCTCTCTCAAAAAGATGCCAGTGGAAAGCCTCTTTCAGAGGCGGAGGTTTATCCATAACCAAAAGCCGGCAACTTGAGCTAAGAAGTGAAGCACACGTTTGCAGATACTTGTCCGTACGAGCGCAACCAAATCATCTCCAATCTCTAGTATGCAGGTTAATTGAACCGTGAAGCAGCTTCCAAGCCGAGTGAGGGGTTTGCCACGGTCGCTGGTGCTGCTACGCAATGACAAAATAAATAGGGAGACAGCGTAACGCGGCATTCATGCCGCAACCAAACGGCGACATCAATGTCTACAACAT
>DYKV01000509.1 GCA_020722415.1 Anaerolinea sp.
ATGTCTACAACATTTGCGCGTTCGATGCAAATGTTGCCCGGTAATACTATAGATTCGATAGGCACTTCCTGTCAGGCAATGATAAGAGGAACCACTTACCAGCTTTGAGTGGGATGCAATTGCTCTCTTCTTGGATTAGGTGATTCCTCCTAAGTTAACCCACCCTGAGGCGACGATCGGTTGCAATCTAACTTATGCTTGCCTGCCACTGATGCTTTGCTGCTGATGGAACCTTTGAACACTGTCTTCAGGTGAACTTCTACCTACGCCAGAACACCGATTTATATCGCGATGGGGGGTTAGCAGAATCGTGTAGATCAAGAAAAATCGTTACATCATTACACGCTCAATAAGTAGAGGGTATTGAGGTTAACTCAACATCTCCACCGCTGCCGCCGCGTAGATTTGGGCAGCTTTTTCCATCGCGGCGATTTCGATGAACTCATTCGGTTGGTGGGCGAGCGCGGCATCGCCAGGACCGAGGATCAGCGTTGGCACACTCAAAGCTGGCACAAAGATCGCCGCTTCGGTTGCAAAGGGGATTTTAACGATCGGTATCTCTATACCGCATGCTTTTTTAGCGGCGGAAAGGAACTGCTGGACAGGTGCTGCTTCTTGAGAGGTTTCAGCGGGAGGAAGATCGTAAGTCAGCCGAATGGAAGCTTTTAGGTTGGGAATTTCCCTCTCTAAGCCGGAAAGAAAATCATTGAGTTGCTGCAACAAGGCGCTATGGTCTTGTCCTGGCAGAGTGCGCATGTCCACCATTACTGCGCATTGATCGGGGATAACGTTCACCTTAACCCCACCTTGAATGGTGTTGACGCTGCGGGTGAGATTGCCTAATACAGGATGGGGTTGAAAGGGGATTTCCAGTTTCTCAAATTCGGTGAGCACTTTGACCATCATCATCACTGCATTGATCCCTAATTCCGGCGTAGAACCGTGGGCTGTTTTGCCATAAGTAGTAATTTCGGGCCAAAAGACGCCTCTTTCTGCTAACCCCAAACGGTTCGAAGTGGGTTCCGAGATGATCACGGCTTGCCAATGCTTGGCTTCGGGCAATTCCGCTAACGAGCGAGCCCCCATCATATTGACTTCTTCTCCTGCTGTTGCCGTAAGTAACAAATCTCCCTTTAAAGGTATCTTGCTTTGGGCAATGGCTTTTGCAGCCACGATCATCGCGGCTAAACCGCCTTTCATGTCGGCGGAGCCGCGACCCCAAACTTTGCCGTTCTCGATGATACCCTCAAAGGGCGGGTAATCCCAGCCACCTGATCCCACAGGCACCACGTCCACATGTCCATTAAGCACGAGGGCGCCACGCTCGCCTTTGCCCTTTAAACGAGCGAGCAAAGTTGACCGTTGGGGGTCGTGTTCGATAAAGCGAAGTTCGAATCCAAATGGCTTGAGTATCTCGGCAACAAACTCGATAGCTTGCCTCTCGTTTCCCGGTGGATTAGTGGTATCAAAGCGCACCAAATCACGCGTCAATTGAGCGATTTCTTCAGCGGAAATGTTAGCGAAAATGTCCTTTATATCCATATTAACTGTTCCTCCTTGCAAAATTTAATATCCAGTAAACGAGTCA
>DYKV01000510.1 GCA_020722415.1 Anaerolinea sp.
TGAAGATCAACCGGTACATTACTCCTGCGTTTTCGGCGGAGATGGCGGGGGAAGATCAATTGGGTTTGCTTGAGGTAGAAAATCTACAAGAAAATAATGGGTCAGTAGCAAATAGCCCCGCGGCCACTGCTCATTTCGCAATGTTTGTGAAACCTTCGAATTCACAAGCCCTCGATTATTTGAAGACCCTTAGAAATTTGGACGGCGGCATACCTTTTGCTGCTCCATTTGATATCTTTGAGAGGGCCTGGGTGTTGTGGAATCTGCTCTTAGGTAGTAATTCATTTCAAAAGAATTTTTCATCGGATATTGAGAGACATTTGGAATTTTTACAGTCGGCCTGGAATCCAGAATCCGGTGTAGGATTTTCTGTCAACTATACCCCTTGCGATGGCGACGATACCAGCTTGACTTTTGAAGTCCTTTCAAGATTTGGTCTCAGCCCTGACATTGGCCTTGTCCAAAAATATGAGAACGAAACTCATTACATTTGCTATCCATTGGAGGTTAATGCTTCGATAAGTGTAAACGCCCACGTGTTGGGCGCATTGAAGCAAGCCGGGTACGATTCCCGCCACCCTTCAGTCAAGAAAGTTTTGAATTATCTGCGAACTAATCAACATCCTGATGGATATTGGATTGACAAATGGCATATATCGCCCTTTTATCCAACTGCCCACATAATTATCAATGGTGCGGATTATGACAAGGTTTTGTGTGAGAAAGCAGTGAATTGGATGCTTAAAATGCAACAGTCAACCGGGGCGTGGGGATATTTTGGGATTCCCACAGCCGAGGAAACTGCTTACTGTTTACAAGCCTTGGAATTATGGAGAAGGAAAGGAAACAAAGTGCCTGTGGCTAATTTGATTTTAGGCGCACAATGGCTGGAAAGAAACTATGCAGAGCCGTTGCATCAGCTTTGGATTGGAAAGGTTCTTTATTGCCCTGAGAATGTTGTCCGTTCAGCCATGCTCAATGCTCTTTCAATGGTGAAAGAAAGTGAAAGGTTATGACCGATGTCCAAATTTATCAATAACGCACTTTCGGTAAACATCGCAGACCCTGATGATGCTCGAAGAAGAAAACTATTGAACATTCTTCTTCTAGGGGTCGGTGTGCTTACTTTTTTCGCAGTTATATCCATTATTTTTATGATTTCTGGCCCAGATGCTCAGACCATTGGCCTAATTTGGGCCCCAGTGGGGATGCTGGTTGGGGTCGGATTCTTCTATTGGATCAACCGCAACCCAGCTTGGCCTGGCTGGATTTCTTCGTCATTGTTTCTGTCATTTTTACTCGTTGCATTTTTCTTTGTAGACGAACCACCTGAATTGGCTGATGGGAGAAGTTTGTTTATCTTTACGATCCCAATAATTATGTCGAGTATTTTGTTGCGGCCAGCAGCGAGTTTTATCTTTGCCATATTAACCTCCGCTGAAATTACGTATTTGGCCCTGATAGTTGATCTCGTGCCAAATATCTACGCAATGATCGGATTTATATTAGTCGCCCTCGTCTCCTGGCTCTCCTCCCGCAGCCTCGAACAGGCGCTCAAAGAACTCCGCCACATCAACGCCAACCTCGA
>DYKV01000070.1:0-6264 GCA_020722415.1 Anaerolinea sp.
AAAATGATTGCTCCAAATTACCCACAATGGAACAATCAAGTCGTTACTCTCTTTATTGGATACTATTTAAATCGCTTTCCAATTCTTCCTGATTGACCCTTCCAATCCACTGTTTTAATATTTTCCCGCTACCATCGAGCAGGAAGAACTGCGGTTGGTATAGATATCCTAAAGTTTGCTTAAAAGATGAAGTGCGCGGATCATCTATGTCTAAATAAACAAACCGGATTTTATTTGCATACTTTCTCTCCAAATAATTCATAACGGGTGCCATACTTTTGCAAATAGGACACCAAAAAGCGAAAAACTCGATTAATTGATATCCTCCAGAGGCTAAATGCACTGTAGTTGGATCAGTAGCGTGCAAGCTGATGTCCACTACCGATAAAGTCGCCGGATAAAGGGTACTTTGGGGGGTATTTGCTAAAGGAGACGGGGTGATTTGTGCTAACCCAGGTATTGTTGTGTTACTCGGGGCTGCCTGATAACTTCCGTTTTGATCTGGCGAAGGGTAGGGTAGAAGATTTGGTTGCGCATTTTCAGTCATCATCGGATGAGGATATTGTTGTGAATTTTCGGTTGTATTTGGCTGCGGATATGGCTGCGGATTCTGGTTCGTGGCTAGCAATGGGTACACACTGTTCGATTGCATTTCAGTTTGGGTGGGCATCTCTATGCGTTTAGTTCCCAAAGGATTGGATTCAGAGTGAGTTACAGTGGCTTTTGGAGCAGGTTTTGTAATAGGCGAATTTTCAAAATCCGTGGTTGTCGATGTAACAGATTGATTGTTTGTGGATGAACATCCCATTAGAATTATCACCAAGGATAACCGCAATAATCTAGATAGCAATTTCATGATAAACTCTCTTTCAGGAATATTCAGCTTATTCTATTCTAAACCCAATGTAACGGATGTTGATTAAATAGTTTATACTTATCGGTAAATTAATTATGGAAGATATTCTTCGCCGACATAAAATTTTATCTCTTCTCACATATATTCTGTTTGGAATTATCATGGTAATGGTTACACGTTTGCCAGCGGAAAATTCACCAGAATACAATATGGGATCCAAACCCATAAAAGGTTTCCATGCACCCGATTTTACACTACAATCTATAAAAGGGGATCGGCTTCACCTTAATGACCTACGTGGAAATGTAATCGTATTGAATTTTTGGGCTAGTTGGTGTCCACCGTGCCGTATCGAAATGGCAACTTTTCAAAAACTCTTCCAACAATATCAAAGCCAGAAAGTTATGATATTAACCATAAATGTAACCAACCAAGATTCTATGAACGCACTCCAAACATTCATTGACAAATATAATCTAACTCTTCCAATCCTACTGGACCGGGATGGTAAAGTGTCGCAAATCTATCAAATTCAATCCCTTCCAACAACCTTTATCATCAATCCCAATGGAGTTATTACCGATATCATCTATGGTGGACCTGTTTCGGAAACACTTCTCAAAATTCGCATTCAACAAGCTTTGGGGCAATAAGCCATGTTCCCTATCCTTCACATTGGACCTCTATCTATCCAAACTCCAGGCCTCATCCTAATAATCGGGCTTTGGATTTCGCTTTCCATTTCAGAAACTTTACATCAAAAAATGAAAATCCCTTTTGATCCTTACCAGCAAATTGTTTTTTGGAGCTTGATTGTCGGGATTGGCTTTGCTCGTCTGTTTTATATTTTGACCTATCCAAAATACTTTCTTCAATCCCCGCTGAATATTCTTTCGCTCAATCCTGGGTTACTCGATCCGTGGGGGGCTTTGATTGGGATAGCCTTGGTATTGTTCTGGATAATCCGAAAATTCAAGCTTAGCCCTGCTAGCGCCTTCGACTCTCTGGCTGTAACCATATCCATTTTCATACCTTTCATCATCCTGGCAGACTGGGCTGCTGGAGGACAGATCGGGCTCCCTACCCAGCTTCCTTGGGGAATTAATTTCCAAGGCAATGCCCGCCACCCAATTCAACTATATCAATTATTAATCTTTTCAATCATAACTAGCCTTACGGTCAAATGGTTTATGAACAGGAATGAGACAAAGGCTGGTTTACTCACCCTCCGTTTTCTTTTCCTTTGTTCTACTGCTCAATTGGTGATTTCCGGGTTTATTCTTAATCAGAGCACCATCTTCAATGGGGTTCGGCTAAGTCAACTTTTTTATTTTATAATTGGATTGACTTCGCTCTATTTTTTACTCTATTATCCTTCTAAAAAGCTGGAGACGAATGGATAGGATTTTTATTAAAGATCTGGTTGCCCGCGGTATTATTGGCGTAAATCAATGGGAGAGAGCTGTCCCGCAAGAAATTGTAATTTCCTTGACGATGTTTGTAGACACCCGATCGGCTGCCAGCTCTGATAATGTAGGAGATACTATCAATTATAGTGATGTCTCCAAACGAGCATTGCACCTAGCTGAGACGCAAAAGAGGTTAACCGTTGAATCTTTGGCAAATGATTTAGCAAAAATGTGCTTGGAAGACCAACGAGTTACGAAAGTAATTGTCCGCGTAGAAAAACCTGGTGCAGTGCGCTTTACCAAATCGGTTGGCGTTGAAATTGAACGCACCCAATCAGACTATCAGCAGTAATTAGAACATCGGCGCAGTGCCACGCGAGATGTTATCTAAAAATTCTTGCCGGGTAGCAATATTTTTACGAAAATAACCTAACATGGAAGAAGTGGTCATCCGGGCATCATGTTTCTTCACGCCACGCATTGTGGCGCATAAATGTAAACCCTCAACAACAACTGCCACGCCTATCGGATGTAACAATTCGTCAATAAACTCCGCAATTTGGCGGGTCATTTTCTCCTGTAACTGCAAGCGATGAGCGAACATATCCACAATCCGAGGAATCTTGGATAAGCCGATGATTCGTCCTTTTGGTAAATAAGCAACATGCGCCCTCCCAATAAAGGGTAACATATGATGTTCGCATAAACTATAAAACTCGATATCTCTTACCAACACCATTTCATCATAATCAGCTTCAAAAACCGCTCCGTTAACTAATGCGATCGGGTCTGTACGATACCCTGCCAAAAGTTCCTCATACATTCTTGCAACCCGCTCAGGCGTTTTGATCAGTCCTTCTCGCTCCGAATTTTCACCAACGGCCTTTAAAATTCTTACGACAGCGTCTTCAATAATCGGTTGGTCTATTTCAGTATCAACATATGTTTCTGCGATGCGATAAAGCGCCTCTTTGTCATATTCCATATACCATTACCTTCTCAAGATTTGATTGTTTGGTTAGTTTAAACCCCAAATCCGATAACGTCAACACATTAAGCAATATTCTTTTCTAGGCAAAGCCAGTGTAAATTATTAAGGAGCTACCGGTTCTCGATAGCTCCTCGTTGAAATACTATTTAACGTATTTCGGGTTCAATGAGCCCATAACTTCCATCACGCCGTTTATATAAGACATTGATCCCGTTCGATTGGACATTATAAAATACAAAAAAGTTTTCATGCCCTAATAGATTCATCTGCTCGATAGCTTCCATTTCATCCATCGGTACTAACATGAACTTCTTTCGGCGGGCAATAATCGGTTGCTCTGATTCCAATTCTTCATAGATTGCTGAAGAGACAACTTCAGCTGCACTCCGTCCATCTCCGCGACCACGATAGTGTTTCCCTTTATACCTTTCAATCCGCCGTTGAATTTTATCTAAGGCAGTATCCAAGGCAGAAAAGATATCATCAGCCCTTTCCTCCGCTCGCAAGATAAATCCTTTCCCACGGACGGTAATCTGGGCAACCTGTCGATCGGCGGCGCTCCGAGCAGATTTCTCATAAGTGACATCTACTCGGGCTTCTTCGATATCCGGCAGGTAACGATCTAATTTAGCTACTTTTGTATCTAAATATTTTTGCAATCGTTCACTAACATCCATATTTCGACTAATTACTTCAACCGTCACCGTCATATAAACCTCCTTATTAATTTTGATGAATAGCTCGCGCCAGTGTTAAACCATAAATGTGGTATGCGCCAGCTGTTTTCAAAGCATTTGCACAGGCATTCAATGTAGACCCGGTAGTGGTCACATCATCAATGACCAGGACATTTTTCCCTGCCACCAAGTCGCTGTTCGCAGAGAACGCACCGGCAACATTTGCCTGACGGTCCTGTACTGATAATTTTACCTGAGAGGCAGTTTCGCGTACCCGTTTTAGCAATTTACCATGATAGGGTACTCGAATCGCTAAGGATAATGGATACGCTAAAAGCGCCGCTTGATTATATCCACGTTCTTTGAGTCTAACAACCCCCAATGGTACCGCTGTAATCCAATCCACTTCCCAAGCCATTTGATTGAATAATTTAATGAGATGCGTGGTAAAAATATCTGCTAAGGCGATGTCTCGATGATATTTAAGACGATGCAAGGCTGATCTTAGTGGTTCTTCATAAAGAGCATAGGCGCGGATTGCATCATAGGCTGGTTCAATGGTAGCGCAATTTGCACAAATTTTTTCCCCTTTGGTTGGGATGCCGCATTTAAAACAATAAGGTTGCTGAATTTCGAGGATTTTATTTTGGCAATCATCACACCAACGAACGCCAAACTTTCCACAACCCGCACATTGCGGAGGATAGAGCCAGTCTACTAGCTTCCAGAATGAACGGTAAAGCCAAAAGCTGTAGCTGGATGTCTTTCCCGCTACAGAATAGGTTACCATATCAACCGCCAAACAGAATACCTTTTAGCGCTGAACGCAGCAACAATAAAAGAGCTGGGGTCATTAAGACAATGCAAATTGATGGGAAAATCAATAGGGCTAGAGGGATGAGCATCTTGATCGGTGCTTTGTGCGCTTCCTCCTCCGCTAATTGACGGCGACGAACTCGCATTTGGTCTGATTGAATGCGCAGCACTTTTGCCATACTTACCCCCAATTGTTCGCTCTGGATGACCGCAGCCACAAAACTGGTCATTTCAGTAATGCCAATCCGATCTGCCATATCTTTCAATGCTTCGCGGCGTAATTTCCCCAACTGCATTTCCCGTAATGCACGGGCAAATGCAAGGCTCAATTCGTTGTCCCATTTCTCGGCAACTTTTGCCATAGCAGCATCAAAACCCAAGCCAGCCTCAACGCAAATGGTTAACAAATCCAAAGCGTCTGGCATGGCTTTCCGTATCTCATGCTGTCGTCGTTGGATTCGACTCGTTAGCAGCAGCTCGGGGATATAGAAACCTAAGAGCATGAAAATGGCAGCGATTAAAATCTTTCTTCCCCAACTCCAATCTTTCAACCCCAAAGTAAATAAAAATAAGATAATGCCTCCGCTTATTAAAGCCACAAAAAACCGAGATGCCCAAAAGATCGTCGGATCAATGCCGCGTGGGCTCCCGGCTAGTTCTAATTTATGGGCGGTGTTTTGCAATGCGGATTGAGGAGTAAATCGAGTGGCTAGCTCTCCAAACTTCCGTGCTAAAGGAAAAATCACCCGCTCCGTAAAAGGTTGCGATAGTTCGATTTCTTCCAGTGATTTTACATCCCCGCGATCGGCAACCTCTGCTAACCTCTTCTCTAACGGGTCCTCTCGATTAGCATCGCGCAAGCCGATGATCGTTAATACAATTGCCCCGATTATTACCAGCCCAACCAAAATTAAAATCAATGCCGCCATGGCGAGCCTCCTGCTCTTTCCATATATTCCATTAAACTTCTATGGAAGCGATCTTGTTCATTACAAAATAACCTGCTAGGATCATCAACCCTCCAATCACCAGCATCGTAATACCAATAATCCTCGTTTCAGGATTGAAAAACTGCATCATATAGGGGCGATTAATCAGCCAAAGGATAACTGCAATAACAAATGGCATTAAAGACAAAAAGCGCCCAGAATATACCACTTGGGAAGTTAATACCCGAATCTCGCCTTTGATTCTGACCCGCTCCCGAATGGTATGGGAAATTGTATCTAAAATTTCTGCTAAGTTTCCGCCCACCTCTCTTTGGACATTAATGGCTGCAATGATCAAATCTAGGTCATCACTGGGAACCCGGCGCATGAGATTATCAAGAGCTTGTTCCATTGGGATACCAATTTGCATTTCCTGAACTACTCTGCGGAACTCATCCGATATGGGGGAGGGCATCTCCTTGCTTACGGCTTCCATCGCTTGCATAGTTGAATAACCAGCGCGCAAACCATTTACCATCAGGTTTAACATATCCGCTAATTGATTATTGAACGCCATTAATCGTTG
>DYKV01000070.1:6364-10585 GCA_020722415.1 Anaerolinea sp.
CCAATCCCCAACTGGCGTTGTTTTTTCTTTCTTTCTACTGCTTTTTTCTTCGCGCTCGAGAATATAGCGACCTAGTCTCTCTTCAACTAGCGATCGCTCACTGGTGACGGTTACAACCAACCCCATCACTAACAACGCTAACACAATTGCTCCACCTACAATTAATATCAATATCAGTGGATCCATGCGATTATCCTTAAATTAATAACGCCGTCTTTCACCAATTCCAAAGATCGAAGGCGGTAGATGAATACCGGCAGCTTCTATCTTGTCAATAAATTTAGGCCGTAATCCGGTCGGTTTTAATCTGCCAACCACTTTGCCATTACTATATCCGGTCTGCTCAAAAATAAAGATATCGGTTAAAGTAATCACATCACCTTCCATGCCACTAACTTCAGTCATGTTTACAATTTTTCGTGTTCCATCTCGAAAACGTTCTTGATGGACAATCAGATCAATCGCTGAGGAGACTTGCTCACGAATAGCCCGTACAGGCAAATCCATTCCCGCCATAAGAGCCATGGTTTCAATACGAGCTAAAGTATCTCGCGGGCTGTTGGAGTGGGCAGTGGTCATTGAACCATCATGACCAGTGTTCATCGCTTGTAACATATCCAGCGCGGCTTCATCGCGAATTTCACCAACGATGATTCGATCAGGGCGCATCCGTAAGGCATTGATTACCAACTGGCGAATAGTGACTTCTCCCCGACCTTCTATGTTGGGCGGACGCGATTCCAGTGTGACGACATGCTCCTGACGCAATTGTAATTCTGCGGCATTTTCAATCGTGATGATTCGCTCATCATTGGGAATGTATTGGGATAATACATTCAACAAGGTTGTTTTACCAGATCCAGTACCACCAGAGATCACAATATTCAAACGAGCCTCGACGCATGCTTTTAAAAATTGTATCGCTTCAGGAGTAATGGTGCCAAGATCAATCAATTGGTCAATGGTCAATGGATTTTTAAAAAATTTGCGGATTGTTATGGTTGGCCCAACCAAAGATATCGGGGGAATCACAGCATTAACTCGCGATCCATCCGGTAAACGGGCATCAACATAAGGGCTGGATTCGTCAATGCGCCGCCCCATCGGTGATACAATGCGGTCAATGATCCGCATCACATGATCATCGCTTTCAAAGGTTATTGGGACTCGATGCAGCTTCCCCTCCCGCTCGACATAGATATTCTTTGCTCCATTTACCATAATTTCCGTTATTTTGTCATCTTCTAGTAGTGATTGTAATGGGCCAAATCCTAATATCTCTGCGGCGATTTGCTCAAATAACCGCACTCTCTCAGGGCGGGAAAGGACAATGTTTTCTTCAGCTAATACCTGATCAAACAAATCTTGAATGGTATTGCGCACATCAGCCACTTTGTTGATATCTACATTAGGATCTAGTTCAGATAATAAGCGGTTTTGAACGCGCGTTTTGAGATCATAGTATGTTCCTGACGAGGCTAAAGGAGGCGGAGCGACTCGGCGTACTTGAGCAGCAGCCAATTTCGCCCGTGCCTCTGCATCTCCATTGGCTGGGGTTGGTTTTTGGCCTTGTTCTAGACGACGTAATAACGACATCTCATTTTATCCTTTTTTCTACCGGCTAAACTTTCCGAAAATATGCCCAATTTTATTGCTGCTAGCCGGCTCAATCTCTTCAATTTTTGTGATCCGTTGGCGAACAATCTCTGCCAGTTGCCAATAGCTTTTAGCAATTGGATGCGTCTTTTCACCTAGCATGAATGGGACACCCCGGTTTATCGCCGGAATGACTACCCGTTCATCAAAAGGTAATGATACTGCAATCTCAAATTTGAAATTCTCACTGATCTTCTCTGGGGTAATGCCAATCCGTTTATCATATTTATTTAAAACAAATACTACTCTTTCCCTCTCGATATTTAAAACGGTTAAAAGGTCTAACAACAAACGGGCATCCTTAATAGCTGGAATTTCTTGGGTAGTTAATAAAATGATCACATCACTTATATCCAAAGCCGCTAATGTGATATCGGTCAGGTAAGAGGAACAATCCACGATCACATACGAAAACATTCGCTTAAGATACTGTAATACTTTAGAAAATTGATCGCCGCTAACATTTTCCGCATACTCAGGTCTGGTAGGTGCCGCCAGAATTTTCACGCCTGAGGCGGCATGGTTAATCAGAACACTTTCGATAACTTCCCTATCTAATTCATCCACCCGAGGAGCGAGATCCACGATACTGTTTTTTCCTTGTTCATTAACAAATATCGCCAAATCCCCAAACTGTAAATTTCCATCCACAAGGACCACTGGGGTCTCGTTACTATGCAAGATGACGCCTAAATTCGTCGCAACGGTGGTAGAACCAACCCCTCCTTTCGGACTATAAACCACAATTATTTTCCCATTTAACCCGCCCTTGATGATACCAGTTCCCCCGCCGTTGCTGCCAGTGGTTACGAGTAACTTTGCTTTTTCTTCAGCTGCCATCATTCCGGCGCGTTTCACCGCAGCAATTAGTTCGTCAACCGTTGGGGGTTTGGACAAATAATCCCGCGCTCCAGCCAGCATCGCCCGTCGCATATAATTTGGGTCACTTTGCACCGAAAGAATGATTGTTTGTGTAGATGGATTACTTTTGCGGATCGCTTCCGTGGCAGTAATTCCATCCATATCTGGCATATTTATATCCATAATAACCACGTCTGGCTTGGTTTGACGGGTTATCTCAATAGCCTCTTTTCCGTTTCGCGCGGCACCGACTATTTCAATGTCTTGTTCAAACTGAAGCAATTTCCGCAGATTCTCTCGGGTTTCGGCAATATCATCTACGATTAAGACACGTATCTTATCACTAGTTCCCATAAAACCAATTCTATCTTCCGATTATACCCATTTATGGCACGGGGGTAGGGGTTGGATTGAACGTGATCGTTGGCATCTTAGAATCGTCTTTACGGGGTTCTAATCCATAAGGTAGTTTCACCGGAATAGGTACATTATATTTATTGAGATAATATTGGAGCGTCTCCGCCTCAATTTGTATACGACTGTCATCACCAGCCGAGCGTAAGTGTAATGTAAATTGAGCATCATTTGCCATCAAGAAAGTCAACATCAGCGCATCTTGGGGGGAGACGATCAAACTGACAAAATCAGGGTTTGGTTTGGCAGCCGGGGTTGGCGCAGGCCCGGCTGGCTGCTGGTCAGTAGGTGAAACCGTTTGGGGCAGCTCAGCTTGATTTTGACCGCCAAATCCCCCGCTATAGCTTCCAACTCCCAGCACTGTCACATCTTGAAGGACAACCTGAGCAACCAGACGAGGCCGTTGCGATTCAGCCGGTAAAACCAAAATTGGTTGGCCAAGGCCAGGAATAGTCTCAACTCTGCCGGCGCTGCCAGTTACCGTTTGGGGGAGATTAGCCAGCCCGGCTGTTAGGTAAGATGCTGGTTCCCTCACCCCGGGAGCTAATACATCAGCCCCCATATTGGGTAATTTACTCTGAAATTCCGTATCAATGTCTACAATCGCATGGACAACGGCGATATTCACGTGGTCCCCAGCTTGAACAGGATAACTAGCTTTTGTTAACCTTTCAATGGGAATCGCAATGGCAACACTACCCCGTGGAATAATTAATGCCGTGTCGGAACCATACTGGGAAAGTTCATCTGCACTGGTGGCTAACATGCTATCCATGAGGATAAATCCAGCGGGCAAGTCAATTTTAGCTAGTTTTCCTTCAACATCCTTCAAATCAGAAAGCATTCCCTGAAGAAATAGTTGCCGTTGAATAGGCACTAAACTAACCACATCGCGAGTAACTGGGTTTCCCCGGGGAATTTTTTGGCTAGTTACAAAAACATTGACAATGTCCACCGCTTGTGTTTTAGTAGCCGTTTCACTAGGCGCAGTGCTGGTTGGGCGGATAAACCTTTGGTAAACAAAGATCACCGCCACTAATCCAATTAACACAATCAGAGCTAATAAGAAAAATATTCTTCCTCGTCGCATGTTGCCCTCCAGGAAAAATGATTCATGAAATAAGGATTTGAGAGGAATTCCATTTACCTATATTATATAATCGAATGGATTTTCAATGTCGCCATCTCCCCAACAATTTTGTTAGTATTGTGCAAATTGTCCTCGAACTTTCTTTTAAAAAATCTTTGTTAAACATAGTTTACTCGAAATTTGCGTTTTCTCACATTGGA
>DYKV01000511.1 GCA_020722415.1 Anaerolinea sp.
TCTCGTCCCGCCTGGTTGTCGAGCTTGTCGAGACACACCCGCCGCTAACGCAAACCGTTGGGTGCTTTCCTTCCAAATCAGGGTTGGGTTTGGAGTAAAATTGCAATATGAGCCTCCCATTATTTCAAACACCTAAACCAATTGACGACCACTTCAAAAGCGATTCAGACATCGTTCTATTTAACGGTGACATCAAGGACTTGCTTGGCGAAATTCCAGATAATTCAATTCAGTTAATTATCACTTCCCCACCATACAACTTAGGGAAAGATTATGAAAGCCGAGTGGAAATCGAACATTATCTCGAACAGCAAGCCGATATTATTGCCGACTTGTATCGAGTCTTGAAAAACGAAGGTAGTTTATGCTGGCAGGTAGGAAATTTTGTAGAAGACGGTGAAGTTTATCCGCTGGATATTTTGTATTACGGAATATTCAAGAAACTTGGCTTACATTTGCGAAATCGAATTATTTGGCGATTTGGTCACGGGCTTCACGCCTCAAAACGTTTTTCTGGCAGATATGAAACGATTTTATGGTTTACTAAAAGCGATAAATACACGTTCAATCTTGATAGCGTCCGCGTCCCTTCAAAGTATCCTGGCAAGCGTCATTTCAAGGGTGAGAAAAAAGGACAACTTTCAGGCAATCCACTTGGCAAAAATCCGTCTGATGTTTGGGAAGTTGTTTTGCAGGATTGGGAGCAGGAAATTTGGGATATTCCAAATGTGAAAGCAAATCATCCCGAAAAAACGGAACACCCTTGCCAATATCCGATTGAATTAGTCGAGCGTTGCGTTCTTGCTCTAACCAATGAGGGTGATTGGGTTTTAGATCCATTTGCAGGAGTCGGGTCAGCACTTATAGCGGCTATCAAGAACAACCGTCGGGCAGTTGGAAGCGATAAAGAAAAGGAATACATTGATTTAGCCTATCAGCGGATTTTGTCGTACTTCAATGGCACGCTTGGCTATCGTCAACTTGGAACGCCAGTGTATCAACCAACAGGTAAAGACAAGGTATCGAAAATCCCCGATGAATGGAAAGAAGTTTACGGGCAGAAAAATCTGCTTGAGTCTAAAGGAGAATACAGCAAATGAAAATCGTCGGGGTTTATTCGTTCAACGGCGGCGAAAAGGCTGTTCGGAAAAAGTATGCCAGAGAACTGGATGAAGTAAAAAGAATCCTTGCTCATGTTGACGCCAGAAATCACAAGACGAAGACGAGCAAAGAAAAGACCATGCGAGACAAAGTTTTGTATAGTCCTCGCTCTCTGAACAAGGCGATAAGCGAAGGTTTTTTAGAATTGGGTTGGGAAAAGAAACGGGTTCTTTGTGAGTATCCAACACAGTATTACACCGAAGGATACCAAATGCCCCAAGTTTCCAAAGGGGCATTCAGAGAAATGGACTTTATCAAAAATAAACTTGGCGTCGAAGTACAGTTTGGCAAGTATTCATTCATGGTTTACAACGTCTGCGCCAAGATGACGATTTTTCACAACATGGGCTTTATTGATGTTGGAATCGAAATTGTGCCAGTGAAAGAGTTGGCGGAAGATATGTCGTCAGGCGTTTCGTACTT
>DYKV01000512.1 GCA_020722415.1 Anaerolinea sp.
ACCACAATTTCAAAGTGCGAAAGGAAAACTCACGCTTTCGGCTGCCCAACGGCACCGAGCTCAGCCGCGCCGCCGAAGGCGGCGTCGGCTGGAGCGAGATGTTAGCCAGCCCATTTTTCTATACAAGTTTCTCCGCTTCCAACAAGTCCTGCTGGTTAGGATGAAGCCAAATCAACGAGATGGCATTGTCCTTACACAAATCTATCAACACATCGCGGCGTCTCCGTCCGTTCCAGGTGCCATTCAGATACCCAACAGTCCGAGCCGTGAGAGCAAGGTCTACGATGATTTCAAAGCGCCCTTCTTGGAGAATGCTCGCAAGCTCTTTCAAAGACTCGATGTCTCCCGAGATCACACCTTCAAATCGGCGTTGGTGTTGTCGTGGCGAATGCCCCCAGCGCTGGAAACACTTTAGCTGAGCAACCAGCAATGGGTTGATACACGCTGAAGACGTATTGACCGTACCAATCACTATGTCAAATTTGCGCTTGCCACGTGGAAGCCCGCAGATACGACTTTCGCTATATAGGTTCAAAAGCGGACACCCATTCTCCAAGAGCCGATGATACAGATACGCTGCCACATCCGCTTCCAATAAAGGCTGAAACTCTTTCCGATTGAAAGCGTCACATACGTCTTGTAGAGCCTTTTGGAGCAACTCAGCTGCTGTTGTCATATCCAAATTGGTGCTCGCTATTTCAAAGGGCTGGCTAACGATTTGCGTTAGCCGCTGGTGGGCGGGACGAGATTCGGCTCGGGAGCAGGAAAAAGCCCGAAGCCAGGAAAATGCCTGTGAACCGCGCAGACTCCCCACCCGTCCGCTGCACGCTTTGTTGGCTGGCGTGCTGTTGTGCAAGACTCGCTGGCTTTTTGCAAGAACGCCGTTGATTCATTCATCTTACGCCACACGGAAAAAGTTGTTGAATTCCAGAAACATTCAAAAATGACGGTAACTGTGAAGACCAAAAATCTATTGAAGAAGCGGAACAATCTGATGAAAATTGCTCGGCGGTTGGCTCAGTACCATATTGCCAAACTGAACCTTCTGGAACTGTTACTTGAATAGCACTACCAACATAGTAAACGAGATAATTATTTTCTTGTCCAGCAACACAACCATTACAGGCTATATTGAAATGATAGTAACAATTGCTTTGTAGTGTGACGTTGAACTGCTTACCTGCTCCAAGATGACTCGATTGACAAGTTACTGCCGCAAGAGTCGGAGATGAAACAAAGGCGGTTGCAGGCAATGGTGAAGGTAATGCGGTGGGCGGGACAAATGCTAAAGTAGGATTTGGCGTTGAGGCAGGATTAGTAAAAATAGAAACTGGTGTTTCAGTAATAATTATGACAATTGGCGATGGAGTAGAAATAGGAATTTTTGCGATTATAGCAGATGCGATTACGCTCAAACAAGCAATAAGAGCAACAACAATGGGAACAACAATAATCGCTACTTTGCTTTTAGATTCAGGCTCTGGCATATTATTTCATGTCCCTTAATTTTTTGCTTTTCTATGAACTTGGCGAAGCCAGCCAACGGTTTGCGTTACCTGCGTGTGGGCGGGCGTGGACAATGC
>DYKV01000071.1 GCA_020722415.1 Anaerolinea sp.
AGTTGCATCCCCAATTTCCAAAAGCCGACATCTCCGCCGGTGGCAAAGTGATATTTGCAAGCGGGGATAATCATGCGGCTCTGCATAGTTAAGTTATAGTTGCCACCCGGCGATATACCACCGCAGTAAGGATACCCATACACTGGGTCATACGTTTCCAAGTAAATCGCTCTGACTGAATACGTCGCCGGAATAATGGTAAAAACTTTCTCGATTGGGGCTTCTTCGTCGCCCTTGGGTATCGAGAGATAGTAATGAATATCTTCCTGCTCATTATCCAGCCGTAATGCCACCTCTATTGATGCTTTATTAATAACCGTTAATCGAATCAAGTGCATCGGCTCAAATGCGCTGGTAATCAACAATGAAGCAATCAGGCTAAAGATCAATGGGAATTTTTGAGGGAATACTTGTTTCATGACCGCTTTCATCATACCCTCACTCACTGCGCAATGCCTCAACCGGTTCCAAATTCGATGCCCGATTAGCTGGGTAGATGCCAAAAAATATGCCCACGGCAATCGAAAAGAAAGTTGCCATTAAAATCGAATCGAGGGTTATAACCGGGGTAAGGGCAGTTCCTCCCATTGCTGTTAATCGAGCAATCAAAAAAGAAATTCCATACCCTAACAATATTCCAATGACACCTCCGCTAACACTGAGCAAGAGACTTTCCAGTAAAAATTGAAACAGAATATCTCGACGCCGCGCTCCAACCGCTTTACGGAGGCCGATCTCACGAGTCCGTTCGACCACAGTGACCAGCATTATATTCATGATACCAATTCCGCCAACCAATAGAGACACCCCGGCAATGCCGCCCAGAAACGCCGTCATGGTTGCAGTCACCGTATTCATCGTCTCCAAAAATGATTCGGTGCTGCGAATTTCGAAATCATCCTTACCCAAATTTTGATAATGGCGTGCCCGTAGAATCTGGGCAATTTCATCCATGGCAGATTGCACATGGTCAGCATCAATTGCCTGCACGTAAATCATATCCACCTGATCGGGTAAGTCGCGTTTCACTAAGCGGACTTGTGCCGAGCTCAAGGGAACGATCACTCGATTATCCGAGCTTCCAAAAGATGTCCCACCTTGGGATTTTAAAACTCCCGTCACAGTGAAAATCTCACCGTTCAAACGCACTTTTTCTCCGATTAGATTCGTCGTTGTGTTAAATAACTTATTAGCTACATCAGTACCCAATAAAACCACACTTTCATAGTTTTGGTACTGACCAACAGTAATGGCGATTCCTTCGGAAAGTTCTACACTTTGCACCTTAAAATAATCCGGAGTCACCGCAAGCATAGTTGTGTTGGTATCTGTGCCAGCTACAGAGGCAGTGATCATAGATTGGATAATCGGAGCAACATATTGCACCGATGGAGCTCGCTTTTGATCTTGTAAAGCCTGGGCATCTCTCAGGGTTAATGGCTGCGGATGATCGGCTGTGCCACCAGAATTAATAAACAATACATTTGTCCCTAGTTTAGAAATTTGGCTAGTAATGGCTTGCTTGGTGCCATTCCCAATCCCTAACATGGCTATGACCGCGGCGACGCCAATGACAATCCCTAAAATGGTTAAACCAGAACGGACCTTATTGACAGTAATACTATCTAACGCTTCCCACAATGATTGCCCAATATTCATGGCGTTTCCTCCTGAATCTTTCCATCACGGATGTGGACGATTCGTTGTGTATGGGCAGCGATATCCGGGTCATGGGTGACAATGATCAGCGTAGTACCCAACCTCTCATTCAATCCTAAGAGCAATTGGATGATTTCCTCGCCAGATTTACTGTCTAGGTTTCCGGTTGGTTCATCTGCCATAATTATCGAAGGCTGATTGATAATAGCACGGGCAATAGCAACTCGCTGTTGCTGCCCGCCGGAAAGCTCATTAGGCCGGTGGTGCATACGTTCACCTAACCCAACTGCTTCCAACGCTTGCTTAGCCATTTCGGTACGATGCCCATTGCTGTTACCGCTATACCGCAAAGGGAGTTCCACATTCGTTAAAGCGCTCGAACGGGCTAATAAGTTGAAACTCTGGAATATAAAACCTACTTTCCGATTGCGAATCTGCGCTAGCTGATCCTCGTTCATGTTCGCAACGTTAACTCCATCCAGATAATATTCACCAGTCGTCGGCCGATCAAGACAACCGAGAATGTTCATCAGGGTTGATTTACCCGAACCAGATGGACCCATGATGGCTGTAACACTACCACGTTCTATATTCAAAGAAATACCGCATAAAGCCTGCACTTGCACTTCACCCATCCGATAAATCTTGGTTATTTCTTTGGTTTGGATGACAAAATCACTCATGGTTGTCCACCTCCACTAGATCGGTTTGAGCTGCCTCCACCCGTGTTCGTCCTAGGCCGCAGCATAAACAAACCAGGCGGCATCCCCTCTGTGGTTGCGGTTTGGGATGCGTTGATAACCACTAGATCTCCTTCCTTCAACTGACCGCCGATAACCTGAGTGTAGGTATCCGACGAAATACCGAGTTGAATTGGCACTGGCATCATGCCCTTTCCAGGTACCATTACATAGACCACTTGCTTCCCGTTTTGATAGCGAATAGCTTGATTAGGGACCAACAGGGCTTTTTCTTTCTGCTGGATGACGATTTCCACCGCACTGGTCATCCCCGGTAAAACTTCTGGACTGACCTCATCCATTTTTACCGTTACGGTGTAGGTGGCGGTATCCGAACTGGAGGAGCTTACCATCGAAACCTGGGTTACAGCACCCTGATAGGTTTTTCCCCGAATCGCATCGAAGGTAATGGTAACCGGTAATCCTTTTTTGACATTATTGATATCCACCTCCGAGACGGAAAGGTCTACATATAAGGTTGATAAATTGTCTAATCGAAAGGCTTCTTGATTGACACTCACCTTATCGCCGGGTTGCGGTAATGCTTCAGTAATCGTGCCATCAAACGGAGCTTCAATCCAGGCTAAACGGATGGTCGCTTCGGCAGCAGTAACTTTGGCTTTTGCGGCAGCAATGTCACTCTCTGATGGCCCATTTTTCCAACGCTCATAATCTTTCTCAGCTTGGGCAAGATTAGCCTTCGCTACCTCCAAATTATATTCATACTCTACCCTTTTAACCGCCGCATCATAACCTGCCTGCGCTAAATCTAGCTGTTCCTTTAAATCTTGCCGGGTTGTGCTTTCAAATGGTGAGAATTTATAGGGCTCAAATGCTGCCCTAGCCTGATTCAATTTATCCTCCATCAACTTTAATGCATCCATCGGCGATAAACCAGCTTGGTCAGCTGGTACAGTAAAGTTATCTAACTGATACTGGGCATCGCGCACATTTTGTGCATAGGTGGATATATTTTTTAGTGCCGCAATTTTATTAGCTTCCGCTTGTGTGTATAGATCGTCCAAGGCTTGTTGAGCGCTTTGTAAATCTGCTTGGGCAGTGATCACTGACTGCGGTAATGAATTTTGGGCAAGTGTGGCGAGCACATCCCCCGCTTTCACCGTTTGCCCCACTTGAACATTCACTTTTTCCACTGTTCCACTTGTGCCCCAATATAACACAGCGCTTTGCGCCGACCTCACTTTTCCCGTTGCATCAATAGTGAGGGTTAATGTACCACTTTGAACTTTAACCGTTTCAACCTGGCTGGCAGCTTTTTGGGCAGCGTTCCTTTGACTATATGAACGATAAACAAAATAACCAACCAGGAGGACAATCACTATAATTCCAATGATCCAAACCTTCTTTTTCATCTACTTTTCTCCTGTCTTTGATTAATATTGCTGAACGGAAAACTTTCCGCGGTATCCCTTTTCTGGCAAAGCTGAAAATAAATAAGGCGCAATCTGATTAAGGATAAGTAAGGGAAGCATATTCATCCATTTCTCTAGGGTAGAATTAGTTGAACTGACATCAATCACTATCTTGGTTGAATGAATTTTTTCATGTTTCGCAACCATAAGAATAACAAATGTCTATGAGATATGGGAGTGAAAGTCGTCATAATTGTCTATCAAGAAATATGACTGCAGTCATATCAGACAATGATAGCAATCCATAGAGTTATGAAAAAGGATGTGCTATGATATGTTTATGCAAGCCTCAGAAATGGAACCGGGTTTCTTACAGGTTTTTCGCACTTACGCCTGGATGCGCACCTTTTCGTTGTTCTTATTTCCCGTATTGCGATTCCACAACCCTTTAGATCTCCCACTAACCAATTTATATCTACCAGGTGCTCTGGCATTAATTGATATCATCTTCTTATTAATCTATTTATACTGGGACATTTTCCCCAAAAGCCTCGGTAAGGCTTATGTGCCGATTGGTTTAGCATTTGCAACCCTCACGATTATGGTCGAACAACACTTGCTTGGCGGTTATCGCGGTAATTGGCTTTTAGAACCTTTTATCTATATCTTACTCATCCTCACCGCCTGGCAATATGATTTTAGAGCCGTAATCCTTTTCACCTTCCTCAGTGCGGCATTGCTATTTGGGTTAAATTGGTTTCTCCTTCAACCGGATCCGCTAATGCGCTTTTTACCGTCTTTTCCAGCGTGGCAACACCTCTTTACCTTTGGCTTTATAGCTACGCGATCGATGACTTTTTTAGTGTTGGGATATGTGGTCACTAGATTGGTCAAGGCACAGCGACGGCAACGCCAAGAACTAGCCCAGATCAATCGAAAATTGGTACTGCATGCTACAACTGTCGAGCAATTAGCCATTAGTCATGAGCGCAACCGTATTTCTCGGGAGTTGCACGATACCCTAGCCCATACCTTGAGTGCATTAACCGTGCAACTAGAGGCATTATTAACCGTCTGGAATCCCATACCAGATAAACCAAAGCAGATGTTAAACCAAATGTTAGCCACTACTCGTTCGGGTTTGGATGAGACGCGGCGCGCGCTCAGCGCTTTACGGGCCACTCCTTTAGAAGAAATGGGGTTGGCAATCTCCCTGCGCACCTTGGCAGAAGACTTTGCCATGCGATATGCCTGGAAATTACACCTTGACATCCTCCCCCAAGTGGATAATGTGCCAGAGGAAGTCGAACAAAGCTTTTACCGCATTGCCCAAGAGGCGTTAGAAAACATTGCCCGCCACGCTAATGCGCATTCCATATCGGTGTGTTTGAAACAAGAGCCAGGAACCTTAACCCTAAAAGTTTCCGATGATGGACGCGGTTTTGATCCCATGTCTATCTCTGAAGAGCAGTTAGGTTTAAAGGGAATGCATGAACGGGCTGATTTAATTGGAGCAAAATTTACTGTAACAAGCCAGCCAAGCCAAGGCACCACAATCGAAGTTGCCTGGGAGGCACATCCATGATTAGAGTATTGGTATGCGACGATCAAGCAGTAGTTTGTGATGGGCTCGAAATGATTTTGGATTCCGATCCCGAAATCCAGGTTATTGCAAAAGCGTATGATGGCGATCAAGCAATCGAGCTGGTTGAAAAAACTCATCCTGATTTGGTTTTAATGGATTTAAAGATGCCAGGGATGAATGGCATTCAAGCTACGCGTATCTTAAACCAAAAATATCCCGCGGTAAAAATTCTCGTATTGACTACTTATGGTGATGATGAATGGGTATTTGATGCTATTCGCAGCGGCGCCGATGGATATTTATTAAAAGGTGTGCAACGTGAGGAATTAATTCGCGCAGTAAAAGGGACCTTACAAGGGCAGACTCATGTTGATCCAGCCGTGGCGGGAAAATTGTTCGATAGTGTCTCGAAAAACCCAGTTGGCGAACGTTCAATATTAACTGAGCAACTCAGTGAGCGAGAATTAGAAATTCTGAAGCAGATTGGTCGAGGGCTTTCTAATGCAGAGATTGCAGAAAAGCTATATTTAACCCGTGGTACCGTGCGGAATTATGTCAGCACAATCCTGGCAAAGCTTGGGGTAGAGGATCGAACTCAGGCTGCAATTTTGGCTATTCAATATGGATTAGTTGACCCGCAATCCTGATTAAATCCTGGCGCGGGGGCAAGCGGCCATGGTAGCCCTCGCTCTTTTTGTCAATAGACGGAGGATTTTGCCGCGATGGCGGCGATCTCCCGGCTGGTTGAAGTGGAGATTGCTTCGCAACGCTCGCTGGATAATATAATTGCCAGTAAACCGCTTCCCAAATGCATCAGAGCAGCCCTGACCAGAAACCCCTTACTGATAAGAAATCATGCGGCGAAATTTCTCTACTTTCAAAAGCTGTAAAACTACTGGTGTTCCACCGAGCAGGATAACTTCTTCACTGATTGTCAGCAATAAAACCAGATAGAAAAAGCCCCCAACCCCTAAAAAAGAAAGCATCCAAGCCACCGACAATGCTGTGGTGAAACCATACACTGCCATGGCGAAGTATTTTGACCTGGTCCAGCGATAGAGATAATAAGCCAGAAATCCTCCCAGGATATCCGTCAAAGGCATAAAGATCAGCTCCCAAGGTCCAAAAAAAGGCGAGAGCATAGCAGACAATATATCTCCGACGGCAATACCCAGGGCAGTGAGAGGGTTAAACAGACAAAATATTTTAAGAAATTCACTCAACCGAAATTGAATGGCACCGTAGCTAATTGGCGCGATTGCCACGGTGAATACAGCATAAAGCGCCCCAATAGTTGCGATAAGAACAATGTCTTTTGTTTTCAACCAGTTTCTCATACCTTTTCTATTTTATCCAGTTTATCCGCCCGGAAGGCGAGCGGTAGTAAATCCGCTAAAGAAGTTTCAAGTTTAATCTCCCCAGTACCATCTGCCACCAGGATGATTGTTTCCAATCCAAACTCTGCTAAGGCTTGCCGACAAATCCCGCAAGGCGTCCCGCCATTATCCGTTACCACTGCCAGAGCTAAAAATTGCCTTTCCCCTTCTGAAACCGCTTTATAGATAGCCACCCTTTCCGCACAAATCGTAGCTGGATATGCAGCATTCTCAATATTTATGCCATCATAAAGACGTCCAGAAACAGTCAACACGGCTGCCCCAACCTGGTAATGCGAATAGGGTGCATAAGCCCATTGCCGGGCTTGCTTAGCTGCTTCTATCAGTTGTTCCCGCATTTCATTAGTCAATTTCTCACTCATCTTGATTCTCTCCTTTTTCCAGACGGCTTGCCCGCACCTTGTAAATTCGTCTACCACTCACCTGTTCTACCTTTAGTTCCAAATTGCCAACCGTGATGGTTTCACCGACCGTTGGAACTCGTCCCAACTGTTTATAAATAAAACCGCCTAATGTATCCGCTTCCTCTTTTGGGATAGCACTTTTCATTATCTCGTTGAAATCATCTATGTCAATTTTCCCGAGAAACACCGCTTCATTGTCGGTTATCATTTGATAGGGGAGTTCTTCAGCTTGGTCAAATTCATCCTGAATTTCTCCCAAAAGTTCTTCAATGATGTCTTCGAGAGTAACTAATCCAGCCACCCCGCCATATTCATCCACCACTATCGCTAGATGGATACGCCGCTGCTGCATCTCAGCAAGTAATTCATCGAGCTGTTTCGCTTCGGGTACAAAATAAGCCGGTCGAGAAAGATCTGCCAGCGAAATCTCTTTTACACCCGATTGATAATGACGTAATAAATCTTTGGCGTAAACCAAACCAATGATCTGATCAATCGATTCTTGATATAGGGGCAATCGGGAATGACCCGAGTGAGTGAAGACGGTAATAGCTTCCTCAATGGACATATTGGTTTCCAGCGCCACTATATCTACGCGCGGCACCATGATCTCACGGGCTAACGTGTCGCTTAAATCAAAAATGGAATGGATCAGCCGTCCTTTTTCGCTTTCTAAGCCACCTTCCTCTTGGGCGCTATCCACCCACTCCATTATTTCTTCTTCCACATCTTCAGAACTTTGGGGCTGTTCCATAGTCATCTTGTGCGCTAGCCAATTGGTAGCGCTTTGTAAAGGATAAGATATAGCCGCAATCAAATGCGCAAATGGTGTCAGGAAAATAGCCACACTCTCGTTGTGGGCGTCTACAACGGTGTGAAAAATCCATTCGCAGAAAAGGATCAACCCAATCAAGATAATGAACCCCCAGCTCATGAACCAAGGTGACAAGCTTAGAATTGGTGCAGAAAGCAAAGAAAACAGGGTTAATCCGATCGCCAGCCAAAAAATGGCATGCAAACGCAACAAACCTCTTTGCAATGCATCAATCCGCTGGTTAAGGTCGGAATTAAATTTCTCGCTGATAGATTCATCTGGCTTTGTAAAAACCTGACGGGCAAGATGTGGCCGACTATAAGCAGCTAGGGCTGCGGTGGTCAGAAAATCACCGAGAATCAAGAATATTAACAAAATAATGGTTATCACTTACCCATCCGGTTTCGCTAGTTTTCGGATCACTCTAGCTGGTACACCCACAGCCAAACTGTAATCAGGGACATTCTTCGTCACGACCGCACCGGCTCCGGTCCGAGCGCCTTCCCCCAATTTGATCGGCGCCACCAACATGGAATCGCTGCCAATGAAGACATGGTCGCCGATTTCGGTCGGATTCTTTCTGACGCCATCAAAATTACAGGTGATGGTACCTGCGCCGATATTGACTTCAGCTCCGATAGTCGCATCCCCAATATAAGAGAAATGCCCCATTTTTGTGCCCGGTCCTAAATAGGAGTTTTTGATCTCACCAAAATTACCCATATGCACACCCTGGGCGAGATGGGCGCCTTCGCGCAAATGGGCGAATGGTCCTATATCCACCTGATCCTCAATGATAGCTTTCTCTAGGACAGAAAATGTTACTCTGCATCTTGAACCAATTTGCGTATCTTTGACGATCGTATTTGGCCCAATTTGGCACCCTTCGCCAATCGTTGTATTGCCCATCAAATAAGTATTCGGTAGAATAACACTATCCTGTCCAATGGTTACGGTAGTTTCAATGTAAGTTGTGGCCGGATCGAGGATGGTCACTCCGCCAAGCATCCAATGGTTGTTGACCCGTTTCCGTAAAGCTGCTTCTGCTTCAGCAAGGTGAATGCGGTTATTAATCCCGATGGCTTCATCTGGATCAGCTAGGGATACTGTTTTAACCATTTTCCCAGCAACAACTGCACTAGATAGCAGATCCGTAAGGAAATATTCACCCTTGGGTGAGACCGGTATCCTTGGCAGAGCTTCCCAAAGCCAGGCTGCATCAAAACAATAAACGCCTACATTGAGTTCACGGAGCGCTAATTGTTCTTGGGTTGCGACTGACTCTTCAATAATTTCCCGCGGATTACCATTTTCATCGCGGAGCAGTCGTCCAAAACCGCGTGCCTTTTCAGATTGAAATGTGAGTAAGGTCATCACAGCTCGATGGGTTTGATGGGTCTCTAGAATCTGTTGGAATGTATCCCGGGAAATCAGTGGCATGTCGGCATAAGCTACCAAGATGGTATCCACTTTCCCGTCAAGGAGCGGTTTAGCTTGCAACACTGCATGAGCTGTACCAAGCTGCGGCTCCTGCAGCGCATATTGAGCCCGATCGCCAATTACCTTTTGAACGGTTTCGGCTTCATTCCCTACAATCACCACCGGTTTGAGATCACTCAAGGGGGTGAGAACCTCCAAAGGGTATTCAACCATTTTCTTTCCGCCAAGCACATGCAGGACTTTTGGTATAGCAGATTTCATCCGAGTGCTTTTACCGGCAGCTAAAATAATCGAACCAGTTTTCATACCTTTGCCTCGTAATAGTAAAAAGGTGCAATCCTATATGCCTCATCTGGATGATGGAGTAAATTGAAAAAGGGAGAATGGGATAACATGTTTATCGAGAGTAACCCACCTATTGAGTCAGTTTCATCATCTACTTGCAAAACAAGCTGGGGCGCCCGGATTCGAACCAGGATAAACAGATCCAAAGTCTGCTGTGCTGCCCTTGCACCACGCCCCATCACTGGTTGCCCCAATAGGCGAAGGCAATTTTATCATATTTTACGGAAACTGCAAAAGCGGAAATTCTCAGGCAGCGATTTTCAATTGGCAGGTGCTATCCAATCAAATTGTTTGCTGGCTGTACTCGGCGGGATAAATTCCCGCCTTAGTTCGTGGAAGCCGGCTAAAACCGACTGGCTAAGCAGCCCGAAGTGCTTCTTGGTAATGAGGCAGGGCTTCTTGCCCGCCGAATTTGGCGAAAAACAGTCAGCCGGAACTTATTTTTATTTTCTATGCACGCGAATATAGGCTGCCGCGCCAATGATGCCTAAAAACAAGCCAGAAACAGAAGCGGCATAGGATAAAAAACTCAATGTAAAAGTTGGTTCAATAACTCGAAGTACCATCAAGATCGGCAACAACCAACCGATCAGAGAAAAAATAAACCCAAGAAGGATCAGTCGGATGGGATGAGCCATGCTCAATCTCAACGGTATAACCAACAAAGCGTCGAATGAGCAGGCTCAGGTTCAAATTCCGGGGGAGACTCAATTTCGCATAAACCAGTAATTAACCGATCACAGCGGGGATGAAAGCGGCAACCCGAAGGCGGTTTTACCAGGCTAGGTGGTTCACCTGTTGG
>DYKV01000513.1 GCA_020722415.1 Anaerolinea sp.
TTATACTGGCACCGATACCTTATGAATAATTTATACTGGCACCGATACTTTACCGTTTTTTTTTTAAAAGAGGATCCACCATGAAAAATGCTGCAATGTTTCTATGTGTTTTTTCGACCCTGATCAGTATTTCACTTTTAGGGGATAATGAGAACTTGCTGGAAAAAGAAAAGTCGCTAGTCACATTATCGGTCATTGAAGGCGAAGGGGGCTGCACTACCTGTGGGGATGCCGTCAGGAAACTACTAAATAATCCGGAAAGAATCGCCGAGTTGAAAAAAATATTCCAGAAATATTCCAAGGTCGTTTTCTATGTTCGGAACTTTGATGCTCAGACAAAAATTCCAAATGGCACCGTTGCTATAATTGTTGGTGATTGTTCCTGCAATCTGCAATCGCAGGGGAATCTTTTTGTTTCGGGATGCCGACGGCAGATAAACTCCGACATCTTATATGAGAAGATCCTTTCCAATCGCGGATTGTTTGCCGCTGACACCCCGAAAACAGCTGGCACGCAAAAGGAGGAAGCCACTGGAGTCGCATTAAGGATCAATGATGCTGGCATGGACATATTGCCAAAACCGGGCGAGCCCGCGGTCGGTCCGGACACTGCGCTAAAATCGAACAGGTCTCCCAAGTCCCAATCATGGACAAAATGGCTGGATATTTCAATTCTGCTTGCGGCGCTCTTGTTCTGGAGCGCGGCAGTAGTCATTTTGAAACCTAGAAAATACAGTGTCCTGATAATGTCTGTCGCAGTTTTAGGATACTTCGGATTTTATCGCGGAGGTTGTCCATGTCCGCTTGGCCTGGTCGGCAATGTGGTTTCATCAATAAAGCATTCGGCTTTGCAAATGGGGCTTGTCGCTTTTTTGTTCTTTCTAATTCCCTTGCTCGTCGCCATTTTAATAGGGCGAGTGTTTTGTTCCTCCGCATGCCCAATTGGCGCTATCCAGGAACTGGTCTCATGGAAAAGCTACAGAATTCCACGACGTTTTGAATATTTTCTGCGCATGGGTAAATATATTGTTTTTATTTTGATCATCTACATGGCAGTATGGCATGATGACGCATTGTTGTTTTGCAGACTGGATCCTTTTGTTAACATCTTCCGTTTTTCAGGGACATTTTACGGATTTGCGGCGGCTCTGTCTTTTCTCGCCGCATCGGTTTTTATCGCCCGTCCGTTCTGCCGATGGTTCTGCCCTCACGCAGTCCTCCTGGGGATTGCCGCGAAATTCGCAGTCAGAAAACGAAAAATCATCATAGACAAATGCATCAAGTGTAAACTATGCGAGAAGACTTGTCCAACTCTATGCATAAGCGTCCCTAAAATTGATGCGGGGAATTGCATAATGTGCGATAAATGCCGGGTGATTTGTCCCAAGGATGCAATAAGTTAAGTTCAAAACAGAAAATTGGTGTCAGCAAAAAATCGGTGCCAGTACATTACCGTTAACTTAAGCGCAACGTCATTCCGGAAATTCCGGAGCTGGTGTGGCTTGCGTCAGGAAATCTAAAACAGGGAATCTAACCAAAGATATCGGTGCCAGTATAAATTAATCCTTGCAATATAGAG
>DYKV01000072.1 GCA_020722415.1 Anaerolinea sp.
AGGGATTTATCTCACCGAATACAGTGGCAAACAATTTAGCTGAAAGGTTACTTCAGATTGATATTTTTTCAAGATAATATTTTCCCTTACCAATTGTATCGTCATTTTCCCTTAACAACGACAGAGCCACAATAATGCGATCTCAAACGAAATTAATATGGCACGATTATTGCAACAAGATATAATAAGATTTGGAAATAGAAGGTAAAGTATGATGTTAATTCGGCAAATCCAAACCGTCGATATCCGTCCTGTTCCTACCGCCCACTTAACCACGACAATGTCTTTATTGGTATTGGGCATTGCTGAATTACATGAAAAAATCGAATCGGAACTCGCTTCAAACCCCGCCCTTGAATTGGTTGAAGGGCGCTTTTGCCCCACTTGTCAGCGCCCGTTGATAGATACTAATCACTGCCCAATCTGCAGCCGTCCTAAAAATTTAGACAACGCCGAACCAATTGTTTTTGTCTCTCCGAGGGATGATTTTCATGCGGATTCCTATGATACAGAAGAAGGCGAGGACAGTTTCGAGGAATATAGTGTCGATACGGAGGATTTACCAACTTATGTCCTCAAGCAGATCGCCTCAGAGCTTGAAATCGAAGATCGCCCGATTGCAGCTTATATTTTAACCAGCCTCGATGATGATGGATTATTGCGAATCCCTTTGATTGATATCGCAGCATATTATCATGTTGCTCCTCGACAAGTAGAACGCGTCCAAAAAATCATTCAATATGCAGATCCCTTAGGGGTGGGCTCAAGCACGCCTCAGGAAGCCTTATTAGTGCAAATTGATATGCTCTCGCAATCCATGGAAATTCCCACCTATGTTCAGCAGGCTATTCGAGAGGGATATAGCTTATTAATGCATCAGCAATATAGTGAGCTCAGTCATCTATTAGGAATTTCCATTACTCAAGTGAAAGAGATTGCAAGATTTGTGGGCAGCAATCTGAATCCCTACCCCGCTAGAGCAAATTGGGGTGAAGCGCGACAACCGACTACTCCATATCGCGGTGCTTATTATCGTCCGGACGTGGTCATTTCATTGCTTAATAACGACCCCGATGGTCCCCTCGTTGTTGAAATAATTTCTCCCTTAGATGGAAAATTACGCGTAAACCCACTGTTTCGCTCCGGAGTTAAAGAGGCTAACCCAGATAAAATCGAAGAATGGCATTCTGATTTAGAAAGGGCGACCTTGTTTGTCAAATGCCTGCAACAAAGGAACCAAGCAATGGTTCACCTAATGGAAAAAATCGTCAGCATCCAACGTGATTTTATCCTTAAAGGCGATGCATATCTCAAACCGCTTACCCGAGCAACTCTGGCGCAGGAAATAAATGTCCACGAATCCACTATCTCCAGGTCAGTCACCGGAAAAACAGCTCAATTACCTTCTGGAAAAATAATTCCCATCTCAAAATTTTTTGACCGGTCACTCCAAGTGCGCACCGAATTACAAAAGATTATTGAAAGCGAAGGCCGTCCATTAACAGATATAGAACTTGTCGAACTGTTAAGGGAACGTGGTTACAAAGTTGCTCGAAGAACCGTGGCGAAATATCGCTCAATGGAAGGGATCATGCCCTCGCATGGTAGAAAAAAGATCAAATCTAAAAAACTTGTTTATCAAGCGCCTTAAATAGGGTATGATTCAGGTTGGAATGAAATTGACTTCCCAAACCAACCCGATTGTTTCTCTTTTCAAAGGCGATGACTGGATTAAATTCAAGGATATCCTTGAACTCATCCCACAAGCTTGTTTTTTAGTTGACCCCCTGACCCGCCAAGTTTATCTCTATAACCAAGCCGCAATCAACTTAATCCCATCTCGATTTTCTCAAAATGGACAATATAGCTTAGATGATTTTTTCCCCGGAATTCCATCGGATTGGTTAAAATCACTTAAGGAGCCCCTACCCGCCTCATTTAATTTCCAAAACGAGATTTCAATCGAAGGCGAATTAAACAAGCACTCCATAGGAGAACGGAACAAAGTTGTTCTATTAACCTTTAAGCCCTCAATTGATCTCCAAGATATTCAAGTACAAAGTGAGGCATTCCAAAAACTCTGGACTATTTTGAGATGGATGATTGGTCTCCTTCACCCAAACCCAACTTCAAAATCCATTCAGCAGAGCCTAGAAGTCATTGCGCAATTGATCGGTTGTGATCAGGCATGGGTTTACACCGCGATGGCTGAGGATACCGCCCTGATCAACTCGGCTAGATATGGAGAGAAGCCATCCCTTCCCGACCTTTTACCCATGGATTATTTGATTCAATATCAAACCATCACTATTTGGAACAAATCAGATCCACCAGATCGAGAGCTTATTCAATACGCCATTCTAAACCAACAAAATTGGATGGGCATTCTTCCCATCGGAGAACCAGAGGCACGCATTGGCTTACTTGTCTTGGCGGCACGCCAAATTCCCAAGGCGTCTTTCACTACTGAACAATGGCAAATCCTTGCGCAATTAATCACGACAATTTTTCAATATTATCAGCAAATTCGGAATCTTAACAAAAGTTTAGCCATTCAAGAAAGAGAAAATTTAATTTATCGCCACATCCATCAAATTGCCAAGGAAGGGATCATCCTAATTGCCCAAAACCATCAAATCCTCAAACTAAACCCAGCAGCCGAAGCGATCTTGGGCTATACAGCCAAAGAAGCGCTTCAACAACCGATCGAATCATTCCTTATTAGTGAAAAAGATCTATCTCCCTATATCCGTAACGCCATCAATGGCGTCAGCCACGACCAATTGCACTCCATTCGATTATTCCGCCGTTCTGGGCAATCATTTCTTGCTGACATTAATTTATTTCCCATTATTTTTGATCAAAAAGTAAGCGGTGCGGTCATCCTCATTCAAGATCGAACTGAACAAGAAAAACTCATCAAACAATCCATGCGGCTGGAACAAAGCGCCATATTAGGTGAGTTCACCACGATCTTTGCCCATGAAGTCCGTAATCCAATCAATAACATTAGCTCAAATCTACAATGGATGTCCATGAATATGGATCAGAATGATCCGAATCAAGTGATCATTCAACGCATGCTTCAAAACTGTGATCGCTTGAATGATTTAATGGAGACGATTTTAAGTTATAACCGGATTAATGAGATCGAGAAAGAGAAGATCGATCTTGGCGGATTGGTTAAAAAAGTCCTCGACCGTCATCAGCTCAAGTTAAAACAAACTAATATTCAAACCTATTTCGATAGTCAACCTAATCTACCTTTTATAAAGGGCAATCAACGCGCCTTAGAAAGGGTGTTTGAGAATCTGATTGATAATGCGATGCAAGTGATGAAGGAAAATGGCGGTAATCTAGCAATCAAAGTTCATTCCACTGTATCAAAAGAGAGTCAACCAATGGTTGAGGTGAGCATTGCCGATAACGGTCCGGGAATTGCTGATGAATATAAAGATAAAATACTCAAAATCAGTTTTACCACAAAACAAAATGGCACTGGGATTGGGTTGATGATCAGTCAGAAAATTATCCAAGCCCATGCAGGTGTGATTGAGTTTGACAGCGTTCCGGGTGGAACTGTTTTCTATGTCCGTATCCCAGCTATTGAAGTCAGTTGATAACCCATAATTAAGGAGATTGCATGTCATATACAGTGTTGATGGTTGAGGATGAAATTGATTTTATCGAATCGGTAAAACCTTATATTGAAACGCGTGGTTACGAGGTAATGGTCGCATCTAATTTAGCAGATGCGCGATTGAAACTAAAACAAGGAATTGGTGATATTGTCCTGTTGGATATATACTTGCCAGACGGAAATGGTTTAACTTTGCTCAATGAAACCATCAATATGGCTATTCGGCCATCTGTTATTGTCGTAACCGGAAACGGGGATATTGAAATGGCAGTTGAGGCGATGAAATCTGGTGCAACGGATTTCTTGCCTAAACCGATTAGCTTTATCCAGCTGGACAAGACTTTACAACGCGCGGCCGACAATGTTTCTCTGCGGCGTGAGCTAGCCTTTTATCGTCAGGCTCAATTGCGAAATATTGATTTTATTATCGGGAAATCTCCCATCATGCGCCGCTTGTATGAACAAGCCCAACGGGCAGCCAGCGCCTCGGTGTCCGTTTTGATCACTGGTGAAACTGGAACTGGAAAGTCTTTATTAGCCAAGGCTATGCATAAAATGAGCCCACGGGCAAACAAACCCTTTATGGCAATTGATTGTGGCGCAGTACCGCCATCCGTATTTGAATCGGAATTATTTGGCCACGAACAAGGAGCGTTTACAACCGCCGAGAAAAGGAAATTGGGACTAATGGAAACCGCCGATGGTGGTATAGTGTTTCTAGATGAAATATCCTCCATGGTAGTCGAAACTCAATCGAAATTATTAAGGGCTTTGGATGAGCACTCATTCCGCCGATTAGGTGGAAATGTCGAAATAAAGGTAGACGTTCAGATTATCGCAGCATCTAACCGCAACTTAAAAAAGATGATAGGGGAAGGGGCTTTTCGTTCGGATTTATATTATCGGCTAAAAGTTGTTGATTTAGAAGTCCCGCCCCTTCGAGAACATAAAGAAGACATCCCCGAATTAGTTGGTTTTTTCATCCGCAAATATAACCCCCACCGGGGAACTAATATTCAAAATGTGACACCACGGGCAATGGAGGTTTTAATGAAACACGATTGGCCGGGCAACATTCGGGAGCTGAATAATGTCATTGAACGGGCGATGATCTTTTGTGACGAAGCAGTGATCGATTTGCAGCACCTGCCGGTCGAACTCATCGAGAAAAAGTAAAAGTCATTCAGGCATTGTCCAAATTGGATATGCGCCTTGAGCACATTGCTCGGGTAAATCAGGGATTCTTATACATACCTTGTAAGAAATCAATGTTCCGCTTGGGGCAGAAATAGCTGGAATTTGCCCTTGCGATGCCCCGTGGGCATCCGTTTTGGGCATAGGGAACTGGATAGGCGTACCATCAGGGCGGGGGATAATCAGATACGGGATAAGTCCTTCTATGGGTAACTGATTTTGGGTAATTACCACCCTGATTTCCTGTGGCGTATGTACATCCACCCAATCATGTAATTGAGTTATCTCTATTTTTATAGGTGTAGTTTGGAAGATCGTCGTTGTTTCTGTATCAATTGGAGTCGCGGTAGAAAATTGGGATGGTGGAGTATTTTCTTCCAGACCAGATCCACCTTGCGGTTTATTCAGATATAAATATTCTAATCCCAACGCACTCGGATGGATCTGGTAAATACCCTCGATCTGCCCATCCTTCTCTAAACAGATTGTCTTAAAACATTGCCATACAGTCTGATTACCCACAATAGATGCTTCATTAATTGGCGCTCCAACGACTTCCAGCCCGCCGTGTAAATTGAGATAATCCATAAATTCACGCGGGACATTATGTCCTTTTTCCCCCGATAAAGGGATAAAAACCTGCTCTCCATCACTGGTTTTGTTGACCAGGTCCATTGGTAATATGCCCAGTTTTTCAGGTATTTCAACAAGCTGAATAGTTGGATTTTGACGGGTGTCATAACTAAGCGCCACATTCTCAAAAATTTGCTGGATTTTCCCATCCTTCGTTTGTATTGCTTCCGCTAGAGCGAAGCCGGTAAAATCACTGCCTAGCTGTTCCACAAACGAGAAAAAATGAGGATCAATTGGTTTAGGCAAAATAACTTTAGCGTCTTGACTAACCGGATAAATACAAGCATCCTGACACTTCCAGGCACCATAAGCTAAAAGTTTTACCGTCCCCTTTGGTTCGGTTTCATTAAAATAAAACCCAACACCCTCAAACAATTGTTCATAACGTTTTTTTTGTGGGTTATATCGCAAAGGAGTTAAAGGCTTACCAACCCGGTTTTGCCCGCCCATTTTTTGATAGAGGGGAATAAAATCAAGATAAATAGGAATGTCATGAACATAGTATTCCCCCTCTCTTATCGGTCCCTTCATTTTGAATGGGGGCAAGGAAAAATCTAATCCAACCGGCGAGAACAACACTTCGTTTTGGCTCTCCGGATTAGTCGCCTTCACCAAAACAGCATTCACAGTATATTGATAAATAAAATTTTCTTCCTGGACAGGAGGAGAGATCGGTTTACCTAAGGTGGATTCTCCACCCATTTGATCATAAAACTCACGAAAAATAGGGGCGATAGTAAAAGAGTTTTGATTTCCGGCGCTGCTTTTGGACAGATTTTCAGCGCAAGCTGATTGAGCAATGATCAGCAGCACAATGATGCTGAGATAAACTAATCGCGTAATATCACCGCTGAATTTCTTCAAATCAATCGTTTAGCTTCACTAAAAAAGTTTATCGGTCTTCGATCCTCAAATGAACCAAATAGATGATTCACTTGTCATAACCAACGCCGGTACAAACTTGTCTGAAAAAGTAATCTGGACTGCGCACCATTCCAAGTCGAGTGTACATTTCGCTTTTTTCATTTAATTCCCTCAATCAAGGTTTTCGTTCGCAGCAATCAAGCAACCTAAATGGAATGAATTTATATTGATGCAATAATTATATCTTAATTACCGGGATATATCCTTCTGATTTGATTATAACATTTTCTAGTTTTTCTTCATTGGGTTAATGAAGGTCTTCCATAACTCTACCATACTTGTCATCTTCAATTTTAGACTTTTGGTATATTTCTTGCATAGATAGGGATAAGCCAACTTATTGGATGCGAGTAGAAATCAACATGATCGAAAACTCAAAATTAGGTCTGCAATATTTTTCGGATAATCTTCATTATCATCAAACCGAAGCAGAATTTTGGTTGAATGAACTCAAGGATTTGGGAGTGAATTGGGTGGTTTTAAATAATTCTGATTTGATTGCCATCCCCGAGGTATTTCTAACCGGTCTGCTTGAGTTGCAAATCACTCCTATTTTGCGATTTAACTTTCCCTATACTCTTCAGAAACCACCCCATGAGTTCCAACTCTTGCTATCCTTCTATCAAAAAATCGGCATTCAATACCTCGTTTTTTTTGACCGGCCGAATTCGCAGCAATTCTGGTCAGAAAAAGAATGGTTTCATGGAGACATTGTTGAGCGTTTCATTGACCTTTTCCTTCCTTATGCAAAGGCAGCCATCCAAAATGGCATGCAGCCTGTTTTTCCACCTTTAGTTGTTGCAGACGAGTTTTGGGACACCGCATTTTTACGTCTCTCCCTCCAAAGCTTAGTCAGGCGCCAAGAGAACGAAGTACTTGAAAAAATAATTCTTTCCGCTTACGCCCATGTTGGAGATTTATCCCGTCCGCTTAATTGGGGAGCGGGTGGTCCACAACGATTTCCTCTCTCTCGCCCCTTTTTCCGCCCCGAGAATTCTCAAGACCAAAAGGGGTTGCACATTGATGATTGGTATTTGGCAATAACTCAAGGGGTGCTTGGCAAACCTTTGCCCATGATTCTTTTTGAGGCGTCTCCGACCATTAACCTCATTCAATTAGCTGATCTTTCCCGCTTGGATAACCGCCGATTGTCTATCATCCAACAACTGCTTCCTTTCACGGATCAAACACAATCCCTTTCCAATGATGAGGCAATACTCCCCCTCTCTAACCATACTATCTGTTTCGCGTTCTCTCAGCTCATCGAGGAGCCTTTTTCGCAAACCAATTATTTAGCTTGGTATGATCTTTACCGTCATCCTAAGCCCTTCACGGATAAGGTCAAAACTTGGGTGCACTCGTTAAACTACGATCAAAATCCATCAAGCAATAAATCTAAAGAACATCAGCATGTGTTACTTCTTCCTCCTCTGCCAAAAACGCAGTTAAATTATGAGCTTTCTCAGCTTCAACCTTATCTCTTACAAAAACAGCCCAAAATTGTCTTTTCTATTGAAGAGGCAATCCAAGCTAAGCGGGTAACCCTCTTAAGCCATTTGGATTTCTTCTCCCCTGCTGAGCTAGATCGTTTAGAAAAACAACAATGTGAAATTGAGCTGATTTCGCATTCTGGCACGAAAATTGTAACAATGTAGTCAGCAACCAATAGAGGAGTAGTTATGGACAGATTATTTCCATCTAACCGAATAGAACAACCAAGTCAACCACCCGCTACAGATCTTGTTCCATATAAACCGGTTATCAAAGTGGTTGGATTAGGAGGCGGTGGAGGAAATGCAATCAGCCGGATGATGGAATTTGGTGTTCGAGGTGTTGAATTTATTGCAGCCAACACAGATTTTCAAGCGCTGAAAAATAATCCAGCCCCAACGAAAATACAACTTGGACCAACCGTCACCCGCGGTTTAGGCGCCGGAGGTAATCCTTCAATCGGAAGAGAAGCAGCCAAAGAAAGCGCTCATTCCATTGCGAAAGCTCTGAGTGGTGCGGATATGGTTTTCCTTACCGCAGGTATGGGTGGAGGAACAGGTAGTGGTGCTATTCCTGTCGCAGCTGAGATTTCCAAAGGATTGGGAATTGTGACCATCGCTGTGGTAACTATGCCGTTTTCCTTCGAAATGGGTCGTCGGCAAACGAATGCCACTGCAGCATTGGCAGAGCTTCGCCAACACACGCACACGCTTATTACTATTCCGAATGATCGTTTATTATATGTCGTTCCTAAAGGGCAATCGCTCATGGTTGCCTTCCACATGGCTGATGATGTCTTGCGCCAAGCCATCCAAGGCATTACCGAATTAGTTACCGAGACAGGAGTAATAAACATTGATTTTGCCCATATCCGGAGGATGATGTTAATGGGTGGCGGCGCCTTTATGTCAATTGGACAAGGTAGTGGTTCAAACAAGATCCTCGAAGCCATTGATCAAGCACTGCATCATCCATTGCTTGAATCGGTCTCCCTTGAACATGCCACTGGGATGATAGTCAATTTGACCGGTGGAAAAGACCTAACCCTCTATGAAGTAGAACAAGCAATTAAAAGCCTTCATGATCAGGCAAACCCCGATACAGAAATCGTGTTAGGGGTTATGGAAGATGAACGGATGAATAATCGTGCTCAGGTTATTCTGGTAATAACGGGCATCGGAGCGCCTACCTTAGAAGAGGCTTTTGGCGTGCCCTCTCAACCAATTCGCAAACCAGAAGCCGAAGTGACCATCCGCGAACCGTTACCCACCCAAAATAATCGAGCAACTCGCCCGCGATTATTAAGTGATGTCGAGATTGCAACAGCCGATTTATCCAATCTGGACGTTCCAGCTTTTTTGCGCCGTCGGCAACAAATCATTAGGTAAAGTATGGACAATCGTATTCTCTCCCAAGCCATTAAACAAGTGTATCAGAAGTATCCTGACTTACGTGGAGTAACCCCGCAAATTCGGGAAATCGAGAACAGCGGATCAAATGAAAAAAAATACTCATTGGTCTTCAAAACAATCACCACTACAGTAAATCAGAAAAAATTAACGAAATATGTCCGCGCAACCGTCAATGAGCAGGGAAAAATTATCCGCATTTCCACATCTCGATAACATGAATGATCTTTCATTGAGCCAAAAAGGATCTTCGTTTCGGGTTTGGGTGGAGATCCTTTTTTGGAAATTCCTTGTCCGGTTACTAAGCCGAAAATCCCCCAAAGATTCAGCTATTCCCCTTTCGATCAATGTGTCAGAACGCGATCAAAATTGGATCAGCCTCTCACTTTTCATGGCCGTTATTGGATTAATCAGCGGTATTCTATTGGGTTTTCTACTTTATTATTAGGAAATTTGCGCGCATGCACATCAATCGCTGGTTATTTGCGGCTCTGGTTTACCTCACCTTCATGGGCGTAGGGATATTAACGGGAGGATATCTTTCTGGGTACGCCCATAACCATATTAACCGTACCCCCTTTCCAACTATTCATGAACTGGCTTCCAAGGAAACCCAAACTCAGAAATCTTACCCAGTGCCAACTATGCCTAAAATTTATCCTTCCGAGGATAATGAAACAACCGTTCAACCTATTCAGCAAACAAATTATCTTTTACTTTTTGTTGACGATCTCACCATAAAAGAACCCAATCTGACCAGTGTTTATGTCTGGATCGCACAGAACGAAACTGAACGCTGGATTTTCCTACCGCTCTATGATCCCAATCTATTTCCACCATTAACCGATACTTTCACCAAAGAATTGAAAAAAGATTTCGCCATTTCTGCAGACCGCCAAATCGCCGCGAAGTTTCTCGCTCTATTAAATACGCATTCAATTTTATGGCATCATTACATGCTGATTGATAATTTGTTTTTAAGGAAATTGGCTGATCTCGTAGATATCCAAAATCCTACTCCATTGAATTTGATGCAGCAAATTTGCCAGGTGATCCCACAAACTTCTCTAGATTTAAATACATTAAAGGACATCTCCCCATTACATTTTTATGCTGACAATCCGATAACAACCTTCACGCAACCTGGTTCAATGACTTTAAACCGCTTTCCGCTCCAGTGTGATTTTCCTACCCTGTCAAAATAGCCGTTTATTAATCCTGAGCCGTAACTGCTCAGCCATGTCAATTTTGA
>DYKV01000514.1 GCA_020722415.1 Anaerolinea sp.
GGCTACTGATTTGCAAACGGCAACAGAAGTTGCAACAGATAAAGTGGTGGCGGATAAACTTGCAACTGTTCTTGCTTTGGCAACTGCAACAGATGATATGGCTAAAATTGCACAAGAAAAAGCGATATTGGCTAAAGAGGCACAAGATAATGCTCTTGAAAATCCAACGCAAGAAAATGTGGATTTGGCGAAAACGGCTCAAGAAAATGCCACTAAGGCTTCTGAGAATGCTATCAATTCGGCTATGGAGACACAAAATGCACTTGATGATTATCTTCAAAGTGTAACCATGGCTAGTGAGATTCCTGTTGATACTTCGGCTATTGAGAGTTCGATTGACAATGCGAATGATAAAGCTCAAGAGGCTAAAGTGGCGGTTGATGAGAGTAAAGTTGTGATGGTTACTTTGGATAAACTTTTGGCTTTGGCGGATGGAAATAACAATGCGTTGAGTACAGAAGAGTTAAATAGTGATGATTTGGCTATTTTAGGGCTTGATGAGCGTTTGACAACTCCTCAAGAGATAGCACTTTTCAATGATATTTTGGATAATGCAGTGGCTGGAGATATAAACACTTTGGCGAAAATCCAAACTTTAGCGGATATTGCTGATAAGATTATTGATTTAGCAAATGGTGGAACACCTACGATTACTCAAGCTGAGTTAGAACTTGCAGGTATGAATGATTTAACGCCAAAACGAACAGTAGTACTTTTGGAAACGATTGCTTCAAAAGGTGATGTAGATGTGGACAGTTTGGCGGAGATTCAAGCTCTTGTAGATGTGGTTGCTCCTATCGCTCCGAGTGTTGATATTGTAGTATCTAGTGATAGTGGAAGTTCTCATACAGACAACATTACAAAAGACAATACGCCAACAATTACAGGTGTCACGGAGCCTAGAGCAACAGTTAGTGTAAAATTGGCTGATGGTACGGTTATTGGTAGTGCTGTGGCTGATGAGAATGGAGCGTATAGTATCACAACTTTGTCAATCGCTGATGGTGTGCAAACTTTAAGTGTGGAGGCTGAAGACAGAGCAGGAAATATCTCAACGACAACGCAAAAGATGACGATAGATACGACTATGGTTCAACCACAAATCGATATTGCAGATGCAAGTGATAGTGGAAGTTTAAATAATGACAATATTACCAACGATACAACTCCAGCGATTAGCGGAACGGCAGAGGCTGGAAGTACCGTTATCATCTCAAATGCTAGTGGAGTCTTGGGTGTTGTGGTGGCTGATGAAAATGGTAAGTATTCATTTACTACTCCTGAGTTGAGTGATGGCGTTCATGATTTGACGATTACGGTTGAGGATTTGGCAGGAAATAGAGCTTCAAATACGCAACAAATCACGATTGATACGGTTGTGAACAATGCAACGATTGATTTGATTGCTAGTGATGATAGTGGAAGCTCTTCAACGGATGATATTACCAATCACACAACACCAACTATTGAAGGTGTGGCAGAAGCTGGAAGTCGGGTTATCGTATCTGTTGATGGTCAAATGTAAGTACCTACCCAAAATTAAATTCAAAATAAGCTAAAATAGCAGAATGAAAAA
>DYKV01000515.1 GCA_020722415.1 Anaerolinea sp.
ACCGTATTTGTTGTCCCCTCGGTGAGTCAGGTGGCATTACGACCAGCGATCGCTATACCGATGTTTTTTGGTTATGCATTTGGACCAGTGGTGGGCTTCTTTACCGGCGCGGTTGGAAATATGTTTGGTGATGCTTTGACCGGATTTGGACTTTCACCGCAGTGGAGCATTGGCAATGGATTGGTTGGTTTGATCTCAGGTATGGCATTGCTTTTCCCGGATAAGAAAAAGAGTGTCAACACAGTTTTGATCATTAGCGTTGTACTGGCAATCCTGGCAACTCTAGTTTATTTTGTCAACCGGACAGTGCCGAATATGCTGTATTTCGCGCCGGAACAAAATATTTTCGGCGATCAACCGATTTCGGGTTTCGCCGGACTCTCCGCGATTGTCGGCTTGATTTTGGTGTTAGCAGTGCGTTACTTATTCCGCGACAATCTCGACATAGCTGCTGCTGTCACCTGGGGGATGTTAGGGGATTTAATCGGCTTGGGGTTTGCTGCCATTTCGGATGTGTGGATTAACGGATTCCCATTGGGCGTTGCAATTGTGGGGGAATTCCTTCCCTCAGCAGGGCCTAATTTAATTTTTGCGGCAATCCTCGTGCCAATTTTAGAAGCAGCCTACGTCGCAGTCCAGCGCCAGTCTGGGCGATAAAGTTTTATTCCCTGCCGCACCGTCACAATTGGTGACGGTGCGGCACAAAATCCAAAGGAATTTATTGTGTTAGTAGCTTGGCGATATCGAAAAAGAAAATCTTTAGTACAGTGGTTTGATCCACGAGCTTGGTTCATATTTTATGGTTGCTTTTTAGCTTCCACCCTCATGTTTTGGGATATGCGCTATCTATCTGTTTTCGCCTTGATTGCCTTGTTGGTATTACTGACTTCTGGGGTGGAATGGCGGGAAATGCGCCGTCCGTTACTTTTTATTATTAGCTTTATTTTCTTTTTTGCATTTCTTACCTTTCTGACCGGGCGAGGCGGGATCGAGGTTTACCATCAGGAACACTTAATTAAGCGATTGGCGTTGCCTTTTCATATTTTTGGATGGCAGCCAGCCATTAATATTACCTGGGAGAGATCGTTTTTTGCTTTGAGCCAGCTGCTGCGTGTTTTCAGCTTGGCTTGTATGACAATTGTGATTCCATATACAATTAATCCCGCTCATTATGGGATCACCTTTCGTGGGTTAGGGTTACCGGATAAGATTGCTTACGCAATTGATTTGACCATGCGCTTTATTCCGACGTTTGGGCGCGATTTCCAACTGACATTGGATGCTCAACGCGCCCGCGGTTATGAACTGGAAAAACTGAAAGGTGGATTAATTGCCCAGGTGCGGAAGATGGCGCCTTTAATTGTTCCAGTAACCATCCATGCGATTATTGCTAGTGAGGATATTATTGATGCAATGGATTTGCGTGCATTTGGGGTGGGTCCCCGCACCTGGCTAGATACGCTCGAATATCACCGCCGTGATTATATTTTGATTGGATTTTCGATTTTATTCTTTGGTACTGCATTGATCCTTTCGTTTCTCTCTATCGGTAAATTTTGGGTTCCACCAATCTTT
>DYKV01000516.1 GCA_020722415.1 Anaerolinea sp.
ATTGGGGGTCATCCACTTCACGATCAAGAATGGGATCATAGGGTACCCGGTTGTAAAGTTCAGAAATCCAATAATACGCTGCTGCGGCGGTTATCTTGCCGGCTTCGTGGGCGATTTGGAAAAGATTAGGGAAATTCGAGCGGCGCACGACATAATTCGACACAATGCCGTGTTCAAAAGCCGGTAAGCCGGTATGGATTGTCTCGTACATCGGGCGGGACATGCTGGGTAACTCGCCATGAATTTTATATAGGCTGGCTTTTCCTTTTTCAACCAGATGGCCGAGGAAGCCCATTCCGTTTACCGCTGTATCGTAGCGCAATGCATCGGACATGATGAGGATGACTTTTCTGGATGTGTCCATGAGTTCCGCCTTTGTGATGAGTAGTGATTGATTTTACTACGGGTTAATGTCGGTCGCAATCTGTAAAAAGTGAATTCTGCAATTCTCAATATGAAGCTGACAAAACTTATCCGGTATCGTTTTCTCGGTATTCCAAGCGATTTACTGCAAGGTTTATATTGCCCAAAAAACCGGGAGAACCGAATAATGCACCGCTTGAATGGATTTTCACCTTGCCTAAGCAAAAAAATGACAAAGAAGCGCATCCCAGATACAACTTCTTAATGAATATCGTTATCGGAACTTAATGAAAATTCCTTGTTTGGCTCATTTTGGCAAGGCTTATGCCCGATATTTTCCATATTGGGAATGCTGCCACGTAGTGCTTGACATTTCCGAAAGAAGATTTATATTTAAATCGTGAACAGTCCAAGCCGGTTCTTGCTATTTATGCGGGTGCTGTCATAATATAGCATCATTTATGACTATGGCAAGATAAAGGCTGTTATGAAGAAGTAGTCAACCAAACCCCTAGTTGGGCGGGCAGGGACATCGTGTAAAGTATTATGGTGGAGATAATTTATGGAGAAACAATTGATTGTTTCCAATCCGAACGTGATGATGGGCAAACCTGTTGTCGCAGGCACACGGATCACAGTGGAACTGATCTTGGAAAAACTGGCGGCCGGTGAAACCATAGAACAAATCCTCGATGCCCATCCTCGGCTGACGCGCGAAGCAGTGTTGGCGGCAATCGCATTTGCCAAAGAAGCTTTGCGGGCTGATGTGGTTTATCCTCTGGCCGAGACAGTTAGATGAATTTCGTGGCTGACGAAAGTATTGACCGTCAAATCGTTGAGCGTCTTCGGCAAGATGGTCATCGGGTGTGGTATGTTGCGGAGATGGAGCCAGGCATTTCCGACGATATCGTCCTCGCCTCGGCCAATCAGGAGACCGCCTTGTTGCTGACCGCCGACAAGGATTTTGGAGAGATGGTCTTTCGCCAGCATCTTCATCCGCACGGCATTGTACTGATACGCTTGGCAGGACTATCGCCCAGCCGCAAAGCAGAGATAGTTGCTTCTGCGATCAATCAGCACGCTACAGAACTGCCGCGTGCTTTCGCGGTGATTGGCCCTAGCGTTTTCCGTATTCGCCATTTTAGCGAGTGATGCCCGCCCAACACGCGCTTCCACCTGACGCCGCTCCGCTGCGCTTCGCGGCGCAGGT